>JABDGE010000052.1 GCA_013286235.1 Bacteroidota bacterium
ATAAAAGTGTAAAAAATAATGCTTTTGCCCGCTCAATTCACACGTAATTAACGCATTAAGCCCGCCAACAAATATTCGTGACGTAACACTACGAGTAAGCTAAGCTTACACTGAGAGTAATCTTACGAAAACCCGATTTCTTTTTTCCATAAACGCACCCCATATTTACATGGGATTCCGGAATGCTTTAATAAAAAGCACGCCTATTCGCGAAGTCAGGGATCTGTATCCCGATAGCTATCAGGAAGTCAAATCCCTACCTGGTTGAATCAGGAATGGTAAAAGATGTTTTATAATTCGTTCTTTGACATATGTAGTGTTCGTCAGAAATAGTATTTGTTGTGCAATGAGAAAAGCACATCATCACGGTTAATTAGTTGTCCGTGATTGGTAAAAGGACAAAACTTCTGCGGCCTCCGTGCCCCCTCCGTGATTTCCGCGGTAAAAAATAGCTATTTGTACCATCGCCTGTAAATGTGAGCATCAATTTGGCGAAGGAGCCACTAGTAACCACAAGCAAATCACCATCAACCACAAGCAGAACACCATCAATAATGGGCTGTTTTTCTTCGGAAAATAATTGCAAATGGCTGATAATTAGTTCATTGAAATACTGAATGATAAAGAAGAATGTTTTTTTACCGTCATTTAATGCTTTTTTCTTTCGCCTTTGTTGGTGTTATCACCAATAAAGCCTCTCCGTACCACTATCGAAGCGAGACTGGCGTTATTTGAGCGAGGCGTCAAAATCGGTGAAATCAAAATAAAATCGGTGAAATCACTAAAAATCAATAAAAATCCGAAATTCGCCAAAAGCAATCCACCCCATGCTCCAGATACAGGAAAACGTTTCGCTAAAAAACTTCAACACCTTCGGCGTGGATGCGAGCGCGCGCTATTTCGTGGAGATCAGCCACCCGGACGAACTTACCGAGTTATTCCTTGATCCGCAATGGAAAACCGGCAAAACACTAATATTGGGCGGGGGCAGTAATATGTTGCTGGTTGATGATTTCGACGGGCTTGTTATCCGGATCAATATCCGCGGTATAGAGCACCGCATCAGCCATAACGACGTGTTTGTGGAGGCCGGCGCCGGCGAGGTTTGGAACGATTTGGTAAATTACTGTGTGGTCCGCGGTTATGCCGGGCTCGAAAACCTGAGCCTCATCCCCGGCTCGGTGGGCGCATCGCCGGTACAAAATATAGGGGCTTATGGCGTGGAGCTGCAGGAGGTATTCCACACTTGCCGGGCCTTTGATGTGGCCACATGTACATTTAAAACATTCAACAAGGAAGACTGCCGTTTCGGCTACCGCGACAGCATTTTTAAAAATGAACTGAAAGATAAATATATCATCACGTCCGTTAAGTTTACTTTGTCACTCATCCCAAAGCTCAACCTAAGCTACGGCGCGATAGAGCAGGAGCTGGCAAACCGCGGCATCAGCGCACCAACAGTCCAAGACGTATCGAAGGTAGTGGCGCATATCCGGGTTTCCAAACTGCCCGATCCCTCAACCATCGGGAACGCAGGCAGCTTTTTCAAAAACCCGGTGATCAGCCCTGAACAATTCAATACTATACAAAGTGCCTTTCCTGGTGTGGTCCATTACCCGGCTGCAAATGGCAATGTAAAGCTGGCGGCCGGATGGCTGATTGAACAATGCGGCTGGAAGGGAAAAGTAGTGGGCCATACCGGCACATGGAAAAACCAGGCGCTCGTTTTGGTGAATCACGGCGGCGCTACCGGCCGGGAAGTGTATCAATTTTCGTCCGAAATTGTAGACAGTGTGTACGCCAAATTCGGTGTCACCCTCCACCGGGAAGTGAATATTATTAGCTAGTTGAATTTAATTAATAGTGCATTTCGACTGCAAAAGCATCATCAATCCTCTTTTCGCTCCCCTAAAAAGTTTCATTAAAAAAAAATTAATTCCGCTTTAATAGCATTATAAATCGATTGATTAACAAGACTTTATATGTCATATTAGTGTAACAATTACACCAACACTGGCCGCTCATTTCAAGCAATTTCCTTAATTATCCCTTGCTCACCAACATTTTTCGGTGGTACTATGTTTGAATACCTGTTAAACATAAAACTTTAACAGACATGACAAAGATTGAGTTTAACACCCTTGTACTGCGCCAGGCGACATCATTGAGATCATACGCCTTGCATTTTACACACGACGCAGACGATGCTAACGACCTTGTCCAGGACACGATGTTGAAGGCGATTACTTACTACAATAAGTTTAAGGAAGGCACAAACCTGAAGGGCTGGTTATATACAATCATGAAGAACACATTCATCAACAACTACCGCCGGTTTATCAAGATGAACACCTTTGTAACCAAAAGCGATGAGATATCCTCGCCCAACCTCGTGTTCAGCGCTACCAAAAACCAGGGCGAAGCCAAGTTTGTAATGGATGATTTGAAGAAAGCTTTGGACAGGCTGCCCGGTGATTACTACATCCCTTTCACCATGTATTTTGAAGGCCACAAATACCACGAAATTGCCGACCATTTAGAAATACCCATAGGCACCGTGAAAACCCGCATCCACGTTGCGCGCAAATTGCTCAAAAAGAGCCTGAAGGCTTATGATAACGGCATTGCGAAACCAGTGTACGCAGAAAATTAACCCCCAGACCCCCTAAAGGGGGAGAAAGAAGGCTTAAATATTTAATAACGGTAAGTGATAAACTTACCGTTATTTTTTTGTCTTCCCACCGTCTAAATGGGAGCTCAATTAACCCCATGTTACGGCTTCATCCGCATCTGCACAGGACAAGACACTTACTGCTTTCCGCTTTGGTCATTCAGCTTTCTGCTCATTCCTCAAATTCCGCAATCGACCTTCCGCATTCCGAAATAGTGCGCATCTCACATCTTCGCTTTCAGCTTTGGTCTTTCCGCTTTCAGCTTCAAAAACCTACCTTTGATAACAAATGGATCACCTACCCACCTATACCCGCTCCCAGCTGGCCTTGCGCAATGGCCAGGACAAACCCGAGGTATGGATAGCCTACCAGGGATTGATCTATGACGTGTCCCAAAGCCGCCTCTGGATGAGGGGCCAGCATTACGAACACTGGGCCGGCCAGGACCTCACCGCCGAACTCGCCGACGCCCCTCACGACGATTGGGTCTTCGAACATTTCGACCCGATTGGGCGGCTGTTGTAATTTTTTGTATAACTTTATACAAGTTCTGTTACTTCCATCACAATTAACCAATTAACACCAGCCTATGGACTCCAATCCTTCAGCCGGGAGATTGCTTTCACTTGATTTCCTGAGGGGATTCATCATGGTATTGCTCGCAGTAGAGTCAACCGGGCTTTACGGTTACCTGTACGATCATTCGATGGGCCGGCCGTCCAACCATTTGTTTATCCAGTTTATCCATCACCCATGGCATGGGCTCCATTTTTGGGACCTGGTGCAACCCGCCTTTATGTTTATGGCCGGCGTAGCACTGGCCTATTCCCTCAACAAACAATGGGCAAATGGCGTTACCTGGGGACAGTCGTTCAAAAAAACGCTTAAGCGATGTGGCTGGCTGTTCTTTTGGGGCGTGCTCGATTATGCGGTTCGGCCGAAAGGTTTGTCGTTTGAGTTGTGGGACGTGCTTACCCAGTTGTCGTTCACCACGCTGGTGGCTTTTTTGATTTTCAGGTGGAGCAACCTGGCGCAGATCGGCGTTTGCATCGGCCTGCTCCTGCTCACCGAGGTGCTTTACCGCTTTACCAACGTTCCCGGCTTTGACCAGCCTTTTACGGACCAGCATAACTTCGGCAACTACGTCGATACATTATTGATGAACAAGATCAATCCCGGTGGATGGGTGGCCATCAACTGCATCCCAACAGCCGCGCATACCATCGCCGGGGCATTGGTGGGCAAGCTGCTCTTAAGCGATAACAAACAAAAACTGCAATACCTCATTGGCTGGGGGCTGGTTTGCCTGCTCATCGGCTTCGGACTCGACTGGCTCAACATCACGCCCATCATCAAACGCATCGCCACCAGTTCATTCACCATCGCATCCTTAGGATGGTGTTTGCTATTCCTCTCGCTGTCCTATTGGTGGATAGACATAAAAGATCACCGGCAGCGGCTTACCTTTTTCCTGGTCATCGGGATGAACTCACTGTTTATTTACCTTTTCTTCGAGATCGTGGGTGACAGGTGGTTCACCGGGTATATCACCTTTATTTCTGACCATGTATTAAACTGGTTCAGCGCCGGTGGATTGATAAAAGCCATCGCTGCTGCTATTTGCGTTTTCGGGCTGGAATGGGGAATGTGTTATTTTTTGTACAAGAAGAAGATATTTTTTAAGCTATGAGTGTCTGAACTGTGATTTGCAGGATTTCAAGATAATAAGATATAACCGGTAAAGTCCTTAAAAGCTGAATATCTTCCCCTCACTAAAACCTAATAAAAAAATAACATTAGTTTTCGTTAATTTAGCGCCCCGCAAACGGTGAAAATATGAAGATTACGTTTGACTTTGAAAAACCCCTTGCCGACCTGCAAACGCAGATCGAAAAGGTAAAACAGGTTGAAGATAAAAACAAGCTCGACATGTCGGCCACGATAGCCGAGCTGGAGAATAAGCTGGAAACCACCCGCCACGAAATATACGCCAACCTTACCGGCTGGCAAAAAGTACAAATATCCCGTCACCCCGAAAGGCCCTATACCCTGCAGTACCTGGAGCTGATGTGCGATGATTTTATCGAGCTGCACGGCGACCGCACTTTTGGCGACGACAAAGCCATCGTGGGCGGTTTTGGGACCATTAATGGGCACACGGCGATGTTCATCGGTCATCAAAAGGGCCGCAACACCAAGGAGCGGCAGTACCGCAACTTCGGCATGGCCAACCCCGAAGGCTACCGCAAAGCGCTGCGCTTAATGAAGCTGGCGGAAAAATTTGGAAAACCGGTTATTACCTTAATTGATACCCCCGGCGCATTCCCCGGCCTCGAAGCCGAGGAACGCGGACAGGGCGAAGCCATTGCCCGCAACCTGCTCGAAATGGCGGTGCTGCGCGTACCTGTGATCTGCGTGATCATCGGCGAAGGCGCATCCGGCGGCGCATTGGGCATAGCCATCGGCGATAAAGTAATGATGCTCGAAAATTCCTGGTATTCTGTGATCTCGCCGGAAAACTGCTCTACTATCCTCTGGAAAACCTGGGAAAACAAGGAAAAGGCGGCCGAAGTATTAAAGCTTACCTCAACCGAGATGTACAAAAACAAGCTCATCGACGGTGTGATCAAAGAACCCCTCGGCGGCGCCCACCAGGACCCTGTTGCTATGGCGGCAACACTCAAAAAACAGTTGCTGAAAGATTTAAAATTACTACAAGCGCGGAATGTGGATGAGCTGGTTACCGAGCGCATCAACAAATTCTGTGCGATGGGTGTGGTGATTGAGGATTAAATTGTAAATTTGTTAGTATGACAACACTTCTTGTTAATATTGACGATGAGCAGGACGAAAGGACATTGATCGATTTCCTCAATAGCCATAAGTACGACTATACTGCCGCAAATCAATCTGATGTACTGTCAGATGCACAAAAGGAAGAAATTCTGCGAAGGGAACGTGATTTTAAGGCAGGCAAAATAAAATCCGAACCATGGACTGAAGTCAGGAAGCGCTTTCTGAAATCATGAGTTATATTGTTGAACTTTTTGACACTGCGACCGCCGATTTGCAGGAATCATACGATTGGTACGAAGAGCGCAGCTTCGGACTAGGCGAGCGATTCATAAGAGAAGTTGACGAATACCTCGATATCGTCGCCAGAAATCCCTACCAGTTTCAAGTTCAATTTTCGGAAAAATATCGTTTTGCACTTTTAAAGCGCTTCCCGTTCCGGATAGTTTATTATATCGAAGAAGAAATTCACCAGGTAAATGTAACAGCAGTGTTTCACACAAGCAGAAATCCTAAAGCATTTTAGGAAAGCTATTTTACTTTTTTAATCTCGTATTTCCGTTCCTGAGTCCAGTAAAGCCCCGTCACTTTTCCATCCTTTATAATAAACTCGATGGTCGTGCGAATTCTTTTTACATCGGGCAATACAAACAGGGTATCAGACAAAGGAGACAGGTACATGTCTTTTCCGGTACCATTTGAAAGGGTCGCATACAGTTTTTTATTCTCCATCCGGATAAATAGCCCTCCTTTTTTCTCACGGGGTTTAGCAGGTAAAGTATCCAATTGATAGGTGCCGACATATTGATTCAATAAGGCATCACTTACCTTCACTTCTTTCACCAATTGCTTCCCTAAAGCCAACTCCCCGATCTCTTCAAACAGCTTGAACCGGCCTTCGCTAAAATCTGTTTTATCCTCACTCGATTTTACATTGGTTAGGATAGCCGCATAAATATCCTCTTGGGGGAAATACTTTTCCAATGCGATAAAGCCACTTGTTTGTCCTTCGTGATGGATATACAAACTCCCATATAAGGTATCGATAAACCAGCCGTAGCCATAGTCGGAACCTGTCCCGTCGCTTAATTTGTAAGGTGTGAAAGCCCGCGCAACGCTCTCCTTGCTTATTAGTTTGTAATTAATGACCGCATTGTTCCACATGTACAAGTCTTCGGTGTTTGATAACAGATCGCCGCAGGCGAAACCAATCGAAAGTGTTTGATAAGGACAATTTTCAAAAAAGCCGCGGTCTCGGGTGTAACCTTCAACCCTGCCTGGTAAAACTGTTGGTTCTTCGGCATACAACGTATGCGTAAGCCCTGCAGGTTTGACCACCATATCCTGCATGTATTGATGATAGGGCATCCCGGATACCAATTGAATGATATAACCCAGCAGCAGATAATTCGAGTTAGAGTAGCTGTATTTCGTTCCCGGCTTAAATTGAAGCGGCTCCTTTTTGAAATAATCGATCAAAAACTCAGGCGTGAAATCCCTTCTTTCAATATAAGGATCGGGGTCGTTCATGGATGTATAGTCCACCAGGCCTGAAGTATGGGTGAGCAAATTTTCAATGGTGATGGTCGCACCTTTTGGCGGGAAGTCTTTGATGAATTTCTGTACGCTGTCCTGTAACGAAATCTTTCCCTGTTCAACCAATTGCAAAATGGCCACCGCGGTAAACTGCTTGGTGATGGAGCCGATCCTGAAAACCATATCGGGCTGCATGGGTGTATTCAACTCGATATTCGCGCTGCCAAAAGCTCTTTGGTAAACGACTTGTCCTTTCTTGGCGATCAGGATGGATATTCCTGGCTGGTTACCTTCAAACTGCGGTGCAACCACACTATCTATAGCTTTGGCCATCCGGTCATCCGGCTGCGATTGCGCAATGCAGGTACAACACGATAGTAACAAGCATACATGTGCAATGAATTTATACATACCCTAATAACTATTTTATTTTCTTACAAACCTGGTCCTGCCCGTTCACATGTACAATTAGCTGGGTGACATTGCCTGCCGTATCCCGTACAAATTCAACTTCGGCTTTTACAACCTTCAACAAAAATTTATTTTCGGTCTCCGCGAAGAGAGGCGATCGTGGCAGGCCGCCGGATTGCGACTCAATTTGAAGCCGGCCGTTATCCAGGCTGATAATTGCCGTATGCTGCGCATCGAGCGCATACTCACCGGTGTATTGTTTTAATAACTTGTCACTGAGCTTTATTTCGTTCGTCAACGTTTTACCGATCGCCAGCGTGGCAATATCATTTGACAGATACATAAAACTCTCGTCATCTCCACCCTCATTCAGCGAATTGTAAAGCGCGGCTACAAAAACGTCTTCGGCGGGAAAATATAGCTCATCGCTCTGAAACCCGTCGACGCCGCCGCTGTGTTCTATCGTTTTACTTCCCTGCAGGTCTTTTATAAACCAGCCATACCCATAATTTGACAGGGTTCCGTCGATGAGTTTAAATGGTGCAAAGGCTTTTTCAATGGTCTCCTTCTTTACCAGCTTACCGTTGTAAAGCGCCTGGTGCCATTTGAACATATCTTCCACATTGCTGGCCAGGGCACCTGCAGCATAGGGAATCGTCATGCTCAAATAGTCAGCGTTTTCGTATTTACCGTTGTACCTGGCGTAACCGTTCACCCTGTTTGGAATGATCTCTTTATAACCGCCATAATAGGTATGGCTTAGCCCCGCAAGGTCGAAAATGTTTTTTTTCATGTAATCCTTATAAGTTTCGCCGCTTACCAGTTCAATAATGTATCCTAACAAAAAGTAGTTTGAATTGCTGTAGCTAAACTTGCTGCCAGGCACAAATGCCAGCGGTTCGTCCTTGAAAAGATCTATTACCTGCTTCGGTTCGTAGTCCTTCCGGTAATAAAAGTTTTGGTTGGCTGCTTTGGAATCAAGGGCCTGGTAATCAATTATGCCCGAAGTATGGGTCAATAAGTTCTCTATGGTTATGGTATGTCCCTTGCCGGGAAAGTCTTTGATAAACTTTTGGATGAAATCCTGCAAGCTGAGTTTACCTTGTTCGGCCAACTGCAAAATAGCTATGGCGGTATATTGTTTGGTGGTTGACCCAAGCCTGAAGATCATATTGCTTTGCATAGGCACATTTAGTTCGATATCGGCCATCCCGAATGCCTTTTCGTAGACGATAGTTCCATTTTTGGCCACCAGTATAGCGCAGCCGGGTGCAACGTCCTTGATGCGACTGGCTATCAAACTATCGAGCCTGGTGGTTAGTGGCTGGGCAATAGCGGTCCCCAAGCCAAAAATCAGAATAAGAATGATTGAATATGTTTTTCGCATGATCGATCTATAGAGGGCGTAAACGCATCACAAAAATGTTTATAATTTTCAACGTAAGACAAAATATCACCGCTCAATTCCGGATTTGAGCAGTGTTTATCCAGACTTTAGAGCGTTCTGGTTAACACTTTCGACTGCCAATGCTTACGGCCACTGCTGACATTCCCCCTCCGACCACCAACCGATAACTTTCCTATATATCTTTTTCTTCCGGACTTCCGGACTTTCCGACTTCCGGACTTCCGGACTTTCCGACTTTCGGACTTTCGGACTAACCTCTAACCTCCAATCACTAAATTCAACTTTTCTTTTCACTACCAAAAAAACCTCCTATATTTGCATTCCTTTTTGGAAAGCCTGCTTTCCGTTTGGAGATTGCCTGATAGTATAAAGGTAGTACGACGGTTTTTGGTACCGTTTGTCCAGGTTCGAATCCTGGTCGGGCAACAGTGATGATTTCGGATTTACGATTTTAGATTTTTATAAAATTGGAATCTGAATCCGAAATTCTTTTTTAAGAAGTTAAACAGATCCGATCTGCTAATAAGCGAATCGTAATCCGAAATAAATCGTAAATCTGAATTCGTAAATCGTAAATAAAACATGCCCTCGCAATTTAACCCGGTTAAATTATTTGCAGGTTCAGGCTCACAAGACCTGGCCGCAAAAATCGCCAACTGCTACGGCAGGGAGTTGGGCGACGTGGCCGTGTCGAGGTTTAGTGATGGTGAGTTTCAGCCGCATTTTAACGAGTCGGTACGGGGTTGTGATGTTTACCTGATCCAAAGCACCAACCCGCCTACTGATAACCTCGTGGAGTTGCTGATGATGACCGATGCCGCCCGCCGGGCATCCGCGCATTATGTAACTGCGGTGATCCCGTATTTTGGATTAGCCCGGCAGGACAGGAAAGACAAACCCCGTGTTGCTATCGGCTCCAAACTGGTGGCCAACATTTTGGTGGCTTCGGGCGTTAACCGCATTATGACGATGGACCTGCACGCAGCGCAGATACAGGGGTTTTTCGATATCCCGGTTGACCATTTGGACGCATCGGTCATATTCGTACCCTATATCAAAAGCCTGGGCTTAAAGGCGCTTACCATTGCATCGCCTGATATGGGCGGATCATACAGGGCACGTACGTTTGCAAGTTTTTTTAAAGCCGAAGTGGTGATATGCGATAAACGCCGCAAACGTGCAAACGAGATAGAGGCTATGACGCTGATAGGGGATGTTACCGACCAGGACATTGTACTGATCGACGATATCTGCGATACGGCCGGCACCCTGTCAAAAGCAGCAGCCTTGATCATGGAGCGTGGGGCACGCAGTGTAAGGGCAGTTTGTACGCATCCCGTTATGTCGGGCAAAGCTTACGAAACTTTGGAAAATTCGGTGCTGACAGAACTAATCGTTACCGATACCATACCGCTCAAGCAGCCGTCGGAAAAAATCAGGGTGCTCAGCACCGCCGACCTGTTTGCCAAGGCGATAATGAACGTAAACGAACACGGCTCGATAAGCCAGTTATTTAGGGTGGATTGAGGTAGTTCATAGTTGATCCCGCACGTGCGGGATAGTTCATGGCAGATTTTACATGAATTAAAAACGATCTTCGATGAAACAAGGGAAAGAATAAAAAATGGTTGAAAAGTTCGGCTATGAGCCATGAACTATGAGCCATGAACTAAAATAAATAAGTAACAAATAAAAAAATGAAATCAATTGCTATTAGCGGTTCTCCAAGAGAGAACGTAGGGAAACGCGACGCTAAGGAACTGCGCTACCAGGGACTGGTACCTGCAGTACTTTATGGTGGGACTACCCAAACCCATTTTTCAGTGTCCGCAGCTGATTTGAAACCCGTTGTTTATACACCGGTTGTTCATTTCATCAACCTTGACATTGCCGGTACAAAATCGCAGGCCATCATCCAGGACATGCAATTCCACCCTTTAACCGAAAAACTCCTGCACATCGACTTTTTACTTCTTGACGAGAAAAAGCCGATCACCATCGAGATCCCGGTTAAATTCACCGGAACATCTCCCGGTGTTAAAACTGGTGGTAAACTGGTCCAAAAACTGCGCAAGCTGCGCGTGAAGGCCTTACCAAAGGACCATATCGATAACATCGAAGTAAGCATAAACACGCTCGAAGTTGGTAAATCGGTAAAGGTTGGCGATCTTAAATTCAGCAAGCTCACCATCACCAACGCCAGGGAAGATACCATTGTATCTGTAACCAGCTCCCGCGCATTACGCCAGGCCGAGCAGGACGCAGCGGCAGCGAAGAAATAATCGCCACGCCCCCCAGCCCCCTAAAGGGGGAGCAGGAAGGCTTAAAGATTTAACAGCGGTAAGTTTCGGACTTATCGCTGTTTTGTTTGCCCCCCAGCCCCCTAAAGGGGGAGTAAGAATTAACAGCGGTAAGTTTATGCTCATCGCTGTTTTGCATTAAAATAATATCTTCGCATCATTAAACCGTAGCGATGGGTTTTAAACCGCTACATTCAAAAATTCCTCCGCCAACTGGCGGAGGTTAGGGGGTGTATGAACTACTTAATCGTCGGCTTAGGAAACATTGGGCCCGAATATGCCGATACGCGGCATAACATCGGTTTTATGATATTGAACGAAATGGCGCGCCAGGAAAGCCTCAAGTTCTATAGCATGCGCTTGGCTTATTATGCCGAGATGAAGTATAAAAGCCGCAATCTCTTTCTCATCAAGCCAACCACCTACATGAACCTTTCCGGTAAAGCTGTCGGCTATTGGATGGGGCAGCTAAAAATTCCGGTTGAAAATGTATTGGTCCTGGTTGATGATATCGCGCTCCCATTCGGCACCCTGCGCTTAAAACCCAAGGGCAGCGCCGCCGGCCATAACGGCCTGAAGCACATCGAAGCGACGCTGGGTAATAACGAATACGCGCGTTTGCGTTTTGGTGTCGGCGATGATTTCCCAAAAGGCCAGCAGGTGAATTACGTCCTCGATGGTTTCAATAAAGACGAACTTCCCGCCCTGCCCGAGCTTATTGATCGCTCCATCGAAATGGTTAAAAGCTTTGTTACCATCGGTACCGAGCTTACCATGACGCGGTATAATAAATAACTTTAGTAGTGAGCGGTGGAGGTGAAGGGCGAAAGTATGGACCAGGATTGACTGCTAAGGACTGTTGATTCGACACATCCCTACCTCCGGCCATGAGCTATGAACTCTTCCACATCTGTATATCCGCACATTTGCATATCTGCATATCCCCTCCCTCCGGCCATGAACCATGAACTATAAACTCTTCCACATCTGCACATCCGCACATGCGCTTCTGTATAACTAAAGTTACTTCTGCCGGAACACAGTCGCAGCGTCTTTCGGACTTTCGGACTTTACTGACTTCCGGACTAACCTACAAATCATTATACGCATCCGCCTCATACAACCGCGAATGCTCGATCTCCGCTTTCGGAATATCCAGGCTCACCCGTAAATTGAAAAAAGACACAGCCTGGATATGATCGACTGAGATCAATACTTTTTTTCCACCAATCCAGTCATGCGTGTCCACAACAAGATTGGTCAATTGCCAGTTCTCATCATCAACGATCAGGTCGTTTACATGCCCGATTTCTCCGTCTGTGGCATGAATGCCATAACCGTCCACTTCCGATATGGCGCGTAGATGAATGTCTTCATCCGGGTCTCTTTCGGAGGGTTTAAGATGGATGAGCCGTCTGTTGGAAATACCCATCTGGCCCCCATATCCGCCGGTGCCCCAATAATTTTCCCAAAAATGATGCTTATTTAACATCGCTTCCTTTTGGCGCGAAACCGGTTTATCGGTGTCGATATCAGGGCTTGTGCTCACCTGTTCCTGCGTAAGGTTCACCGGTATCAGCCCGGGGCCAAACCCGGTATGCAACAAGGCGGCAGGCGAAATCAGCACCTTACGGCCCGACAGCCATCCGCCCGTTTTCACAACGAGGTAACGTATCGTCCACGTTTCATCGTCGAAATAAAAATCGACCACCTCACCGATCTCACCGTCAGTGGCCTCCAAACTGTAGCCTATCAGGCCGTTAATATTGTGTTCCATTTGTTTATTGAGTTTATCAGATTTATTGGCTGGCAATTCCGGCAACATCCATTATGGTAACCCATGACGCTCTAAATTGTTTAGAATCCGTCAAATCCGTATCCTTTGAATTTTAGCATCAACATAAGAAGTTTTTCTTATTTTATTTTTCTGTAAATCAACATATTATAAGTATTCTTTTCAAAATCCTTTGACAAGTAAGAATTTTTTCTTATGTTTGATCATGAAGTCAGCAAAAAAAGATAATCCTGCACAGTCCGAGCCTACCAAATCCGAGCTTGAAATACTCCAGGTACTCTGGCAGTACGGGCCGTCGACGGTAAGGTTTGTAAACGACCAGTTGAATGAGCAGAAACGCGAGGTGAATTATATGTCCACCCAAAAACTGATGCTTATTATGCTCGATAAAGGCTTTGTAACAAAAAACGCCAGCCAGATGACCCACGTTTACAAGGCCGCAGTGGAAGAAGGGAAAACCAAAGGCTACCTGCTCGATCGCGTGGTAGATAACCTCTTCAACGGCTCCGCGAGCAGCCTGATGATGCAACTGCTGGGCAACAAAAAGATGTCGGCCGAAGAGCTGGAAGAGTTTAAAGAACTGATTAAGAAACTCGATAACTGATAATGTTATGCAAAACTCATTTTGGTCGCCGTTTATTTCTGACGCCACCCTCAAAGCCATCTACTGGACGCTGATCCACTCGTTGTGGATAGGCCTCGTTATTGCGCTGCTATGCGGCATCATCATCGCCACTACGCGCAAATCGAGCGCGGCGTTGCGTTACCGGTTATTGTGCGGCCTGCTGGTTTTATTTATTTTTTCAATAGGAACTACATACTGTATTGAAGTCCACCTAAACAAAACGCCGTCTCTGCCCGCTGCCCCTCTTGTAACCGTCGTCATCGGGACTGGTGCTTCGGTTTCTCAACAAGTCGGCACAGTATTGAATCGAAGTATAGTCGACATCACAATGGGTTTTCTCAACCAAAACGCGAATATTATCTTCCTCGTCTGGCTGCTGTTCTTCATTTTCAAAAGCCTTAAAATGATAAGCGGCCTGCTGCACATACAGCGTATCCGTAATTATAAAACACAAACTGTTTCCGAAGAACTTAAACATAGGATTGAGCATTTTGCCGGCCAGATCGGCATCAGGCGGGTAGTCCGCCTGGTGCAATCTGAGCTGGTGAAGGTACCGGTTGCCGTGGGCTGGCTTAAACCGATGATCTTATTACCGATAGGTATTGCGTTTCAACTTACCCCCCAACAATTGGATGGTATTTTATGGCATGAATTAGCGCACATCCGCCGCCGCGATTACCTGGTGAACATTTTGCAAGGCATAGTTGAAACGGTATTCTTCTTTAACCCCGGCTTACTTTGGCTTTCATCCCTTATCCGCACCGAACGCGAGGCCTGCTGCGACGACATGGTTTTAAGCCGCATGAACCACAAGGCTAATTACCTGGAAGCGCTGCTCTCCTTTGGCTATGGCGAGTTTAAGCAATCCGGTTTTGCTATGAGCCTCGGCTCGGGTAACCAGCTGCGCGACCGGTTGAAAAGAATGATCAACCGGGAAAATAAGCGGCTCGGGGTAGTGGAAAAAGTCGTCCTGGTAACCGGGATAGTCATATTGTCTGCTTTTGCCGGGCTCACGAAAACAAACAAAAAATTTGTCCGGCACTTAACCAATGCTGCGATTGAAAAAGCTGCTCCAAAAACCATCAACACGGATGCTGTGAAGCAACAGGCGGCGATGCATCCGATAACTAGCGTGAAGATGACTGACAGTTCACATGGTAAAATCGACTCCCTAATAAGTCTCATCAGCACATCCTACAAAAAGGGCGATTACCCTCCGGCTGTCGTCACCGATATAAAAGCTGAAGATATTCATGGTAAAACATATCACTTGACCGTTGCCGGCAATAAGTTGTTGTCAATAGAGCTGAACGGTCGGAAAGTAAAGGACAGCGATCTGCCGAAATATCAATATATGGTCAAGATGTTTCGCGATAAAGGGAAAGCTGATGGCGTGGTTTTAGCTAAAAGACTAAACGCCGGAGAACATGACCCTTTCACTTTATCTGCGGTAGCCGACACCACAATCCATTTCTACAACCTTCATTTCGAGGGTATGCCATCTGATAAAGCCAATTATACCGCCTTAGCGGAAGATGCCGCTCACAACAAATACAAATTCGTTGTGTCGCGTAATAAACTGATCGCCCTGACCATCAATGGCAGGGATATTAATGAGGGCGACCTGCCAGGGTACGCACACATGCTCAGACATATTCCCGCTCCGCCGCCACCGCCGCCTGCGAAACCAGCATCGCCGACACCACCTCCCGGCGGTTCCAGCGACAAGGCGGATACCTTAAGCCTGGTGCACATTGGTATCAATTCCAATCGGGCCAAGGACGGTACAACCAGCATCGATAAGGTAGATGCAACGGATAACCATGGCAAAAATTATCACTTTGTAGCAGCTGATAATAAATTGTTGTCGATGAGCATCAACGGCAAAAAAATAAAAGAAAGCGACCTGCAGAAATACGAATACATAGTCAGGCTGACCCGGGAAACGCAGGCCGCCCGGGACAACTGGCGGACCAAAATGGAAAGTTTCAAACAGCAGTTGGATAAACTGCAACAACCACAACAACCACCGGTACCCCCATCGCCGCCTTCATTGGATAAGATGATCTCGGATGTTACCAACGATCTCATCAATGAACATATCATCAAAGATAAAAGCAGCCTGTCAACATTTAAGCTCACCTATGCGGAATTGGTTGTAAACGGGGTGAAACAGCCCGATGAGATACAAAAAAAGTTCGCCGATAAATACTATCCGGGAAACGCCAGGCTTTCCAAAGACCCAAATTATGGATTGTGGTATAACGCCAGGACTCACGGGGTGGCACTGGGCACCTTCAATCTCGATTTGGATGCGTTATAAAAGATTGTGTTAAAAAATTAAATATAGAGAACTAAAACACCCGCAATATGGAAGCCTCAATATTAAACCAATGGTTTTCCGGCCAGGAGATCAAAGCCATCTGTTGGACACTGATACACTCGCTGTGGATCGGCATGATCATCGCCTTGCTGGCGGGCATTGTCATCAGCCTGACGCGAAAATCGGCCGCCGCTTTGCGTTACCGGCTGCTATGCGCCGTGCTGGTATTGTTTGTGGTGTCGATAGGCATCACTTATGCCATCGAAGCCCATTCAAATACTCCGATAAAGATTACGACAGACCACGCGAACGTCTTCATCAATGTAGTCAACGCAGCAGCCTATAACGGCCCGGCAGCACCGGCAAGCCAAAGCCTGTTAGATCGGTCTAAGGAATTTCTGAACCAGAATATGAGCATCATTTTTATGGTTTGGCTGCTTTTCTTTTTATTGAAAAGCCTGAAAATGGTGAGCGGACTGTTGTACATCCAGCGCATCAGGAACTACAAAACGCATACGGTTACCGAAGAACTTAAACAGAGGATTGAGCATTTGAGCAGCCAGATCGGCATCAGGCGGGTTGTCCGCCTGGTGCAATCTGAGCTGGTGAAGGTGCCGGTTGCGGTGGGTTGGCTTAAGCCGATGATCTTATTACCGCTCGGCATCGCATTTCAGCTTACACCCGAACAACTGGATGGTATTTTATGGCATGAGCTGGCGCATATCCACCGCCGCGATTACATGGTTAACATTTTACAGGGTGTGGCCGAAACAGTGTTCTTCTTTAACCCCGGCTTATTATGGCTGTCATCGCTTATACGTACCGAGCGCGAGGCCTGCTGCGACGATATGGTGCTCAGCCGCATGAACCGCAAGGCTAATTACCTGGAAGCATTGCTTTCGTTCGGTTATGGCGAGTTCAGCCAGGCGCGATACGCCATGAGCATAGGCTCGGGAAACCAGTTGCGCGACCGGCTGAAACGCATGATCAGCCAGGAAAACAAACGGCTGAGCATTGCCGAAAAATCGGTGCTGGCTGCGGGTTTAGTGCTTTTGCTGATGCTGAACGTGATGCCTAAGGCGAGCGCCATAGCAGGCCGCATGCACATTTCGTTTGAAAAAGCCGCTTTCAGCTCCACCGTTCACGACAGGTCCGAAAAGAAGCCGGTTGAAGTGACAAGGATAGTTGCCTACCATCCAAAAGCTGATACGAACAAATTCCGGGGGCGCGACACTACAATAACGTTTACCAGCGTGTTGTTTAAAAACAGCGACGCCGACCCGGCCAATACCGACATAAGCGCGATGGACGATAAAGGCAATAAGTATCATTTTATAACGAAAGACAACAAGATCATCTCATTGGAAGTGAACGGGATAAAGGTTGATGATGATAAACTCTCCTCCCATGATTACATGCTTGCAAATATTGAGCGGGAACTGGCTGAAAAGAGACGGGTACTCCAGGGAGATAGGGCCGGGTTTAAGGCCATGGAGCCTGAGGCGCGTTTACAGGCGACAAAGCTCCAAATGTTAAAGGACAGCCTTAAAGTAATGAAACTGCCCTTAGAGGATAAATATGTGTCGCGCGGGGAGCCCGGCCTAAAAGCGATGAAGGCAATGAAGATGCAGAAACGGATGGACGACGACAGCATAGGCTATGCCGCCGAGTTAGAAAAGATGCAGGACATTATAGCCGGCCTGGTGCACGATAAGGTGGTTCCAAATGCCGATGCTGTTAAATGGTTTGGCCTGAGCAACACCGAATTTATTGTGAACGGACAAAAACAAACCGACGAAATGCAGGAGCGGTATAAGGCCAAATACGGCGTTCACGATGGCTGGGGGCTTTACTATGGCCCGGTACAGATGCAAGGCAGAGGCGTTTTTATCGACCTGACCGCAGGAAGTCCCGATAGGATGGCTCATCCGCCATACCCCATGCGCCCCGAAAGACCAGGGCCAAAGTCCACGGGCGACTTAAGGCCGGCTTATGGGGATACGATAGCCTGGAAAAACCGGCAGCTTATATTGCAGCAGCAGCGTTTCGCAGCTGACCAAAATGAGAAAAACACACGACTGCTACAACAGCAACAGGATTTTTTAAAAGAACAAAATCAAAAGCGCCTGCAACTTATGCAGCAACAGCAACAGGCCTTGCAGGCGGGACAATACGAAAAGGCCAGGCAGTTATGGCTGAAGTACGACATTGATCTGCAGCCTGCCATATCGGGTGTTATTGCCGACCTGGTGAGTGCAAATGTCATTAGCAATAAAAGCGAGCTATCGTCCTTCAGCCTTACCAATGCAGCGCTCATGGTAAACGGCAAAAAACAGGCTGAGGATATTCACGAAAAGCTAAAGTCCAGGTACTTGGATCGATCAGCTTACCCGGGAAACTTCGACGGAATGGACTGGGACCGGATCAAAGGTGATCCTAACTTCGGCCTGCATTTCGATATAAGCGGCGGCCAGGGTCTCGGTATCATAGGAAAAAGATACAGCCAATAAGTCAAGACTTGTTGCATGCTCTAAAATAAAAATCGGCAGCCTGCAACGAAATCCTTCGTAAATCAGTCTATTGTATGGATCGGGTGGACCGGAAGATGCTTTCTTTGACTATAAAATAAACAGGTCGAAATGCTAACTGCCTAATTAACAAACTTTAACATTGTTTAACATATAACAACGGTCTTATAAAAAACTTTAATAATACCTTCGATTAAACCTGATTTAGCCTGATGAAACTTACAATTTTACTTTGCCTGTTTTTATTCCTCTTTGCTGTTTCGGCGCGTGCACAAAACGGCTATTCCGTAAAAGGTACCATTGCGGATAGTGTTGAAAAAGTAAAGCTTGGCACATCGTCGGTGGCGGTATTTCAGGCAAAAGACTCTATATTGGTCAAATTCACGCTGGCCGCGCCCGACGGTTCGTTTTCGATAGACGGACTGGGCAAAGGAAAATTCATCTTATTGGTAGCCTACCCCGATTACGCCGATTACGCCGAACCATTTACCCTCGATTCCGCAAACAAGGTGCACGATTTTGGCCCCATCAGTATGAGCTTGAAAACGCGGCTGTTAAAGGAAGTGATGATAAAAGGCACCGCAAAACAAATGACCATAAAGGGCGACACCACCGAGTTTAATGCGAAAGCCTTTGTTATTCAGCCCAATGCCAACGTGGAAGACCTGCTCAAACAACTGCCGGGCATCACCGTCGACCAGAATGGTAAAATTACAGCTGAAGGCCAAACGGTGACCAAGGTTCTGCTGGATGGCGAGGAGTTCTTTGGTGACGACCCAACGCTCGTGACCCGGAACATCAGGGCCGATATGGTGGATAAGATCCAGCTGTACGATAAAAAAAGCGACCAGGCGGCTTTTACGGGCATTGATGATGGCAAAACTGAAAAAACCATTAATGTGAAGCTGAAGGCCGACAAAAATACCGGCTCTTTTGGCGAGTTCCAGGCTGGGGACGGGCCGGAAGGGATTTACCAGGCAGAAGCCCTGTTTAACGCTTTTAAGGGCAAGGAAAAATTTGCCGTTTTTGGCACCATCGGCAATAACGGCAAGGTGGGACTCAGCTGGCAGGATGAGCAGAAATATGGCACCGGAGACCAACTGGATTTTACCGATAACGGCATTAACATTAATACCCAAAGCAGCGACGACCTGGATGTTTTCGGCGGGATCTACAGCGGGCAGGGCTTTCCGCTGGCGCAAACAGCCGGTGTGCACTTCAGCGACAAGTGGAATGACGACAAGCAGTCGCTAAACGCCAACTATAAGGTCGGTTATATCAGTATCGACGGTTCGACAAACACCGTTACTCAAAATAACATACCCGGCGACATTTTGAACAGCGGTTCCAACCAGGATTATCATAACGCCATGTTCAGGCAAAAATTGAGCTTTGTTACAGAGACTAAATTGGATAGCAGCTCAAATCTGAAGATCTCGGTGGACGGAACACTAAAACATATCTCCACCATAAACAATTCTACCGGTGCTGACACGCTAAACAACGAGCTGGTAAACACCAGCAACCGCCAGATGAACAACATTGTTGACCAGCGTGCATTTAACGGGAGCATTTTTTACACTCATAAATTTCATAAACCGGGGCGCACACTGTCGTTCCTGGTAGACGAGTCGTACAGCCAAAGCCAGGCGAATGGTTATTTGATATCAAATATCGATTTTTACAACGCACAAAAGCAGGTTGACAGCACCCAGGATTTCAACGAAAAAAAAACCAATAACCTGCAAAGCAACCTGTTTAACACCAATCTTACCTATACGGAGCCATTTACTAAGGAACTGGAGCTGGTGGTTAATTATGGCATCGGCGTAAACCACGCCAGCGCCGACCGGAATACCTACAATGCTAATGGGGCAGGCGGTTATAATAGCTACACGGTTGACAGCCTGAGCAGCGATTACACTTTTAACCAGTTTTTAAATCATGCTGGCGCTATCCTGAACTATAAAAAAGGAAAACTGACCTTTAATTTCGGCACACGCGTAACCGACGACCAGTTTCACCAGTTAGATAATTCTAGCGGCTTTATAAACGACCGCACTTTTATCGACTGGGCGCCACAGGCACGGTTCCAATACCAGTTTGCACCCCAACAAAGCTTTACCCTTACCTATAACGGCACCACAACGCAGCCTACACTGGAACAATTGCAGCCCATTGTGTCCAATAGCGATCCGCTTAACATTATCGTGGGCAACCCATTATTAACTCCATCATTTACCAATACGTTCAACATCAACTACCGGTCGTATAAAGTACTCACCGATCAATTTTTCGGTTTCTACGGTAATTATTCATTCGTCGATAAACCCATCGTCAGCCATATTAATTATAACAGCGTAGGTCAAAGCGTCAGCGAATACTATAACCTGCCTGGCCATGCCACTACCAACTTCTATGGCGGGCTAAACTTTGGCCGTAAGATCCAAAGCCTGGATGGCCTCAACGCCGGCATCGGCTTTAACATGAACGGCAATACCTCTTATAATTACGTCAACGATTCGCTGAACATGTCGAAAACTGTTGTACTTAATCCGGCGATCCAGCTTGGGATGTTTAAAATGAAAAAGATCGAGCTTGGCTTGCAGGCCGGCCCCACCTATACCATCAGCGAGTCATCCTTGCAGCCCAATGTAAATAACGACGGCTGGGGCGCCCAGGCCAATATGAACGGCACCATTTACCTGCCCGCTAAATTCCAGGTAGGCACGTACAGCACCTATCAATACACTGCCGCAACAGCCTCGTTCCACAATAGTTTCAGCCAGCCTATTATCAACCTGTTCATCATCAAAACATTTCTTAAAAATGATAACTTGTCAGTAGAGGCCTGGGAAAATGATGTGTTTAACGAGAATTCGGGATTTACACGTGTGGCCCAGGCTAACCTGATAACGCAAACCGTAAACAACACGCTTAAGCGGTACTTTATGCTGACCATTAATTACAACTTTACCAAAATGGCCGCAGGGGCGCCTAAACAATAACATCATGAAAAAGACAATTATACTATTCGCTGTTTTGGCAAGTTTTACAACAAGCCTATGGGCGCAGCACGCACATTTCACCCGATCTGGCACCATTGAGTACGAAAGAAAGACCAATGCCTGGGTTGTGATAGGAAAAGAGATCAATAAGGACAATGAGGCCTTTATGACGTCGGCATTGGACAATTATAAAAAAACCAAGCCCCAGTTCAGGGTACTAAAAAGTACGCTTTCGTTCAGCGGCAGTAAAACGCTATTTACGCCCACTGAGTCGGAGCCTGCAAGCAACAATGTCTTTATTATATCGATCATGCCGTTGCTCACGCAAAACAATATCATTTACAACGACCTGAACAAGGGGCAGACCATTGCTCAAAAAATGGTGTTGGGTGATGCGTTCCTTATAACCGACAGTACGCGCAAAATAAAATGGAAGATCACTGATGACACCCGTGATATTGCCGGTTACCATTGCCGCCGGGCAAACGGCATTATGCTCGATTCGATATATGTCGTTGCCTTCTACACTACGCAAATCCCGGTGCCCGGCGGGCCCGAATCATTCAATGGCCTACCGGGAATGATATTAGGCGTGGCGCTGCCGCATGAAAATGTCAGTTGGTTTGCCACCAAAGTAAATGATACCACCCTGCCAGGGAACACGGTCGTTCCGCCAAAAAAAGGTAAAAAAACCGACAATAAAGGGTTCGTTCTTGATCTCCGGACAGCCTTAAAAGACCAGGGGCCAATAGCCGCAGATTTTGTGAGGCAGTTTTTGTTTTGATCCGCGTCAAATAGTAAATGATCTTCCTTCAAAAAAAGGGCAGAGCAACCAATGCGTTTAAAAATAGCTCTCCACAAAAAGTGAATTTTCCCTCTGTGCTCTCCGCGACTTCTCCGTGCCCTCCTTGGTTAAATTCGCCGCCGTAATTTTTTGAACCCACGCGCTTATTCGAGGCCTTTCTTCATAGGATTTACTAACAATCCCATCAAAACTATTTTTTTAGTTAAATTATGTTAAAAGTGTTAAATCTCCGTTTAAGGGTGTCACACATTTAATCTTTTCTATGTCAATTAGCCTAAAATCTCACATGAAACAACTTTTACTGATAGCAATTTGCTGCTTTCTGTCAACCGCAGCGCTGGCCCAAACAACAACCCAAATGCTAACTGTAAAAGGCATGGTCATCGATTCCAATGCCAATAAACCCCTTGGCTACGTCACGGTAACCCTGCAGGACGCGACCACCAAACAATCCGTCAAAGCCGGACTTTCAAAAGATGACGGCACCTTCGAGCTCAAAGCGGCCATAGGCAAAACTTACCAGCTGGCGCTTGTGTCCATAGGTTATAAAAGCAAAGTCATCAATATAACCGGCGCCGGCCCGGTTATCGACCTCGGCAAAATCCTGATCGGCGTTTCCAGCAACCAGCTAAATGAAGTTTCTGTAACTGCCGCAAAACCCATCATGGCCCAGGAAGTGGACCGCATCTCCTACAATGTGCAGGCCGATCCCGAAAGCAAAGCCCTCGACGCACTCGACATGATGCGAAAAGTCCCCTTGCTCGCCGTCGATGCCAACGATAATATTACTTTAAAAGGCAGCGGCAATTACAAGATCCTCATCAACGGCAAGGAATCGGCCATGATGGCCAAGGACCCCTCCGACGTGCTCAAAGCCATGCCGGCCGATAACATCGAGAAGATCGAGGTCATCACAACTCCGCCCGCCAAGTACGATGCAGAGGGACTGTCGGGCATCATCAACATTATCACCAAAAAGAACGCCGACCAGGGCTATAACGCCAGCATCAGCGGCAGGTATAATAGTGTCTTCGGCCCGGGTCTTTATGGCCATACCAGCTTGAAGGAAGGTAAATTCGGGTTTTCGGCTTTCATTGGCGTTAACCACAACAGCGGCTACAATGCGGGATCGGGCAATACCGAAAATATCTATGGCGGCCAGTCCACCACTCAAACCGGTTACGGCAGAAACCAGAATCATAACCTTTTCGGTAATGCGGAGCTGAGTTATGAGATCGACAGTCTCAACCTGCTTACCGGTTCGTTCGAAACATTCAACGGCCACGACACACAGGTCAGCAATCAATTTTCAAACACCACCAATTTCGACGGCTCCGTCGCCCAGCAATATGAGCAGGCCTCTGCCGGCAACAGCACCTTCGGAGGCATGGACGCTACCATCAACTACCAGATCGGCTTTAAGCGCAACAAGGATCAATTGCTCACCCTGTCGTACAAATTCAGCTATTCGCCCAATACCCAGTACAACAACGACGTTTTCACGCAGCGGTTCAACGACTATCAGTCGGAGCAGCCCAACTTCTTTCAAAACAATACCGCCGGCGAGCGATCTCATACGATACAGGTAGACTATGCCGAACCATTTAAAACCATAACCCTCGAGGCAGGCGCAAAAGCCATCCTGCGCAGCGACTACAGCAATTTCCAGCAGTCGGATCTCGATTCAGCCACGAACATCTACAGCAATAATCCGCTGTACACCAACGATTTTAATTACCAGCAGGACGTATACAGCCTGTACAACTCCTACCAGCTAAAAATGGACAAATGGACCGGAAAGGCAGGGCTGCGTTTAGAGCACACCTCGATCGATGCCGATTTCGAGTCGGCCAATGCCAACGTCGATCAAAGCTACAATAATCTCATACCCTCCATCTCCATCCAACGCAGCTTCAAAACCAGCAGCATCAACCTCGGCTTTACCCAGCGCATCCAGCGGCCGGGAATATACCAGCTAAACCCCTTTGTGGACGATTCAAACCCAAAGTTCATCAGCACCGGCAACCCGAACCTCCGCCCGGAGCTGAATAATACCTTCGAGCTTAATTACAGCAACTTCTCCACCAACTCCTTTACGGCAGGGCTTAGCTACCAGTTCTCCAATAACTCCATTCAAAACGTTTCGAGCCTGAAGGTGGATAGCGGCGCCAACAATACCCGAGATACGGTAACCTCCACCACTTACGAAAACCTCGGCAGCAACCGGACCCTTGGGTTTAATGTAAACACCAACCTTACCCTAACCAAGCAGTTCAGCATCAGCTTAAACGGCTTCGTTTCAAAAGTATGGCTGCGCGGAACCTACAACGGCGAGTTTTACCAGAACAGCGGCATCACCGGAAACGCATTCGCCAACGCCGGCTACAAGTTTGACAGCGGTTACCGCATCGGCATCGACGCCGGCTTTTTCAGCGGCAACGTAAACCTGCAGGGTAAAACCAGCAATTTCATTTACAATTCCCTCGTCATAACAAAGGAGTTCTTAAACAAAAAGGCAACCATATCCTTAGTGGCCAACGACCCCGAAATGAAGTACCAGAATTATACCTCCACCACCAATACGCCGCAATACTACCAGTACTCTTATAACCAAAACCCCTACCGTACCTTCGCAATCCGCTTCAGCTACAAATTCGGCAAGCTGAACAGCGAGATCAAGAGAAACCAGCACGGCATTAATAACGATGATAGCAAAGGCGGCGGGAAAACGAGCGGGGGGAATGGGTAGGAGTTCAGATTTGAGATGTGAGATTTGAGAAAGTCCATTGGTTATAGCTCATGGTTCATAGCCGGAGGGATATGCGGATGCTCCTTCTGTATAACTAAAGTTATTTTGGCCGAAACATAGGGAGCTTATTTTAGACTTCCATATAACTAAAGTTTAAAAGTTTAACCGAGACAGAGAGAAGGCAAAGAGCGGGCATGTTTCGGGATTCGCTGTGTTCTGTTTTTAAACTCCAGAGGAGTTACCTGTTTATAGAAAAAAACAAAAAATAAAATAGGCTCCAGAGGAGCCCCCTCACTCAAATACTGCCGAAAAGTATGCCGCTGTGCGTTTCGCGCATTCTTTGCGGTCCATGCTTAAAATGAAATTTATTTGCCGACAGTTATTTTTGCCGAAACATCAGGCCCTTATTTCAGGCTTCGCTAAAGCTACGGCGTACGAAGTGTGCAGATGTGAGGATGTGCACCAAAAAAAATGTTCCGTTTATAAGTACACATGCGCATGACGATAAGATTGATTTTAGTACTTTAGGGATTTAAATTTAAAAAAATGGAAAACCCGGTAATAAAAGCGATTAAGACGGAAGATCAATACAGGTCCATTTTACAACAGATCAGGCAGCTTTGGAACGGTCCCGAAAAGAGCCCCGAAGCCGACCTGCTGGAGGTGTTGGCCATCCTGGCCGATGATTACGAAAATAAACATTACCCGATATTGCCGCCGGATCCTATCGAGGCTATCAAATACAAAATGGAAGAAAACGATCTTACCG
Organism: Bacteroidota bacterium; assembly: GCA_013286235.1. Classification (GTDB taxonomy): domain Bacteria; phylum Bacteroidota; class Bacteroidia; order Sphingobacteriales; family Sphingobacteriaceae; genus Mucilaginibacter. The sequence continues at coordinate 25,723 of JABDGE010000052.1, forward strand.
CGACCGACCTGATACCTTATTTCGGCAGCAGGAGCCGGGTATCCGAAGTGTTAAATCGCAAAAGGCCCCTCACTTTTAATATGGCCAAAAAATTGTTTAAAGGCCTCAATATTCCCGCCGAAACATTGCTCTCATTTTAGGCTCTTGTACCGCCCTTGCCTGTACTTTAGCTGCAAAACGCATTACATTGAGCTCCGCGAAGAAGGAAATGAAACCGTGACGAATTATCACGGTTTGAAAATGCAAGCGCAGAAGGGTAAAATGGAGATTTTGCGTAGTGCCCGTCACCTCACATACACACGGTGGGCAGCATAAACCCCGGTATCAATTTGACTCTCGCCGATAAACACCAATGTATCCTTTGTTAAGGTAAATGAGTTCATAAACCCGTGGTTAAAATCAAAATTGTCGAATGTTGCCTCGCCTGGATACTTGCTGTTTGTGAAATATATAAATGTAGCTGGGGGGCCTGCCGGTTCCGGAAAGGGCGAAAAAAGATATGTGCCGGTATTAACCACGGCGCCGTTTTTTGTCTGCGTCCAGGTGCTGTCGGCGTTCATTTGCAGCGTCTCATTTATGCCGGTGTTCGCCGGATCCTGGATGGTCGGATTTTGACCGGTGCCATATTGCGCCAACCATGTCCAGGGGCCCACGATGGTTGTTTTGGCGGTATCAGTTATCGTGATGGGCTGCAGCGCGGCGAGTTTTTTGCAAGCCGCAAAAGCAAAAGCCAATGCGAAAATACAGCAGGTATATCTCTTCATAACAAGCAGGTACCGGGTTTGTGAATATTGTTTCTTGTGGGCGCGATTCAATACAGGCATTCAGCCGTTAACCCATATCTTTTATATGTTGAGTTAAAGATAGCAAAAGGTTCAATGTTTCAAACGATGATTTTGCGAAAATATAATGATCGTTCATAGATCATAGTTTATGGCCGGAGATCGAGCGGAAAGCGAAAAGCATAAAGACTAAAGCCAAAAAGCTATTTTAGAAACAAGAGACTCCACTGTCCGGCTAAACCTGTACACCTCACACCTCACGGAGAAGCCCCGATTGATCGGGGCGTCTCTACGACCAAACATTAGTACATCCGGGATGAATATTTAATATGTCAAAGCACTAATAATCAGCTATCTGCATCTAATTTTTGAATAAATACAGGGTATTATCCGTGTACTTTTGAGCCTCCTTCGCCAAGGCTTCGGCGGCTAAAATGGCACTTCCGCGGCACTTTTGATGTACCTTTCATGTACTTTTCATGTACTTTTGATGTACCTTTCATGTACTTTCACTGTACTTTTAGTGTACTTCGCGGTACCCTGCCGGCGTGATTTTGCTTTGTATTATAAAAAAAACATATCCGGAATGAAATTAAATATGTCAAATAACTAATTATCAAATAGTTGCAGACATTTTTTCATGA
>JABDGE010000053.1 GCA_013286235.1 Bacteroidota bacterium
TTTAAGGGGGTTCATAGTTCATCCCGCACCTGCGGGATGAATGATAGCCGGACGGATGGGAAGACGTGCGGATGTGCGGACGTGTGGATGGGCAGATACGAGAATGGGCAGATAATGATACGAGGACTACTTTAGCAGTTCCGCGGGTAATCCGTCAATAGGTTGTATCCTGATATGCTTATAAAAAACTTCGGACCCTTCCGATTGAATTTGAATTTTTCCGCTGGTGATCGGCGTCTCTACGCCACTATCCTGTTGCCTGGAATGGTATAAGATCATCATTACTTTGCCATTCACCACATGAATGCTGGTATCGCCATAGCAATACAGGTCGAGTGTGTTCCACTGGCCGGTCGGGTTTTCGGCGTCACCGCGCTTAATGCAGCGCCGCCCTGCCGGTCCGCCTTCTTTAAAAGTCGTCATTGTGCCCTGTGGATCATAGACATATTCGGTTTTGGATTTTTTTATTACCGGCATATCTGCCATACCACCGGCTACGCCCCAGTAGTCGCCAACGTTTCCCTGTTCTACCTGGAACTCGTGGGAGCGCATCCAGGCGCCGTAATCGGCGCCGTATTTGCCTACCGAGTGATAGAGCACTCCGCTATCTTTCTTTTTTCCTTTTTTTTGGCCCCACAACAGGCTGCCCCATTTGAATTGTACCTGCAGGTGATAATTGGCATACTCATTCTTGGTCGATATGGCCCCCCAATTCTCGCCGGAAATACGGATTACATTTTCGCCACTGTCTTTAACGATCGTAAATACGTGCCGCGGATCGTTATTCAGGCCGATGGGTATACCAGTAATTGGTTTACCGGCAGTGTCAAGATCAGGGCCGATATAGGTGTCCCAGCCCGTAAGATCCTTTCCGTTGAACAATTCCGTCCATCTGTCTTTGCCATGATAGGTAAAAGCGCAGAGGACCAAACCAAACAAAATTGCGGCGATAAATCGGGTGGGTTTCATGATGAGAAAATAAAAAGCTAATTTACAGTTTAAGGATTTTAATTTCCTAATCCGTTAACGGATGCTGGTTGGTTTTAACATGATGAAAATTATATAAGAAGTATGAACTAAATGAAATCGCTGTTAAATTGTAGCATTTATTTTACCAGCGAAACGATCCTATTTCTTGGCAAAAAAGGGTAGCCCCGATGGGGCAAAAGAAAAATTAACTGAATTTTCTACAAACGGGTTGCCTCTACGAGGCATAATATAAACAGGTTGAAACAAAATTTTCAAACATTTCCCTGGGCTTGGAACGTACATTAAAGGATTTTGAAAAATAAATCTATGTCCTCCATTTTTTTGATTCTTCCCGACCTTGCATCGGCAATAGCTTTTTTCGTCAAGCTATTGGGTACCGCATCGCCTTCAACAACTTCAATAATTTTCACATCAAGCCTTTTCGCCAGTTTTTCAAACAGGTCTCTGTCGCCATCGTGTATCTGTATTGTTAAAGTTGTCATGACGTTTTTTATGGAAATTTCACCATCAGCTTTAATACAAATTTAAACGAAAGGAAGTTTCAGACTGTTCTTTATGATCTTAAATATTATCGCCGCAACGTCATATTGCAGGAGCCGGGTAACTCGCGGGTCAAGCTTCAGGCGTTTTTTTTAGGTTTGTGCCGATGGAACATGTATTGGACAACCCTGCCTGGAATGCGCTTTTGTCGGGCAATAGCCACCTGGCATTCGGGAATGAACATGTCAAATATTTTGACGAAGCCGTCTCGCCGTTCGTAGGCTTGAAAGAAAACTCGGGCGACTATTTCCAACTGCTGCACGACAACCTGCCCGATGGCCGCTTTGCACTCCTGGTGACAACAACGGAAACAGCGGTCCCACCGCCATGGAAAGTGGTACGGGCCATTCATGGCTTCCAAATGGTTTGTGACGCCGCGGTTGCACCGGGCGGCCGGCACCTGGAATTAATACCTTTGACTCACGAACATGTTCCGCAAATGATGGAGTTGACAAAGCTAACCGATCCGGGTCCATTCGCTGCGAAAACGATCGACTTCGGGAATTACCAGGGGATTTTTGAAAACGGCCAGTTGGTAGCCATGACCGGACAGCGAATGCAGCCTTTTAACTACACAGAAGTCAGCGCTGTTTGTACCCGGCCGGGTTATACCGGTAAAGGTTACGCACGGGCTTTGCTGCTCAACCATCTGAACAGTATCCGCACGGCGGGCCAGGTGCCGTTTTTACACGTCCGCAGCGACAACGGGCGCGCTATCCGGGTTTATGAAAGCCTGGGTTTTGCAACACGAACAGACGTTTGGTTTTATGCGATGGTGAAGGTTAGGTAAGTCACCCGCCTTAAAAACATTTATTCCTTCGGGCCGGTGGCAACGTAAAAAAGATCTAAATGGCCTGTTACATGATAATCGATTTCTTACTTTTGAAGTAGTTACAAACCATTTACACCTAAAATCAATTTACCATGTTTCCCGTCATCAAAGAACAAATCCTTATTGGCCAACTGATTTTGAATTTTTTATTGGATGGCGATGATACCGAGGAGACGCTGGTCCAATTCGAAATGATCGTTCCGCCAAATGCAAAAGTCCCGGCGCCGCATTACCATGTTGGGGTCGATGAAACCCTTTATATACTGGAGGGTACATGTACCCAAACCATCGGCAACGAAACGATCCAGCTACACGCCGGCGATAAATGTTTCGTCAAACGCGGCGTTGTTCACGGCTTTAATAACCTTTCCGATGCAAATTTCAGGGCCTTGATAACGCTTTCCCCCGCGTCCATCGGTCCAGCCTATTTTCGGGAGATCGCTGAGTTGGTGAACGCAGGGGGGCCGCCCGATATTCAAAAGATGATCGGCATTATGAGAAAGCATGGACTCGAGCCCGTGAAGGCTTAGTCGTGAGTGTGACGATGTATCTGTTAGACCATTAAATCATCTTATGGGTTAGTTTAGAACACGAAAGCATATTTTTTACTGATATGTCATCGTACAATTACAATAATGTAATTACATTTACATCTCAAAGTAACGATTGAACCAATTTAGCCATCTTATGTCCAACTGGGACAAGCCAAACAATTTTCTTTTACGTAAAACCGCCCTATTTGTATGACGGTTATAAAACGTATAAATATGACTTCGATGTGTGTGTTAATTTTACACTTAGTATTATATTTGTGTTTAATTACTGATAAACAAAAAACTTAGCAAAAACGAAAGATAAAAAACATATGACTAACCTCATCAAAACAGACGGAAACAGTGTAGTTCATGTTTTGTTGGAAGTTGATTTATATAAGCAAGGAGATTACGTTGTATCATATTGTCCGTCATTAGAATTGTCTTCATTTGGTCTTACAGAGAAAGAAGCTAAAGAGGGATTTGAGGGTGCACTACATTCATTTATAGAAGACACTCATCATAAAGGGACACTTGAAAGGGTTTTACTGGATTTAGGATGGTCTCTTAGAAAATTACCAAAAGTTAAATATCAGCCACCTATCCATAAAGTTAGAACACAAGCGCGTATTGCTTCTTTAATCCGAACTTTCAATGAAAAGGTTGCCATACCAGTTAACTAAATGGCGTGAAGCAAGTACCTACTAATCTTTTCATAGAATACTTAGAATATCTTGGATTAGTGTTTATCAGAAAAGATAGATGGCATCACGATTTATACGATTATCCAGATGGGCATGCTGATGGAAAATTATTAAGATGTCCTGCAGTTCGTACTAATTATAAAGAAATTCCATTAGACCATATTTCCACCAATTTAAAATGTGTTGGGAAAACAAAAAAGGACTTCGAAGAATGGATGAGAAAGCCTAAGAAAACCAAAAAAACAAACGCCAAGTCGAAAGATGAAAATAAACAAGATTAATTGTTTGTTCTAAATTAGCGGGGTCTGACATGTATCTCCTCTTTAGTCAAATCCCGATAGCTATCGTGGCCAAAGTCTTGTCCGAAAGACTTCTTAGGAGAATCAAAAAAACAAAATTTCTCATAAAAGCACATACGACTGATGTATCAGTTTAAAAAGCTGCGGCGTCAACTCATCCAGCACCGCTATTCTCACATTGTTTGCGTACTTACCCTTGTATAAAATGCTGTTGATTATAGGCCGGCCGGTATTGGCAACGTCCGAATAAAACTTCACATCGAGCACCTTTTGCATGGGGCGGATCACCAAAAAAGTCTTCCGGTGGACAAATACGATGCAATTCGGCGTGGTGCTTACCAGCACATCCTCCCAGTCGGCAACTTCGGCCAATATCTTGTCAAAAACCAATACCAACTCAGCCGGTTTGCCTTTAAAAAGGCTGTCTACACTGACCCGAGCGCAATAGTGCGTTTGGTTTTCCCTTAATAATTCGCGCTCGCATTTGGGGCAAATCCAGCTCATCGCTTTTGATTTTCGCCTTTACTCCTTTACCGGCGTGATAACAATATTTCGCAGGTCGATCGGTCCGTGGTCACCCTGAATAAGGATGGGGCCGGGCTCGCCTTCTTTGCTGTCGATTGCGCCGCCGGTGATTCCCGGTATTTCGGCATTGCAAATAACGGTTTTGCCGTTGGAGACAACGGTGACCAGCCTGCCCACCAGGGTTATATCAAACGACTGCCATTCACCGGGGTTTTTTGCCGTCATCCGGTTGGGGGGCAAAAATCCGTAAATAGAACTGAACTGGTCGTTGATGGGTTCGGGCTCTCCGTTCATTACATCAATGATCTGTGTTTCATACCGACCACGCAGGTATATGCCGCTATTGCTCTCCTTTTGGTAGCGGAACTCTACATGCAGTTTAAAATCGGTGAAAGTTCTGTCGGTTAACAGGTTGGATCCCGACTTGAGACTTCTTAAAATGCCTGATTCCACTATCCATTGGTTTTTACCGTCCGTGTGCCAGCCTTTCATATTTTTGCCGTTGAACAGCCGGATTGGTTTTCCCCAAACCGGCGGAGCCGTCCGTATCAGTTTCGGCGCACGCACCCCTGTGAAAGAATAAGTTTGGCCATCGGTATAAACCATTGTGCCTTTCAACGCATCACCGTCCACTTCGAATTCAAAATCCATGTTGCGGTTGCCCGATTCCCATTGGGGTGGGATGGAAAAGCCGTACTTGCCATCGGTCACTTTGACTTCCGAAATGGGACGGGCGCTGCCAAATGCGTACACGTAACGGCCGATCAGCGTATGATTGCCGGAGCGCTGTACTTCCAGCCAGGAGGGAAGGCTTTTGCCGTCTTTTTGCAGCGTAATATCCCAGCGGCCGATGACGGCCGGATCGGGGATCAGTTGCGCATGGACGATTTGTGGCGTAAGCAATGTCAAAATGACCAGGGCGATTACAGCAGACGCCAGGCGTCGGAGAAAAGATATTGTCTTCATTGTTGAGGATTTTTATAATGGCGAGCTAATATCGTGGTTTAGCTGGTTATTTAGTTAATAGTCTGTGATTTTGTAGGGCAGACGCACCAAAACAATTTTTGCATTAAATAATTGGTGAACAAGAGATTTGCAACGCTTGCAATAACTGTATGCATGGCTGACATTAGTCGTCAGGTTACGAATTTATTAATAGCAGGCAAGATATTGGATGTCAGCAACCCAGCGCATTTTCCGCCGTGGGTCCTTGCTCCTTTAATAAAGTATAAATCATCGTGGAGTGATTTCCCATTTTGAAGCCGCATTTGTCCTGTTGGTTTTATGGCCCATTTTCAAGTCTAAAATTTGCGAAATTGTATTATCTCTATCGATTATCTGTTGTAAACTAACAATCATCATGTCCTGAACTGATACGGGTTCACCGTTAAGAAACTGCCATTCATCTTCTTCGTCGTGAACGACGTATAATATGGCTCCATTACGATTTATTATAGATTTCAGGGTAAATGCAGCTTTGTTTAGATCCTGTCTAACCACCATTTTTTTTGATTTTGCTTCTATGTTATAAACTTTTAGAATTTGGCATTATCTTAAAGCGCAGGCTAATATCGGGCTTTCGGTGGTTATTTAGTTTACATCCACGTCATTTTGCAAGAAAGCCGATTTAATAACCGTCTCCGGCTTAATCCTTCAACACCACCTCAAACTTATTTGGCTAAATTTGTTTTACCGGAAGGCTTCAACGCAAAACTAAATGTGCAGCGAAACAGGATTTGCTTTTATCGCACGGGGTAATCCACCCAGCTACTGGCTTACGCGCTTTATGATCCTGCGCCTGCTCGGCGTTGTTTATGCGGTGGCTTTCCTGGTGGCCATAAACCAGTTGATACCGCTCATTGGGGAACATGGCCTGCTTCCCGTAGGCATTTACATCAAAGACGTCAACCTGGCATTTGGATCGCCCGGGGCGAGCTTTGTAAAGTTGCCTTCGGTTTTTTGGTTCTGGCATTCCGATGCAGCACTATTGACCGTGGCGTGGATAGGCTTTATCCTTTCGCTGGTGGTGGCTTGCGGCTTCGCCAATGCACCCATGCTTGGGGCGCTCTGGTTCCTCTATATCTCCATCGTTCACCTGGGACAGGATTGGTATGGCTATGGCTGGGAGATACAGCTCACCGAAACAGGCTTCCTGGCGATTTTCTTTTGCCCGTTGCTTGATATGCGACCGTTCCCGAAGCGGCCGCCGCCTTTTCCAATCATTGTTTTATTTCGATGGCTTATCTTCCGCATTATGCTGGGATCGGGGATGATCAAGGTGCGCGGCGACAAGGTATGGCAAAACGGTACCGCTCTTTATTACCATTTTGAAACGCAGCCTATCCCCGGCCCCCTTAGCCGCTGGTTCCATTTCCTGCCGCGAATCATGCTTAAAATGGGCGTTTGGTTCAACTGGCTGGCTGAATTAGCGGCGCCCTGGTTTGTTTTCTGGCCCCGGTTGGGGCGCCATATCGCCGGCATTGTGATCATTCTGTTCCAGGTGGTTTTGATACTCAGCGGCAACCTTGCTTTTTTAAACTGGCTCACCATTATTCCGGCGCTGGCCTGCTTCGACGATGGCTTTTGGGCCATGCTCCTCCCCCGCCGGCTTGTCCGGCTGGCTGAAGCTGCAGCCGTTACGGCCGAGCCTTCCAAACCGATGGTCATAACTGCCTGGGTAGTTACCGCCATCGTGGCGCTGCTGAGCATACAGCCGGTGATCAACCTATTTTCCTCCAGCCAAAAGATGAATGCCTCCTTCGATCCGCTTGAGTTGGTGAACACCTATGGCGCATTTGGCAGCGTGGGCCAGGAAAGGATGAACGTGGTGTTCGAGGGAACAACGGACGACACCACTGGTGGTAAAGCAAACTGGAAGCCCTATGTTTATCAGTACTTACCCACTTTGCCTAATGAGGCGCCTAAGCAAATTGCCCCTTACCAGCCGCACCTCGACTGGCAAATGTGGTTCGCCGCCATGTCGACCCCGGACCAATATCCCTGGACGCTGAACCTGGTTTGGAAGCTGCTGCATAACGACCCCGGCACACTTGGTTTATTTGCCGGCAATCCATTCCCTGGCAAACCGCCGCGGTACATCCGCGCTGTGTTGTACCGGTATGAATTTGCCAAACCCGGCAATCCGCAGCACCTTTACTGGGACCGGCAGGATTTAGGCGACTGGATCCCCGTCCTTTCCCGTGAAGATCCCCGGTTGATTAAGTTTGTTAAGGAGGAAGGTTGGGTGCCATGAAAAGCACAATAGACCGAACGGTTTAATAGCTTGAAGCCGATTAAATTGGCGCTGATTCGAACGGAATTCATTTCGGAATGCGCAAAAAAGCCCCCGGGAAAATTTTCCCGGAGGCTCCAATCACCTTAATTAACCAAACAGAAATATTTTCAGATACTGCAACCGCTTCGAAGTTTTAGCTTTCAGCCTTTTGCTTTCAGCTTTTAGCTTTCAATGAACTGCTTTCTTCTTCTTGCCCAATTTCACTGTAACGCCCAATTCAAAAGAGCCGTTAGCGTAGTCGACCAGGGAGCCTGATTCGAAGTTATAGGCAAAACTGAATGCATAGATACCTGTCTGGAAACCCGCGCAAACATTTACACTTTGGCTGCTGTGATAAATAGTCTGCAGCCACAGGCCATAGTTTTCCATCGTGAATTTAAAGCCGGCATCCACAATATCGTTATAACCATATACCACTCTGAACCCTGCCACCGGCTCCAGCACAAAGTTTCTGTCCTCGTTTTGCAGATAGATCTTATAGCTGGCCAGCGCGATAAACTCCAACCTGTCTACATCAAATTGTTCATCGGAGGTTCTGAAGAAAACTGATTTCAGATCGGGTATAGCCGCACCTATGGAAAAATTATTGCTGCTATAGGCTACCCCGAATTCACCGTCGAAATAGGGTTTGATCTGGTTATAAAGGAAAATTTCATTATCGGGTAACTGCCCTACTACGTCGTTGTAATTTACCCGCGAGTTAAATATACCTGCAGACAAGCCGAAATTCAGTTTTTGGTTATTATCGCTTAATGGCACATGATAGGCGTAAGTACCCATAATATTGGTTTGTGTGAGCAGCCCGGCCACGTCTTCCTCGATGTCTATACCCAATCCTACTTTTTCTGTCGGCTGGAAGTCGGTGGTAAAGGAGGTTGTCTTGGGTGTTCCCGGGAATTCGGTCCATTGCCCGCGATAGGCCAGGTTGATATTGATGTTGTCGTCCATTCCTGCCAAAGCCGGATTGTACAGGTATTGATTTTGAAAATAGATCGACTGCAAGGGATTTAATGTTTGCGCCTGGCTGTGTAGTGTACACATCAAAAGTGCCGTCACAAACAACATTGCAACGCCCCCTGGTTTTATATATAGCATAGGTTTTCTCATTTTGATTGATTTTACTTTTAATGCCTCGGAACTACTTGCTTCTTATGATCGAAATAAAACCTCTGATGACCGGCAGGGTTGGTTTAAGTACCAAAACATAATAATAAGTTCCTTCCGCCAGGTCTTTGCCGTTTGCAGTGCCCGCCCAATCATTATTGTAACCGCGCGCGCTGTAAACCTGCCGCCCGGCCCGGTCGTAAATGGTGACAGTGTTATCGGGATAGTATTGAATATCATGAACGATCCATACGTCGTTCACGCCATCGCCGTTGGGGCTAAGAATATTGTTTGGAACAAGCGTGGGCGGCGGCAGAATGGTCAAAGTGCCGCTGACATAGGCAATGGCATAGTTCGGATCAACTGCTCCTGAAACGGTAATGGGATAAGTACCCGGGTCCGAAGATGTTAATGCAGTGGTCGTAACGGTTGGCGAAGATGTCAGATCATCGGCCGTATTATTATTCACAAAACCGGTATAAGTCACTGTCAGCAACGGATTAGCCGCGCCCTGTACTTTGGTCTGATCGTTTGCGGTGATGGTCAAAGCAGCCGGGGTTACCGAAAGCTTACCGGGGACATAAGTAATGCTATAATTGGGATCAGCAGCACCACTTACCGTGATGGGATAGTTTCCCACATCGGAACTTGCAGTTGCCGTGGTAGCCACCCCTGGCGGAGTGGATAAACTTGCGGCATTATCGCTGTAAACAAAGCCGTTATAAGTAAGGGTCAAAGCCGGGTTATCGGCGCCATAGGTCCTGCTCTGGTCGTTTGCGGCAACGGTCAGCGGCGCGGGGTTGATCACCACGGTTTGGGATATGGAAGTACCACCGGAAGTTGCCGTGATGGTTACCGATCCGGTGCCGACGATATGGACATTCCCTCCGTCGGTAATGGTGACTACCGTAGTATTGCCGCTGGAGTAGGTCACATTGGTACCGGTAGCGCCGGGGTTAAAGTCGGGGTCGCCGTAAGTCTTGGAAGAAATCTGGTTAAATACCAATGGCGGGGTAATGGTTAAAGTACCGGGGACATAGGTGATGGTATAGTTGGGATCAACAGCGCCTGAAGCGGTGATGGCATAAGTACCGGCTTCGGAGGATGTTGTTGCCGTGGTAGCCAGTACAGGCTGTGAAGAAAGATCATCGGCGGTGTCGTTATTAACAAAGCCGGTGTAAGTCGCCGTCAACGCGGGGTTAGCCGTGCCCTGTACTTTGGTCTGGTTATTGGCGGTGATGGTCAGCGCGGCCGGGGTAACCGATAAGGTAGCCCCAACGTAGGAAATGTTATAGTTAGCATCAACGACCCCTGATAAAGTGATCGGATAATTACCCACGCCGGAAGAGGGTGTTGCCGTAGTAGAGATCGTCGCCTGCGCACTCAACTTTGTGCTGTCGTCGCCGTTGACGAAACCCGAATACTGGTAAACAAGATTCGGCTTAGCCGAGCCGTAAACTTTTGTTTCGTTATGGGCGGTAACTGTTAATGGGGCCGGGGTCACGGTAAAGTTTTCGGTGACAGGGGTAGCCGGGCTATAAGTGGAATTACCGGCCTGTGATGCCGTAATGATCGTTGTTCCCGCCCCGACGATATGGATATTGCCTCCACTGGTTATCGTGGCCACAGCGGTATTGCTGCTCGTGTAGGTAATCGGGATCGTCGTGTTGGTGCTGGTTGCTCCCGGCGTAACGTCCGGCGAACCATAGGTTACGCCCTGCAACGAAAAGGTAATGGTTTGTACCTGTAACGATAGCGTGGTAAAGCTCAGGATATTGCCATACACTGTACCGTTATAGTAAACAGCCTCTATCCTGAAGTAGTAAGTCGTTGCAGCAGTCAACCCGCTTACCACGGTGTTGTAATTGACAATGCTCATGCCGGACGAATTAGTGCTTACCGGGATAATTACAGGATTGCTGCTCAGGTCAGGCGCCGTGCTATAGACCATGTTTACTGTAATCGCAGCCCCATCATCATTTGCGGTACCGTTCAGCGTTGCGCCGTTGATGCCCACACCTGTTGCGACCAGGGTAGTGGCTGTAGGAACGCCTGCAATAACCTGCAGGGTGCCCGCAACATATGTGATGGTATAATTGGGGTCGACAGCCCCGGAAACGGTGATCGGGTACGATCCTAAAGCCGATGTAGCTGTAGCCGTCGTACTTACTATCGGCTGGGTGGTTAAACTCGCCGGTGTATCGCCGTTTACCAATGTCGTATAGGTAAGCGTCAATGCAGGCTCTGTTCCGGCATAGGGCCAGGTCTGGTCGTTGGCGGTAATGGTAAGCGGGGCCGGTGTAACGGTAAACGTAACGCTTACCGGCGTAGCAGCGCCGTAATTAGAGTTACCGGCTTGAGAGGCCGTGATCTGTGCCGATCCGGCTCCTACCACATGAATATTCCCATTAACGATGGTCGCCACAGCCGTATTGCTGCTGGTGTAAGTGATCGGTGAGCCCGTATTCGTACTGGTTCCGTTTGGCGTAAGATCGGCAGTGCCATAAACGGCACTCGTCGGGGCGGTAAACGTGATTACGCCTCCCGGAACCGACGTCGTAGTAAAGCTCTGTATCCCGCCGCCATTGGTGCCGGCGCTATTGGCGCCGGTAATTTCGTAATAATAAGTGGTGCCGGGATTTAAGCCGGTAAGTACCCCGGTAAAAGCGGTTGTACCCGTTCCCGCCGGGATAGGGCTCACGCCGGTTGTTACCGCCAATGTACTGGCGCCGGTTAAATTAGGATCAGTACCATAAAGGAACTGCACCATAGTTGAGGCTCCGCCATCGCTCACCGTGCCGTTCAGGGTAGCGCCGCTTCCACTTACCAGCGTGGCCGCTTGCGTCACGGCAGCCGGCAATAATGCGTTAATGGTCAATGTTCCTACAGCGTAACTGATGTTATAGTCCACATCACCCGCTCCGCTCGCCGTGATGGGATAAGTCCCTGCAACTGAGCCAACGGTTGCGGTAGTGGTAACGGTTGGCAGAAGCGGAAAGGTGGCTGGGGTGTCCCCGTTCACCAAACCATCGTAGGTTACGGTAAGCTGAGGAATAGCTGCGCCATAAGGGATAGTTTGGTTATCGGCGACGATCGTAAGCGGGGCAGGCAAAATTGTAATATTTGCTGATGCTTCACCTTCTATTGTAGTAGTCCCCGGAATATACTGGATGGCCTCAACATAGGTTGACGCTACGAAGGTTGCGATCAATTGTTCATTCGGGGTAACCGTTACAACGTAACCTGGCGGCGCAGAACGGTACACGATAGGTGTAGTGGTATCGGTGCTTGAAACCACTGGCACTATAGTGGTACCATAAACAGCAGTAGGGGGCAAACTAAAGGTAATAGTTGAAGTTGGCGGGGGCGGGGCCTGCGTAGTAAAGCTTAAAATCGTTCCATTGGCGGTACCGTTGGTATTAGTTCCATCAATCAGGAAATAGTAAGTTGTTGACGGCTTTAGCCCCGTTAACAAACTGGTAAAACCTTCGTTACTGGTATTGATGGCAACAGGATTCGACCCCGCGCTAAAAGTAGTGGTAGTAGTTGCTCCAACCAGGTTGGGATCGGTTCCCCATTCAAAGTCAACTGTAGCTGTTACGCCACCCGTAGTAATATTGCCATTGATATCGGCAGTTGTCGCGGTTACGTTCGTCGCCGCAGTAGTAGCAATTGAGGGTGGCAGGCCAACCAAAACAAAGGCGAGGCCGGTGTAGGTATTATTTTCAGGCGCGCCCACAAGTGCGGTAGTTCCTGTCGCACTTAAAGCCACCGATGTACCCTGTTCACCACTAGTTGTAAAATCAGCCCCTGTTCCAAGGATGAACCCACCCTCGTTCACAAAGTTGTTGCCGCTGCGGAAGTACACCCAGGTGCCGCCCTCGTAGTTTAGGTTTCCATAGCCCCCAATTACTGCCGTGTTGCCATCTGCACTCAGCGACACTGCCGAACCCTCCTCCGCTCCGGTATACACGCTGCCGTTAGGAAATGTAAACTCAGCGCCTTGTTGCGACCAGGTGTTGCCGGTCCGTGTAAATGCCCAGGCCCCGTTACTGGAGGGCGCGCCTAAAAGCGCGGTATTGCCATCGGCGCTTAATGCGACCGCGCCGCCCAGGCCTCCGCTGCCGCTTACGGTCAATTCGCTGCCCTGCTGCACCCAATTATTGCCGCTGCGGATATATACGTAGGTGCCACCTGCCCCGCTGGGACTTCCAACAAGGGCGGTATTACCATCCGCACTCATTCCAACGGAGTAACCCTGGCTGTTACCACCTCCCGTTCCCACCAATTTCGAGCCTACCTGAGTCCATACACCCGCGCTGCTGCGGGTAAATATCCATGCGGCGCCTTCACCACCATTATCTTCCGGGCCGCCTTCAATAGCAGTGTTGCCATCAGCGCTTAATGCGCATGAATAGCCCTGGAAGACCGAACCATTAGTAACGATAACATATCCTGTTCCTGCAATTTTACTCCCTTGCTGTGTCCATGTACTACCTGTACGCGTGAAAAACCAAATAAATCCCGAAGTATTCACATAAGTCGACCCATCCAGGTAGCCGCCCACCATTGCTGTATTGCCATCGGCGCTCAGGGCAACAGATTGCCCCTGCATCCCATAGTTAGGATTCGATTCGCCCGTGCCGATCAACTGAGCCTGTTGCGTCCACACCCCCGCGCTTCGGGTGTACACGTAGCTTGCCCCTACCCCACCACCATTATTAACCGCCCCGACAATTGCCGTATTACCATCGGCGCTGACCGCAACAGATTGGCCTTGTTCTGAATAATAAGTGCTTTGCGAGCCGATCAAGGCATCCCCCTGTTGCGTAGTGGGAAATGTAGGCGGACTTACGGTAAAATTACCGCTCCCTACGGCTGTTCCACCACCCGCCGTAACCGATACAGGGCCGGTAACCGCTCCAGGCATTACCATTGCAACCAGTTGCGTACCGTTATTTGATACTACGATAGCTGTCTTGCTACCTATGGTAATTGCTGTTGGGTTGCTTAGGTTAGTTCCTGTTATAGTTACAAGGGTACCCACCTGTCCCAGGGCAGGAGAAAACGATGTGATGGTGGGCGCAGCTGCAAATGCGGCTAGGGACGATACTAATAAAAAGATGGCAGTGAGTAAAAGTTTTGTTCTCATAGGTCTTTCAATCGTGATTTTCTTTAAAGCAAATTGCATTCGTGCGCATACGACGGGCCGCTGCACAACTGGTCGCTCCAGAGGATGAAGCGATTTGCCTTTGCACAACTAATTTAGGTTTACCAAAAAAACCGGGCAATTACCCGTTTGGGTAATTCAGCAATTTTTTAATTGGATGGTTGTTGGGGATTGCGGTTGGATATCCGCCGCGTTGTGAAGATGATTTTCTACAAAAATTGAATCGGATTTGCACTGCAGAAAATGCATTGATTGTTCTAATCGGTTCTATTTTTAAGGACCTTTGCCACAGCTTCCGACTTGCTGTGAACCTGCAGTTTTTCGTAAATATTACTGATATGCTTTTTTACAGTTTGGAAGCCGATATTATGGGTTTCGGCTATCTTTTTATAATTGTAACCTTTTACCAAAGCATTTAAAATCTCGGTTTCTCTTGGTGTAAGATCGTAGCTGCCGGTAGCATCAGAACTGGTTTGCGCCACATGATCCAGGATCATTCGTGCTACGTTTCCGCTTAACGGCGCCCCACCGGTTAGCGCCTCATTGATCGCGCTGAATAATTGTTCAAAACAGTATTTTTTGAGCAAATAGCCCGATGCTCCTGCACATATCGCGTCGATAACGTTACGCCGGTTATCAAAAACAGTTAACATAATTATTTTTACTTCCTGGTTTACCTCGCGGATCAGCTTAACCGCTTCGATCCCGTTTCTGCCCGGCAGGTCGATATCCATCAGTATAACATCAGGATTGATGGCGATGAGGTCGCTTATAACCTTCCGGCAATTGTCAAAGGCGCCGGCACAAATGCAATTGCGCGAAGTATTGAGGAGGTGGACCAGCGCCTCCCGCAAATCAATATTATCCTCATATACCAAAATGCTGGTTTTCATTGAAATTGACCCCTTACTAGTTTAAGCATTAAAACACCTGAAAAATGCTGGCCGCGGCGCGTCCGAAAAATTAAATCAGGTTAAATGTAAAAGATTATTTGGCATCCGCTCCTAACGAAAACGGGTAATATTGAAATTTAATGTAACAGCCGTGCCTTTACTTTTTTCGCTTTCAATACGAATATCGCCTCTCATTTTTTTCGCTCTTTCCTTCATATTGTATAAACCGTTTCCGGATGAAACCGCATCAATATCAAACCCTTTCCCGTTATCACTTACACACAATGTACAGGTGTCTTTGTGCCGGGTTAAAGAAATTTTTATGAAGCTGCAGTCTGCATATTTTGAAGCGTTGCAAATGGCTTCTTTAAATATCATATATAACTCCCTTCTCAACACCATCCCCAGCTTTACTTCTTCGGCTTCGGGACTTATGTTAAGATCATAAGCAATATTCTGAGCATCAAGTATCGATAGATATTCATTAGCCTTCATTACAAAATCTTCCATGTCGTCATTACGCGTATCTATCGACCAAACGATGTCAGACAGCGCCTCCAATGATTTATGTGATTTGTCGCTTATCTTCTCCATTAAGTCCAGACCCGGCTGTCCCGGCCTCATTTTCTGTAAAGCAATATTGCTGAAAATATTAATACCGCTTAAGGTCGAACCTATATCATCGTGCAAGTCCCGGGCTATCTTATCGCGCATCAGCAGCCTGATTTTTAGCTGCTTTATATTATAAATATAAAGTGTACCGATAGCACCTGCTATCGTCACAAATACCAACGAAAAAAACCACCACCGATGCCAGAACGGCGGCTTAATAATTAGTACCAGCGTAGCAGGCGCGTTGTTCCATACACCCTCATTGTTGCAGGCCTTTACGCTGAACGTGTAGGTGCCCTCAGACAGGTTAGCATAAGAAACCCGCCGCGTGGATCCTGCAAAGTTCCATTTACGGTCGAGCCCATCCATTTTATAGGCATAATTGTTCAACCGGGACTGCGTGTAATTAAGCGCCACATAATCGAACGAAAAATAGTTTTGGTTATAGTCAAGGATTATCGTTTCACCTTTTTGGATAGTGTAGTCCTTGTCAAATACGCGCATGCCGGTGATCAGCACAACAGGCGGAGTACTATTCCTGGCTGTACCGGCATTGTCAAAAGTGTAAAAGGCCCCCGGGCCTGAAACGGAGACGTGTTCGTTGCTGTCGACAACCAAAACCTCCATTTCATGCAGGTTCTGGATACCATCCCTTTTATCAAATACCGTGATCTTCTTGCCTGGTAACTGAATTCTTACCACGCCTGAACTGGTGGCTAACCAAAGGTTATTATACCTATCGCATTGTATGGAATTGATCACCATTGATGGCAGGCCATCCTTCGTAGTTATGTTGACAAATTTTTTAAAACCATCAGTTATTTGCAGCAGGCCATTATCCTGGGTACCTATCCACAGGTCGTGGCTGCTTTTGTATATGGCGTTTATGGAGAAGTTTTGCCCGATGCCGCTTAAATCTCCGGGCTTCAGGCGCTCAAAACGGCCGGTATTGGTGTGTAATAGCAGCAACCCGGTCCCCAGGCCGCCTACCAGCAAGCTATCTTTTCCCAGTTCATAAAAGGTCCGTATTTCGTTTAATCTTGAACCGGGCGGATCTTCGTTGTAATGAAAGGCAACGATTTTTTTTGTAACCGGATCGAACCTGAAAATGCCGTCGCTGTGTGTACCCAGCCATATGTGGTTTTGGCTATCGATATATAGCGCACGAATTTTACTCTTTATTTCCGCTGTACCGAAAAACTCGGGTTTGCTTCCTGCCTTTGTCGCAGACTTGACGAGCAGGTTTTTTGCCGACAGCCAAATGTCCCCCTGTTTATCCCGTGAAATATTAAAAACCGAGTAAAGGAACTGATTGGCAAATCCAACCTCGTCTTTAGCATCAACGGCAATACCTGTTTTTTCATTGTAGCTCCATACCCCATGGTAAGTTCCCAGCCACCATATCCCGTCAGCGACTTTTAACATGGATAAGGGCGACAAAAAGGTAGTCGAAAGCCCTGTCGGAGTCTTTAGCCGGATATCTGTTTTTTGGAGGTAAAGGTGATGTGGGTCATACTTAAAAATGCCGTTTTCAGTGCCTATCCAAACAATTCCCGACCGGTCCTCAAAAATGGAGATCACGCCGTCGGAGATCTTATTTTCGCTTTGCCAATCGATGGGATAGTTAATAAATTCATTTTTTGATGGATTAAAAATAGTAAGACCGCCCTCCCTCGCGGCTATCCAGACGTTGTCGAATTGATCGACGAATACCGAGGAAAGACTAAAATAAGGCAGGAAATGGACGTTGTTACTTTGATTGGACCAGGCAGTGACCTTGCCAGTTTGGAAATTAAGCCTTACCAGGCCGGCTTCGAACGAAGCCATCCAAAGATTACCTTTATGGTCTATTGCAGAGCTCCCTATATTTATTAGGTGCGTGATGCCTTTCTTTTCCTGCTTACTGAGCTTCGGAAACCTGGGTACATCAAAGTACCGGAATTTGCAGGCGCCGGAAATTTTAGTGTAACAATACACCCCGTCAGAACTGCTTAAATATAAATGGCCCTGGCCATCGTCGCTCATGTAGTTTACAGGCGCATCCCTACCCATCGCCGGCATCTTTTTCCATCGGCCGGTAGTTTTGTTGAATTGGTAAAGGCCCGTTTTGGCTGCTATCCACAAGCCGTCCTTGCCATTTGGCAGTATGGTATTTATTTGCAGCGGGTTGCCCGCCGAAAAATTTTTAATGGTATTTGTATTGATGTCGATACAGCCCAGGCCCGTTAAAGTTCCCACCCATAAATTGTTATTGTCAGGATAAAGGGCGACAATGGAACTGCTGATCAGCGTAGTTGAATCGCCCGGGATATTTCGAAAAGCTTTAAAGGCGTAGCCATCGTATTGGAAGATGCCCTCTTCGGTCCCAAACCACATGAAACCATTTTTGTCCTGCTTTATACAGGTAATGATCTCATTGGTAAGGCCGTAATCCTGTACCTTTTCGAAATCAAGATTTTTAATGCCTTGTGATATAGCCTGTATCGGCTTGGCGAACAGGCACATCGCAGCAAAAAAGAACTTGAAGCATGCAAATTTATTCCTCTTTAACGTGTATTTAAAGCCGCTGTGCCCCATTGGTGCTTGTTGTGGGCAACCGCAAATACCCTAGCGGTCGCTATTACATTAAAACCATATAAAAACACCCTAATATTAGCGAAAATAAAATAAAAATTGTAAAGGAGGTGTTTTCAAATACCTACAACAGCTCCGGTTTGCGCGCATTTTTCCCGAAGCGGGAGCTAAGTAGTAACCTCGTGTGTGGCATTGTTGGTGTCCCCGGGCTTGAGATCGGAAGTGCCGAACTGTAGCTATAGCCTGTGTGGAAGTCACTCTGCTTAATTAAATAGTCTGTTGGTAAAGTAAATACAATAAAGATGAACCTATTTGTGATTTAGCCGTTTAAGTGTATATGATCCTTACAAAAAATATTGCCACCCAAAGTGTTGAATTCGATTTTTCAACCATCTACCAAAATAAAAGATTAGCGTTCAACATTAAACCCGCCGGAGATTACTTTTCCGTGTTCCTGGGTGATAAGTTGATCGGGCAAATTACTATCGGCCTGGAAAGGCATACCTGGCATGTGCTGGACAGCAATTACCTTGATTATAAATTGGTTAAGGAGATTGGGCAAAAGATCATTGAACGATCGAATTAATGCCACTTCAATAATGAAATAACCTTTAGTGCGGTCTTGAATCTTGATTCAGAAAAACACCAATCCCGGTTGCTATCGGGATGACTTAGGACCAAGGACTGTTGAACTTACACTAAAACTGCTGCAAATAACTGATCTTGGCAATCAAATGATCCTGGGTTTGGGTTTGAATAACCATGTTGTTTATCACACTGTTTACACCGCGGTTGTATATCAAATAGACGTATGAAAGCGGGGAAAACTCCCACGAAAGGCGGAGGTTGTAGTTATTGCTATTATTCAAAGAGTTTTTTTGGTAAAGGCCGGTAAGTTGTACCCGCGGGTTCAATGCAAAACGTGCCTGTAAAACGTAAAGGTTAACAAGCGTTGTTGTTTTTTGCTCGCCTACCCCATATAAATAGTTGCGGGTATACTCCCCGGTTAGTGAGATGTGCGGGATAGGCGCGAATTGCACTTGCCAGATACCTGAATTTAGCCAGCCGTTATAATAAGAACCTGTTGTGTACGTGACAGAGACATTAACCGGCTTTGAGGGGTCGGATTGGAGGTAAATATTGTGCTGAAAGTAACTGTAGTTGCCTGGGGCTATATTAACGCCGAGCGGCTGAAAAACACTGGTCAAATACTGGCGTATCGGTGTTACCGAATACCCAAAGTACGCGCCGCTTTTAAACGCAAGCGATATGGGGAATATCGGCAGGTCGAACTCTGAGAATTTTCCGGTTGACGCGGTATAATAAAGCTCGGGCAGCATTCCGGGCAAATAAGTAAGCAGAACCTTTTTGAACGGCAGAAACTTTCCACGGTAAAAATACATTATCCAGGGGGTCGAACCAATAATATCCGTACGCGATACAAAGCCGGTCTGTGGGTCAAAACCTTTGGTGATTAAAGATTCTGTCCATCTTATGCTCCACTGGTTTGTTGAATAACTATAGTTTACGATCCCACCAAAACCCTGGTTCCCTGCATTAGTGGTATAGGATTGTGTAAGAACTGTATTGAACGAGCTCGATGCGCCGAAGCGGAAAAACCCGTCGACTGTAGTTTCAATATTCGATCCTCCGGGTTGATTTTTGACAGTTACGAGACCTCCTACCCTGTCCTGGCTTCCAAAATTTTCGGATAGCCGGCCAACAAGAAAATTAGTGCCCGCCAAATCACTGCCGCCTTGTTGCCTGATGGCTAATACGCCGTAATTTAAGGTTGATGAACGGTAAACATACCTGCCGCCTGCAACTATGGGTATGGGGTTGCCGGCGGTGTCGAGGCCTATATTGCGACTGAAAAAAGGCTGAAACACAAGCGATCCTCCTGAATTATCGACATTAGGATTAACGCCAACACCAAACAGGGATGCATTTTCAAGGAAAAACTGTCTTGTTTCAGGAAAGAAAACGGAAAAGCGAGTGATATTATTTACCTGTATATCGGCATTGGCTTCTGCAAAATCAGTATGGGCGGTGAGGTCAAGAACGGAATTCGAATTCACTGCCCATTTCAGGTCGCCGCCGATTTTAACACTTGCATCATGCGGCGGCTCTGTCGACCCAAAATTGGTATAGTGGTCGTACGAGGTTAAAAAATACGGGGTAACCTGGATGTTTGTGGTTGGGGGCGGCGGCTGTAAATTGGTTAAAACGCCGGCATAACTCATATGGGTAACCGCTAAAACGCGGGGATAAGGAGAAAATGCGCTGATCTCGTTGGTGAGCCGCCGGTTACGGTAGATGTTAATACCCCAGTTTTGGATGCTATCTGCGGTTTTTGGGTACCGTAACGTTTTCCATGGTATGGCTATTTCTGCCGTCCAGCCGGAATCTGTACGATTAGTGCGCACCGTCCAAAGCCCATCCCAATAGGTATCGTAATAAAGGTCGTCGAACGAAAGAAAGTCACGTTGAACATCGTACGCGTTGGTTGCAAATACCATCGCATTCCTTTTATCATTAAATGCATCTATGGCAATGCTTACCAGGTCGTGCCTGGTTTCATCAAAATCCCTCATAAAATCAATTGCCCTGATCGCTTTTTTGCCTAAGGGATCTTTACAAATGATGCCGAAATACAAGTATTTACTGTTATATAAAACTTTAATAATGGTAGCATAATTGGGCGCTTTACCCTGGTATGGCTCAACCTGGACAAAAGAAGACGCAGGGGCGGCCAAATTCCATTCAGGCTCATCAAGTATGCCATCCACATTTATAGCCCGTAATATTTTAACCGCCCTTATTTTCCGTCTCACAGAATCGGGCTTAAAAAAGGCTGCATCCTGCGCAAAAACGGATGACGCTGCAAACAGCGCTAACAAGGT
Organism: Bacteroidota bacterium; assembly: GCA_013286235.1. Lineage (GTDB taxonomy): Bacteria > Bacteroidota > Bacteroidia > Sphingobacteriales > Sphingobacteriaceae > Mucilaginibacter. The sequence continues at coordinate 20,975 of JABDGE010000053.1, forward strand.
AACAGTGGCAAAAATCGTTTTCATGCCACAAATAAATAAAGCACAAAAACGATTTTTTTATCTTTTAGACAGGGAATAAATACCCGACCGCCAACAGGAGTTATTACCGGCCAAACAAGGTTAGGGGCTGTAAAACCTCATTTGAAGGTGGTTTAGCTGGGAAACATCAAAAAGTCACTGTTCTCAGAAGCTAGTGCGCATCTATATCAACGTATCTATAAAGGCTGCAACCACGTCATAAAGCGCTTTTGGATTATCATAAAACACAAAATGGTTGCTATCCGGAATATATTTAATATCCATGTTGTTTTTTATCATTTCTGGCAGGTAGCTCAAAGTCTTATTTTCTTCGCCGCATATAAAAATTCTTGGGAGGGCCAGGGACAAATATTGTTTAAGCAATTCACCGGTTGCCGAATATTCCACGGTTTGAAAACTATAATTGTAGTACGACCTTACATTGGTGTTCAATTGCAAATTGTTCGCAATAATGTGGTAGCCTGTGTTCCCCTTATTTTTCATCTCTAATATTGTCTTTGGGAAAATTTGATTGGCAAAAGTATCAAAGTCATAGGTCACTACTTTGCTTGAGAACATGCAATCCTCCGGCATTAAATTTCCTTCGATATTAATGTAAGCTTTAACTTTCTCTGATCCGCTCCCCCGCAGGTACAGCAGCGTTGTAAGTCCGCCCATGCTTGTACCCACTAAAATAAAATTTGTAATATTTAGTTGGTCGATAAACAAAGAAGTAATATTGGTAAGGTCATCTACATTTAAAAGAAAATCATCATAATAGGTCGAGTTGCCGGTACCCGGATTATCAGGGCAGATAAGCGTATGTCCGTCCAAAGCATTTGTTTTGCAGGCTTCCCAATAATTTTCTTTTGAACCACCGAGCCCATGCAGGAATACAATTGTTTCTTTGTTCCCTTCCCGAAAGAAATATTCAATATCAAATAGCTTGCCTTTGTATAATATTGGCATTGTCAGGATTTGCGGTGTTTTTTTCATTATGATTTATATTGAGTCTAATAATAAATATCACATAAATCGAAATAAGTCTTTTGATAATCAGTGTTTTGGCTTTCTGCTTTGTGCTTTCAGCTTTTAGCTTTCTTATAAAGATATAAGCAATTATGCGTTTGATGGTGGCAAGGCATTATTTTACGTTCCAAATAAATGTATCAAAATAAATGTTTTCCGATAATTTAGATGAAGCCCCGGCTGGTCACCGTCAATAGGCAATATCTGTGGTTAAACTCATTTAACGGCGCCAGAAATTCTTTTAAGGGTGACTTTTCCGACCCCGGTCGAAAAAATCAAAATCGCAGCAAGCGAATATTCAATTTTGTAAGAATAACCATAAAATAAGATGATGAAACGGCTATCACTATTTATTGCTGTGTTGGCATTAACACTTGCCACCAGCCCAACATTCGCTCAATTTACCCAATCAGAAATGGTAAAAGAATGGCAGCGCGCAAAAGTTTATACCAAAGCATACCTCGATGCCATGCCCGAAGACGGCTACAGTTTTAAGCCAACACCCGAGATCCGCTCATTTGCTGAGCAAATGCTTCATTTAGCCGACGCCAATTATATGTTCGCTAATTCAGCAAGCGGTAAAGCAAATCCGCTTGGTGACACCCTTCCGTCACATAACGTAGCCGAAAAAACAATTTCCCCTACAAAAGAGGCAACTTTAAAAACGGTGATGGACAGTTACGACTGGCTGATAAGCACCCTGTGGGCCACGACGCCTGACCAAATGCAGGAAACTATAAAGTTTGGCAAAAGGGACATTACAAGAAGCGGGCTATTCGGAAAAGCATTTGAACACCAAACCCATCACCGCGGCCAAACTACTATTTACCTGCGCTTAAAAGGGGTAATCCCGCCTCCGGAAATGCTGTTTTAGATAGGTCTCCTGCGATACCTCACCATCTAAATATTCACCTGCTAAAATAAATTTATGAAACGTTTTCCGCTACTGTTTACGCTGCTGACATTGACAGTTGCCAGTCGCCCTGCGTTTGCGCAATTTACCCAATCAGAAATGGTAGGGGAATGGCAGCGCGCAAAAGTTTATACCAAAGCATACCTGGATGCAATGCCCGAAGACGGTTACAGTTTTAAACCAACACCCGAAATCCGTTCATTTGCCGAACAAATGCTGCACCTGGCATGGACCAACTATTTTCTTACATCTGTAGGAAGCGGTAAACCGGACCCATACGAGAAAACAGATTACGTTGATATAGCACCTCATACAAAGGAAGCCACTACCAGGGCGGTAATGGACAGCTATGATTTTGTGATCAGCGCCCTGCAGGGCCTAACACCTGGTCAATTGCAGGAAACTATCAAATTTGCTAAACAGGATATTACACGGTTCGGCATGTTTGGTAAGGCATTTGAACACCAAACCCATCATCGCGGGCAAACAACTATTTATCTGCGCTTAAAAGGGATAACGCCGCCACCCGAAATGTTATTTTAGCTATGTTTATAAACCGCAAATAGCAGGCGCCTTCGGGCAATAAAACCGTTAGCCGCAGAGCATATAATTTTGTAATATGGCCATTAATCAGCAGATCAGTGTTAAACGTGTTTTAAGGCACCTGCTATTCTGGCTGGCTTATACCTTGTATCAAATCGTCCAACGGGGCTGGGAAAATAAGGATGTTTTTTCCTTCAATTTGCAGCCCTCTCTTTTTACAAATATTCCTGACGATATCATATTTGTTTATATTAACCTTTATGTGTTAATGCCGCTGTTTTATTACAACCGCAAGTATATGCAGTATATGCTGGCACTGGTTGCCATTCTTTTGATCGACGGTATCTTATCCAGGTATTTTACCTGGTCGGTGTGGAATAATTGGGATAAAGTGCACAACCCGGCTGAATACTTGTCAGAGAACAAGGACTTTTTTATTCCCGTAAGAATATTACGGGACGCGGTGCAAGCCTTTCCTGTGGTCGCTGCCACCATGCTGATCAAATTGATGGACAATTCCTTTAAGCACGAAAAGCAATTGCGCGAGATCGAAAAGGAGAAATTCTCTGCCGAATTAGGCTTACTAAAAGCACAGATCAACCCGCATTTCTTTTTTAACACGCTAAATAGCCTGTATGCGCTAACGTTAAAGGGTTCCGAACAAGCCTCAAAAGTTGTGCTGCGCCTTTCAGGCCTGATGCACTATATGCTTTATGAGGCAAGCGCAAACAAAATGCCCCTAAGCGATGAAATAAAATACCTTGGAAATTATATTTCTATCGAGCAAATGCGGTTTGCCGAAAGGCTCGAGCTTTCTTTTCAATATTCCGGGGATATTGAAGGGAAGCTGATATCACCATTGTTACTGCTGCCCTTTGTTGAAAACGCCTTTAAACATGGCATTGAGGATAATTCGGGATGGATAACTATTAACCTTAAAGTAATTGGAACGCGTTTATTTTTGAAGGTTGAAAACAGTTGCGCAGTAGTTTCCAGGCAAAAGGAAAAGGGCATGGGCTTAAGTAATGTGAAGAGGAGGCTTGAGCTTACATATCCGGATAATTATCAATTAACCTTAAACGAAACCGCCGGCACGTTTGAGGTGGAGCTGGAAATAGAGCTATGAAAAAGATCACTTGCATTATTGCCGATGATGAAGCCCTCGCAAGGGAGGTTATAGAAAGGCATGTGCAAAAAATTGAACAGCTTCAACTTGCGGCCGCCTGTTCAAACGGGCTTGAAGTGTTTAACACGCTGAAAACCACTCCCGCCGATATTTTGTTTTTAGACATCCAAATGCCGCACTTAACCGGCATCGAGCTGTTGCGGACTTTAAAAAATCCGCCCGCTGTTATTATCACCACTGCCTACCGTGAGTTTGCTATTGAAGGTTATGAACTGAATGTGATAGATTATTTGCTTAAGCCCGTTTCCTTCGAAAGATTTTTAAAGGCTGTTTATAAATACGAGCTATTAAACCCGATGCAGGTAAAAATTACCGCCCCTCCGCCCGGCGATAAAAAGGATGACAGCAAGGCTTTTATCTACGTAAAATCTGATAAAAGAATGGTAAGGGTAATGCTCCATGATTTGCTTTATATTGAGGGTTTAAAAGATTACGTAAGGGTACATACTACCCAGGGACCCATCATAACCTACCAGACATTAACTTATTTCGGAGAAAAGCTTTCAAACGACCAGTTCATCCGCATTCATCGATCATATATCGTTTCGCTGAACCATATTAGTGCTTATTCAGCAACTCAAATTGAGATCGGCAAAATTTCGATACCCATAGGCGGGTCTTACGCGAGGGATGTTTTTGAAAAGCTAAATTCCTGAACCGGTTTATTCAGCAGGATAGATGCTGAACAGATGGCGACTGACGACACTCAATTAAAATCTTCAATATGACACAACAATTTAACTACGTAACCAAACTTGATGTAAAGTTTGAACACTTGCAAAAAATAGACATCCCGAAGATGGTTGCCGAATGTACTGACAAATGGTTCAATCAAACGCTCACCCGGGTGAATGAAAGCGTGGTCAGGATCGGGATCGTCCAGGGAGAGTATCACTGGCATAAACATGATAATGACGACGAGTTCTTCTTTGTGCTGCAGGGGCAGCTTTTGATTGACCTGGAAGACCAGACCATTGAACTGAATTCTAATGAAGGAGTCACCATTACCAAAGGGGTTATGCACAGGCCAAGGGCAATCGTAAAAACAGTAATGCTGATGGTTGAAACAAGCGACATTGTTCCAACAGGGAACTGAACAGTTATCCGGGGTTCGACACTCATCATCGATTTTAAAAATTCCTTACTTCGCTTTCGGGGCAAGTGCAACTAATGATGGGCGCATCATCGGCTGCGTTTGCCCTGCCATGCCGCAACAAATATTCCCGGAGCCATTTGCCGCCGAGCAAAACACCATTTTCACCGACCCATCGATACTGTTAACCTGTGATTCATTGCCGTACCGCGTGTTGCCGGTTAATTTTAAAACATGAAGAGCAAAAAAGTTTTAATCTCCGGCGCCAGCATTGCCGGTCCGGCTCTGGCTTTCTGGCTTAGCCGGTACGGGTTTGAAGTGACAATTGTGGAACGCGCTCCGGGCATACGCCCGGGCGGCTATGCCGTCGATTTCAGGGGGGCGGCGATGGAGGTACTCGACTGGATGGGGTTGATCCCAGCCATCCGCGGGCATGAAACACGGAGCGGCAAGATCAGCATCGTCGATAAAAACAATAAGCTGATGGCGCGCATGCCCGACGGCTTTACCAGCGGTGAATTGGAAATTATGCGCGGCGATCTCGCCAATGTGCTTTATGATGCAACACGTAGCGACGTCACCTACATTTTTGACGATACGATTACCGCCATCTGCCAAACCGATGCAGGGGTTGATGTCACCTTCTCCCGCACGCCAAACAAGCGTTTCGACCTGGTGTTCGGCGCTGACGGTTTGCATTCAAAAGTTCGCTCGCTGGCCTTCGGGGATGAGGCTAACTACATCCGCCACCTGGGTTTGT
>JABDGE010000054.1 GCA_013286235.1 Bacteroidota bacterium
GTAACCAGGCTGCTTACGCAGACCTGGTAAAACGCCATCAGCGCTTCGTTTTTACACTGGCTATGCGTTTTTCGAAAGTACGGGAGGATGCCGAAGAGATTGCCCAGGATTGCTTTATAAAGGCGTACCGTTCGCTGGCAAGCTTCCAGGGCCAATCAAAATTCAGCACCTGGTTATACAGCATTGTTTACACCACCGCGATGACGTTTTTGAGAAAAAAAAGGGTGGATACCGATTCAATTGATGACGAAAGCACCTATATTCAAATTGAAAACCATGCATCGGCGTATGATGTTAATAATGCTGAAAACAGGTCGAGGTCATTTTATCTTGACCAGGCCATAGCGCAGTTGCTGCCCGATGATGCAGCCATCATTACCTTATTTTATAAAGGCGAGCAATCGCTGGAAGAGATAGGAAAAATGATGAACATGGAAACTAATACTGTGAAGGTAAAATTATTCAGAGCCCGCCAGCGGCTGAGAGAAAAACTGGAAAGAAATTTAAAACACGAAACAAAGGATCTGATATGAACAGCATCGAGGAAATACTTTGGAATTATATCGACGGCAATTGCAGCCCCGAGGAGCAAAGGATCGTGAGCACCCTTATTGCGGAAGATGAATCGTACCGCCTTAAATACCAGGAATTGGTAGCCTTAAGCAATAACCTTTCAGAAATGGAGCTTGACGAACCGTCGATGGCCTTTACCTATAACGTAATGGAGGGCATCCGGGCAGAGCATGCGCTGGTTCCGCTAAAGGCCCGCGTGAATAAACGCATTATAATGGGCATTGCCCTTTTCTTTTCGATTACGCTTTTGGCCCTGTTGGTATTTATACTGCTTAATGTTAAGTTGCCGGCACATATCCTGCCTGCCAATTCGTCACTCAATTTTAAAATACCGGACATTAATTCCGGTAAAGAAAAAATGATTGTGCAGGCTTTCATATTTTTTGATGTGGTATTGGGTTTGTACCTGTTAGATGGTTTTTTGCGGAGAAAAGCCGATCCCAAACAGGCGTAAAAGTGTATGCCAAAGGGAGCATTTTTCTTCCATTTGTTCACTTTTTTGACATCCGGAAGTGTTGATCACGTGTGGATTACGTTTATTCAATAAAATAGCAAAACCTTGTGAAATTGGTACAGAAATTGTTATATAATATCCGACTGGCACCCGCCAGTTAATTGTGATAAGGTTTAGGTTGAAAGTCCCCTGCGATAAGCGGGGGGCTTTTATTTTTTATCGGCTTGACGACTGACCTAAACCACAGCCTCTTGTTTCGCCGGCAATAAATAATTGAGCAGCACCGCAATCAGGATGACCGATAAACATCCAATGGCATTGAGCCACAGGTAGGCCACCAGGTCAAAATACCCTAAAATACACACCAGCAATTCCGTAACAAGTGCGGCGATGAAAACCGCGTTGCCCCTGATGCGCTTCAAATAAAAAGCCACCACAAATACGCCCAAAATAACTCCGTAAATGTACGAGCCCAATTTATTCACATACTCCAGCAGGTTGCCAACCTTACCGGCGTACAGCGCCATCAGAATACAAACCAATCCCCAAAATACAGTGGCAATTCTTGATGCATTAAGGTAGTTTTTATCGGTTGCCCCGGGATTGATAATACGTTTATAAATATCCACTACGGAAGTAGAAGCAAGGGAGTTTAACGCACTGGCGGTGGACCCCATCGACGCCAAAAAAACGATCGCCACCAACAGCCCGATTAACCCCCTCGGTAAATACCGGGTCACGAAGGTGAGGAACACATAGTTGGAATCATCGCCGTTCGCCTTTTCATTGTTCTTTTTCATCACCGCGATCGCCTGGTTTCGTATCGACTGGGAAATACTGTCTGCCGCTTTTAATTCTACGCGCGATGCGTTGATGGTCGCCGGGTCTTTGCTGTCAAAAGCCTTCAACAGGTCGTTTGCTTTGTTCCGGCGTTGTTCAAGGGCGTCGCTGTATTGCTTTTCCAATTGGTTATAGGCGCCGGCGTAAGCACTGCTTTTTACCTGGTTTACCTCGTAGCTGTTAAAAAACATTGGGGGCTTGTTAAACAGGTAGAAGGAAAAAACGAGCACGCCGATCAGCAGGATAAGGAACTGCATGGGCACCTTTAACAATCCGTTCATGATCAGTCCCAGGCGGCTCTGGCCAACGGAACTGCCCGTAAGGTAACGGCCAACCTGGCTCTGGTCGGTACCGAAATAAGATAGTTGCAGAAAAAATCCACCGATAAGGCCGCTCCATATGTTATAACGGTTACTGGGATCAAATTTCCAGTCGATCACATTCATGCGGCCTAACTTCCCGGCCAGTTTAACGGCACTGCCAAATCCTACGCCCGCAGGCAGGAGGTGTACCACCAATACCCCGGCGAAGAACATCCCCATAAAAATAATGCTCATCTGCAACAATTGCGTGTACGAAACGGCCTTCGTACCGCCATAAACGGTGTAGAAGATAACCAGGCTGCCTATAAAAAGAGTGGTATAAACTACGTTGATGTCCAGTATGGTTGCTAAAATGATAGAAGGCGCGTAAATGGTAATGCCCGTGGAAAGACCCCGCTGAACCAAAAAAAGGAAAGATGTCAGCGCCCTCGTTTTTAGGTCGAAGCGCTGCTCCAGGAATTCGTATGCGGTATAAACTTTCAGACGGTGGAAGATTGGCACAAACGTGATGCAAAGCACGATCATAGCCAGCGGTAGGCCAAAGTAGAATTGAACGAAGCGCATGCCATCTGTATAGGCCTGGCCCGGTGCCGACAGAAATGTAATCGCGCTTGCCTGCGTTGCCATCACCGACAGGCCCACGTGGTACCATCGCAAGGAGCGGCCGCCCATCAAAAACTGGTCGATATTTTTATTGGAGCCGCTTTTCCAAACGCCGTATAAAACGATGCCCAGCAGCGTAACACCTAAAACGATCCAGTCGGTTAAGCTCATTCAAGACAGACAGTAATGAGCCAGAAAATAAGGATAAGAAAAACAAGCCAGCCGGCAACTATTACATAAAACTGGCGCCAGCTTTTAATAAAGGAAGGGAGTTCCGGATTATGCTTCTCCACGGCCTTCCACAAAAACCTTAAGGAAGAAGCCGGTGAACAGCAAACCGAAAATACCAAGGATGGGTATCCATATATAACCGGCATCTAATATAAGGCCGGTGAAAAGGCCGGCGCCTAAACCTACCAAATAATACAGGCCTTCGTAGTTTTCTTTTTCTTCTTCGTGGTGATGTGTCATGGTGCAAAAAATGATATGAAGCAAAGTTAGCGGTTTAGATGATTACTGCCTAACGGTGGGGCTGGTTTTTTTATACGGGATTTTGCTTCAGTATCCGTTTATATTTCAAAAACAACGTTTTGCATAAAAGTTAGGGAAAAAAAGTTCCCGTGGAACTTTGAATATTGTTATTATTAGTCTATAAACAGGCAACCCAAACTGATGTCATCAAGTTCAGAGTTTCATTGCCCCTTTAGGGGGCAAAACGATTGTAGAAAACATCGAAAAATAAGTTTAGCATGCCGTAGGTATGCAACATTGTCCCACGGCTATTTCCTGGCATTTCCGCTTAACTTGGTAACGTTGCCAGGGGTTATAACGAGTTCGGCATTGGCTCCGGAGGAGTCCCCTGTTTATAGAAACGCAATTTAAACGTTTCAGGCTCCAGAGGAGCCCCCTACCTTGCGCCTTGCCACGCCGGTACCTTCCACTTATACACTCACGGCTGCTGCGTCTTCGGCTTGCTCAATAAATTAACAAACAGCCGGTATGCCCCGGGAACCCCCGCCGGCAGCTGCCTGAAAAACGCCAGCGAGGTATAAACAAACCTGCCCTGGCCATAATTCCCCACGATCAATGCACCATTATTCTCTGATTCACCCGGATCCTTCATTTTGAGCGGTGCGCTGTATTTGGAGTCGATGTCGCTTACATAATAAAGACCGCGCTCCTGTACCCAGCCGTTGAAATCGGCATCGCTGATCACATTCGGATAATTCAATACCGGGTTTTGCGGATCGGTAACTGTAACTTTTGCCTCTTCGTCGGTAACCCTGCGGTTAACAACGCTGAAAGGGTATGGACCGATGTTTTTTGTCACCAGCCCGTTATTGTTGTTGTACTGGATAAGCAGGTTGCCACCGTTCTTTACGTATTCCAGCAATTTTGGCTGTTCTACGGCCAGGCGTGGGTTTACATTATAGGCACGTACTCCCGTAACAATGGCGTCGTAGCCGGAAAGATCACCGTTCATGATTTCATTTTCGCTTAGGATATGCACATCATAACCCACCTGCTTCAACGCGTCGGGCACCAAATCGCCCGCGCCGGGAATATACCCTATCTTTTTGCCGGCGATCTTCAAATCCACGTCGATCAGTTTGGCCTGCGCCGGCGGAAATAAAGTGAGGTAGGGAATATGCTCATATTTAATATGCTGTATGCCCATCATAAAATCCTTGCCGTTGGCGGTCACTATTGCCTGTAGTGTAGTTACCTGGGGCTGATTACTTACCGGGCTAACGGTAAAAGCTGCCGTCCATTCGTCGCCTTTATTTTTCCCATCAAAGTCGATCTTATCCGGCTCAACTTTCCAGCCCGGCATCGGCTTGATGCGGATACTTCCGGTGCTTTTGGTAAAGCTGTTAAGCGTTATCTGCACGGTTTGTGGCAGCGTACTGTTAAAGATATAGTTCTTATCCTTTATGTTGGCGGTTACCGGGGGCGTTATCTCCACGGGTTGATAAACATCGCCCCGTATCGGGTCCCCATATTTGTAATCCAGCTTTCTATCGTACTCTAATGCGACTCCATCAATCAAAAAGTCAAATTCAACTGTCGGCGCATCCGGGTTTTCGGGGTTGCCCACATTTCCTTCATTGTTAATTTGGTAAGTGCCGATGGAATGTGGCGACTCCAGCCAGTAGGGCTGAGTTATTTTAGAGGCGGTACAGTCGGCGCTGTAGGTTTGTAAGGCATTAACCGGTATTGTTTTGTCTTTATTCTCAAGCGTCAATGCATAACGGGCTATCTGCTCCATGAAAACGCCTGAGTCGCTACCAAATCCATCCGCTGGCTGCAAGACGGTCAATTTATCAAGTGCGATATTTAAGCCGTATCGGCTGATCACCTGCGACCGGATATTCATCTGGTCGCCCAGGGCATATTCGGCCGCTGCTGTATATGCCTCAAACCAAAGGCCGGCGCAGGCTGCGATCAGGTCGTTCAGTTCTTTCGTTTTTTGCTTTTGCCAATATTCGTCAGGTACTTTTGCTACCTTTTCGTGCAGCTTCAGCAATGCGGGAACGGACCTCTCCAGGTGGTCGATATCAAAATCTTTCCGGATCCTTCCAATTTCATCGGAGATGCTTTCACCGCCTTTTACCCTCGTCCACGAGGTATTAATGCCATCCATCAGGTCCGTTTGCGGGGCATCGCCTAAAATCGTTTTAAAATATTCATAGGCATCGCCGCGCTGCCGGGGCGATCCAAAGCCCTGTGTTTTGTGGTTAGACCGGCTCTCGGCAGCCATTTCGCCATAGCCTTCGCCCAAAATGGGGTTATAAACACCCACGTTTATATTAAACTGATCGGTAGATGTTGTATTAACGGTTCCGAAGTTAAAGGTATTCCACAGCAAACGTTTAGCCTGCCATGTTTGAACGTATTTTAACTGTTCCGGGAAACGGTTTGGGTCAGCCGCTGCCTTGAATGCTTCCTGGGCCAAAATAGCCGAGGCGGTATGATGGCCATGGCCGCCCTCCCCGGTAGTTGGGAACCTGCAAATGATCACATCCGGCCTGAATTTCCGTATCACCCAAACCACATCGCTCAAAACCTTTTCCCTGTCCCATATTCTTAATGTTTCGTCCGGGCCTTTTGAAAAGCCGAAATCATTGGCGCGTGTAAAAAACTGTTCCGCGCCATCTACCCTCCGGGCTGCCAAAAGCTCCTGCGTACGGATCATCCCCAAAAGCTCGCCCTGGTCATTGCCTAATAGGTTTTGACCGCCGTCGCCGCGGGTTAACGAAAGGTAGCCGGTGCGGTAATGTTTTTCCTGCGCCAAATAGGCCAGCAGGCGCGTGTTTTCATCATCCGGGTGTGCAGCTACATACAATACACTGCCCAGCACGTCGAGCTTTTTGAGGTTTTGCGCGATGCTCACGAGGCTGGTAGGAGGCGCAGTTTGAGCAACCGCAACACCGCTGATCAAAAAGCACGCAATAAAGAGTTTGATTCGGTTCATCATCCACAAATATATTGAAACCTCCACGGCATATTTAATATGTATCAAGAATTTGATAGTGAGTGGTGACTGGGGAGTGTGGACAGTTTGCAGTGGGCAGTTGGCAGTGGTGAAAAGTCAGTGGCGAATGGCGACAACTCTTCAACATTCCAACCTTCCAACAATAAAACAATCCAGCAATCCTCCCAACATTCCAACCCCCCAACAATAAAACAATCCGGCAGTCCTCCCAACATTCCAACCTTCTAAATAAAAAAATCAAAACCATGTTTACACATATATTGTTAATCGCTTGATTGATTTTTAATATTTGATTATCAATCACTTAAATCAAGATTGCAAATAAATGACAAACTCAATCAATCGTTTGATTAATTTTGTGCAGGTAAAACGATGGACAAAGATAAAATTGATAAGAAAGACCATATCCTGGATGTCGCTGAAAAAGTATTCTCCGACCTGGGATTCGACGGCGCTTCAACCCGGACAATATCGGGCGAAGCCGGCGTGAATATGGCGATGCTTAATTATTATTTTGGGTCGAAAGAGGGATTGTTCCTGGCCATTTTCGAACGAAAAATAGCATCATTCCAAACATTGCTGCAAAACATCGGCAATGACGAAACTATCACTTCATGGGACAAGCTATCTAAATGCATTGATAATTATGTTGACCGGATCATCGTGAACAACTGCTTCCAGAAACTCATCAACCGGGAGCTAACCATGAGCAAACGCTGGGAGCTGACCGATAAGATCACCCAGATACTCATGGTGAATGTTATCGAAATTAAAAAAATACTCGACGAAGGCGTCAAAAATAAGACCTTTGCAAAAAACATCGACGCCGAACTGGTAATCGCGACCATTTTTGGTACCAAAAATTATATCATTAACACTCCGCACGTCTCTTCTTTAATACTGGGCCACGATATTCGCGATGAAAAATACCTGGAAGAAGAGCTTAAGCCCAGGGTAAAAATATATATGAAACGACTGTTGCAAGCTTATTTAATGAAAGACAATGACAACTCTAAATAATACAAACACCTATCCAGCAAAAACAATGATTAAACGTTACCTAATTCCGTTACTCCTGCCTTTACTGTCGGTCGGCCAAAATGTTTTCGCCCAGGACAGGACCATCACGCTGGGCGAAGCCCTAAAACTCGGCGTCGCCAACAGCAATGTGGTAAAACTGTCAAAAGCAAAAATAGACCAGGCCATATCACAATATGAGCAGGCAAAAGACAGTGGCTTACCAACGGGCAAAGCAAGCTTCACTTACGACCGCGCCCAGATCCCCGCCAATAAACTCGACTTTGGCTCCGAAACTATTGGCCTGCCAAAAGACGCCAATGCGTATTTAGGCATCGCCTCGGTTGACGAAGTTATATTTGGCGGCAATAAGCTTAAATATGCAGAACAGTCCACCCAGTTACTCGCGGAAGCTGCCCGTGTCGACGCAGAAAACGACAAGGACGGTGTAGCTTACGACATCATTAACCAGTTTTACAACCTGTACAAAGTTTTACAGAGTATAAAAGTGGTTCAGCAAAATTTAGCCACAATAGACGGGCAGATCAAACAGTCGCAGCGCTTTTTTGACCAGGGAATTGTAACCAAAAATGATGTGCTGCGGTTCCAGCTTCAAAGAGCAAATATTGAGTTGAACGGCATCGACCTGGAAACCAACCGCAAGATCGTAAATTTTAACCTCAACGTCTTGCTCGGTTTGCCTGATAATACCCAGTTAAACATCGATGTAATAAATGAGGCCGACAGGCCCATCGACCCGGCCTCAAATTATATCGACACTGCATTGGTGCAACGCGCCGAGTTGCGTTCGCTGGATATCCGCAGCAAGGTTGCCGAAACAAATATTAAAACGGTATCGGCAAATGTATTGCCATCTGTTGTGGCGTCGGGGGCGGCTTATTACATTGATACAAGGATAAACCCGCTGCCGGGCTCGGGCTCATACATCCTTCCGATCACGATCGGCGTGGGCATCAACTGGAATTTTTCTACCCTTTGGACCAATAAGAACAAAGTTACGGAGGCCAGGATACAGCTCGACGAGGTAGAGCTTAATCACGCTATCACCATAAATAATATACGCAGGGAGGTAAACCAGGATTACCAGAACTACGCCATGGCGCGCGACAAAATAAAATTGCTGCAAACTTCTATCGACCAGGCCACCGAAAACAACAATATCCTGGGATCCAAGTACAAGAGCAATGTGGCTTCAGCCACTGACAAGGCCGACGCACAAACCCTGCTTTACCAGGCGCAGATCAACCTCGAGCTGGCAAAAGCCGATGCAGGGCTGGCCTACTATACCCTACTGAAATCAACCGGAAAACTCAATAAATAAAATCACAAACATGCTAATAAAACATACAATGGCAAAGGCACACGAAACACAGGAAACCGAACCGAAAAAGAAACCAAACAGGGTACTGCCTATCATACTTGGGCTCATCCTTGTAGTAGGTATCGTATTCGGTATAAAAGAATATATCTATTACGGCAAGCACGTTGATACCGACGACGCCCAGATCGACGGCGACATCAGCCCCGTTGTGGCCCGCGTAGGCGGCTATGTAGATAGCATCTACTTCCAGGAAAACACCCACGTAAACAAAGGGCAGTTGCTGGTGAAAATTGACGACCGCGACTACCGCGTTAAATTAGAGCAGGCATCGGCCGCTAAAACCGGGGCAGCCCAGGGTGTAAACGTTGGCGAATCGCAGATCTACGAAAACGCTGCCAATACGGCTTCCGCAAGGGCAAAAGTCGAATCCGCAGCCGCCCAGCTCGATAAGGTGAGCAAAGACTACGATCGCTATGCAAACCTCGTAACGGATGGTTCCATCACCAAACAACAGTTCGACCAGGCAAAAGCCGACCTGGAAACCGCAAAGGCAAACTACCAGGCCGCACAGGACCAACTTAAGGCTGCGCAAGAGCAGGAAGGCGCTACAAAAAACGAGCTGAGTGTTACCAACACCGGCGTAACCCAGCGCGTTGCGGATGTGGATTATGCCAAGCTGCAATTATCCTATACCAACGTTGATGCCCCTTCGAGCGGTTTGGTTTCTAAAAAGAACGTACAGATCGGGCAGTTGGTTCAGGCAGGTCAAACGCTGTTCTCTATTGTTGATGATAGCAGCATTTATGTAACCGCCAACCTGAAAGAAACACAGCTGGACAATGTGCGCTCGGGCGAGAAAGTTGAAATCGACGTTGATGCCTATCCCGAAATGAAGCTGGATGGTGAAGTTTGGAATTTTTCGCCTGCCACCGGCGCCAAGTTCTCCTTGCTGCCGCCTGATAACGCCACCGGCAACTTTGTGAAAGTGGTGCAGCGTGTTCCGGTTAAAATAAAGATCCATGGAAGCAAACAGGATTTGGACAAACTGCGGCCGGGCATGAGCGTAAATGTCTCCATTTTCATCAAGCAATAAGTATCCGGGCAAGCAGCAAAAGTCACACCTGCCGGCTTACGCAAGTTGTTTTTGACACTAAGATTTATTAATCCATTCAATATTGAAAAATAATGGCTGAAACAGGCTTTAGAAAATGGATCATCACCATCACGGTTATCGTGGCTTCTTTGCTGGAGCTAATCGATACCACGATTGTGAATGTATCCCTGCCCGATATACAGGGCAACCTGGGCGCCACCCTCGAGGACGTAGCCTGGGTAGTAACCGGCTATGCCGTTGCCAACGTTATCATTCTGCCCATGTCGGGATGGCTGGGCAGCCGCTTCGGGCGAAAACAATATTTCATTACCTCTATCATCGTCTTCACTATAGCCTCGTTTTTGTGCGGCAACTCGCACGGTCTTACCGAGCTGGTGTTGTGCAGGATCATACAGGGCATGGCGGGCGGCGGCCTTATCTCCACTTCACAGGCCATCCTTATAGAAACATGGCCGCGTGAGCAGATCGGCACCGCTACCGCATTGTTCGGCCTGGGCGCTGTTGTAGGGCCTACAGTCGGCCCGACTATCGGCGGGTTTATTACAGACCACACCTCATGGCGGTGGATATTTTACGTTAACATTCCTGTAGGTGCAATTGCAGCATTCTGTGCTTACACTTTTGTGCGGGAAACCCCCAAGGACCAAAAAGGAAAGCCCATCGACTGGTGGGGCATAGCCCTGCTGGCGATAGCCGTAGGCAGCCTGCAAACCATACTGGAAAAGGGCGAAGACGAAGACTGGTTCGCTAAAACCTATATTTTGGTGCTTACCGTTTGCGCGGTATTAGGCGTACTGCTGTTTATCTGGCGCGAGTTGAGCATTGATTACCCAATCGTAAATTTCGCCATTCTCCGGCATCGAAGTTTCGCGGTCGGGATGTTTACGTCCTTTATTCTTGGCTTCGGCTTGTATGGTTCGGTGTTCGTGTTCCCGGTGTTTTGCCAAAATCTGCTCGGCTTTACGGCGCAGCAAACGGGGGAACTACTGTTCCCGGGTGGATTATGCACCATTTTTATGATGCCATTCATCGGTAAAATGCTCAATAGAGGGATACCTGCGCAATTCATGGCAACGGTAGGGATGTTTTTGTTCTTCGTGTTTACAACCATGCTCAGCAACTCAACGCTCGAAACCGGCCAGGCCGACGTGCTGGTGCCTTTATTGATCCGTGGCGTTGGGATGGCCTTATTGTTCGTGCCGCTGACCACCCTTGCTATTGCCGACCTGAAGGGGCCGGAAATTGGGCAGGGAACCGGCTTAAATAACATGATGCGGCAGCTTGGCGGTTCATTCGGGATCGCTACACTAACCACCATCATTCATATACGCCAAAGCGTACACCGTAACAACCTGCTCATCAACATTAATCCGTACAACAATGCATTCAATCTAAGGATGAGCCAATACATTGCCGGATTTGAAGCCAAAGGACGCTCGTTGATCGATGCCACCCATATGGCTTATGCGGCTATTGAAGGTGCGGTTACCCGGCAAAGCCTGCTGCTCACTTACGATGATGCCTATTGGATATCTGGCCTGGTAATGCTGTTTTCGATCCCGCTGCTGTACTTGCAGCCGTTCAAAAAGGCGGTAAAACTACCGGTAGACTCCCACTAAAAATAAAAAGCCGTCCGTTTATTAGCGGACGGCTTTCCCCAAAAAACTACAATTAAAATTCTATCACCCCCCGGGTTTCGTAATTCACAAAAAATAAGATTGCAATGCCAGGGTTTATTTAATCTTAAGCGATAAATATAGATGTTTTTTGTTGTAAATAACAAATTTATTTACCGTATAAAACACATTTCATGAAATCCAAATGAAAATTTATTTACTATCCTATCGTTTCGGCCTATAAATATTAAATATAGCGAACAAGACCCCGATTTATTGTAAATTTTGATAACCTGGAAGAGAATTTTCGTCCAAAAAGCAGTGTCGCCCGAATTTCATAAATGCGTTTTTTTAGAAAACCCAATTATAAGTTCCATCGGTCCTGGCATTTCACGACGTATCAGTAAAACCTGTTGTATTATCGCCTGACCAGCGGTCGAAAGTGAGCAAACCGTAGATGAAAAAGGGCTGCACGCTAATGTAACCATTTGATTTCGAGTGCGAAATGGACTGGACTTGAGCATGTCCCCAATCCCGCGATTGGGGATGACAGGCGCGTATTTGGCGTTACCTTGGGTATTCGACTATGTTTCCGGGTAGCAGTGATGTGAACTATTTCATACAGAATTGGGAATATTGCCGATGCTGGAATTATACCGGATATTCCTAACCCTATGTTCCTATAACTTATCAATTATTTAGGTGGGCTTTCTCCGGGAGCCTTACAAATGCATATCTATCCATTTATATAACCTATAGCCAGGAAAGCCATTAACACCTTCTATCCCCAGGTCAAACGTAACGATGTCGTCACCATTACCTCAGTCCTTCTTTTTCCCCGCACTTCCGGACGATTTCGACGACGAACCCGATCCCGAATACATCTTGCTTCCGTTGTCGACAATTATCCCGGCCGAAGTTAATAGCACCCCTGTAAAATCGTCTTTCGAGCTTTCAGTGACCTTAACATCGATAGAATAAGTGCCCCTGTTCCAAAATGCGGCCATCTTTGCCGTATGCTTTGCTGAATCAACGATGACCCTATGGTATCCGTACGACCGCGGAACGATCACACATTTACCCGTCAAAACCGAATCTTTTAATTTCCGGTAATAGGAATTATACCCGGCCGTATCGGCAGCACTATCGAGCGGCGCATGCCTTAACGAAAACAGAAATTTTCCGAGTGTTACATCGGTGTAAAATTGTCCTTCTTTGGTAAGATAACTGGTGGTGAATGTAATTTCAAAATCCAGGTTAAGCTGCTGTTTTTCCAGCGGTACTTTGGCTTTGGCATAACGGACCCTTATGTCTTTTACCTTTAGCTTGAAAACACCGTCGTTAATAATTTGGGCGGCCGAACTGTCATCGGTTTTTACTTCAAACTCTGCATGTACCGCCGTTACATCGTGTTTATCAATTTTTATACACCGGTTCACTTCAAAACCGCTAAATTGCATACCTACCGGGTCGAACGGACCATCAAGCGATGCCTGATCATAAAAATAGCCGTCGTTTCTTGCGCATGTCCAGTTGGCAGTGTATTTTTTCTTGCTCTTACTGATAAGCGTGTCAACCGCGTTTACCCCAAGGGAAATCAAGGTAGTAGCGCCTGCGAAACTCCTGCCCCTGCGAACGCGTGCATCCAGGGTTGGCGGATAACTCTGCACCCTTGCGCCGGCAATCGCATCCTGTACCGCGCCCGTTCCTTTGGGCAGCAAATTAACGGATTCTTTTTTTTGTGATCCGAATTTCGACCCTACACAAGCTGCCTGCGCAAGCAGTGTACAAGTGATAAGGAATACGCCGGTTTTGTTAAATTTCATAAAAATCGCGAATAAGTTGAACGGTAAATTTTATTTTCAGGGTCAAGTTTGTTTGCAAGCTGATAGTGTTTCGCGGCTTCCAGCAAAAAGCCGTTTTTCTCCAAAATAAAGCCAGCCATATAAGCGGTTTCGGCCGGCTCCGTTTTTAACACCGTTTTTAACAGGGAATCAACGGCATTGTCATAAGCTTTTTTTTGCCATATTCTTAAATAACACCGGTTTTTTCGAGGAAGCCGTAAGCCCGTTGCGTTCCAGTAATAAGTACCGGGCGCCTTTAACCCCGATGCGAGCGAATCGAGGTGAAAGCCGCCTGACCTAACATTCATGGTAACCAATGGATTACCTTGTGTTGGGCTGTCAAAGGCCATTAATTGTACCGAAGCAGCCCGGGTATTTAACATGACCTTCAGATCCCCGCGCAAATAGTTAATCGTATCTATAGCAAAGGGCATTCTATCCATCCGGGCGCCCCTGCTCACGGCGCCTATATTGTGAAAATAATCCCGCGGATCGGGTGTTTGACCAGTGAGCTCGTCCCATATAAAGCGACCATAGGCTACTAAAAAGAAACTCTTATCGTCGGCGCACCGCGCCAGCAAGGAGGCCATCCTTACCGTATCAGGCTTGTCCAGCTTAATGGCATGGTGGTTACCGCATATTAAAATTACTTGCGAGCGGGGACCTAAGCCCAACATGTCTTTGCTGTAGAGACTGTCTCCCTTTTTTAAGACGCCCTTTTTGGGCGAATTCATCTTTACAACCGGTCCCTGCGCATAATATACAACAAAATCAGGCGTCGGCGCCGCCGGTCGCAGCAAGTACACGGGGACCATAAACAAAAGCAAGCCTTTTGAAAGATCAATTCGGATACTCATGGTGAAATAAAGTTTTATATCCCTTTTTGTGGTGAAGCCATATCACGCCCGCCTCATAAAAATACAGCACGTCAACGGCCAGTATGATACCGATCAGCGCGCCGCTCATATCAATCTGTTCGTTAAAATCATAAAACAAAAACAAGCCCAGGAAAACAAAAACGACGGACGAGATCAGCTGGGCCAGCTTCGCCGCCAGGTGGAACCAAATATGTTTTTCGATGAAATACGAAATAAAGAACGCCATGTGTACCCAGCAAATAACGAAAGCAAAAAGCCAGTTGAGCCACCAGGCCCAATGCTTAATATAGTTATTGGCAAGCATCATCCGCACAATATTTGCCTGGATAACTACCCCGCTCAGGTCGGGCCAGCTTTTACCCGTAAATGCAGCATTTAACGGCGTGAAATGTTTATCCTCATAGTTTGATCCGGTGGCGATTGAGCCGACTATTACAATTTTACCTTTTAAAATGTTAAAGTCTGTCCGGGAACTATCATCACCACTAATAATGATAAATTTATTCTCATTCCCCGCATAATTGATAGTTTCGACAGGGTGATTCCGCGCCAGCAATTTTTGGTAACTTCCCGGATCAGCCGCTTTTACAATAGCCGCCGAAAAGGATAAATTGGTCTCTGGGGTACCTATATAGGGGTTGAACTGGCGGATAACATTTTGATTTTCCAACGTGAAATTCACAAATCCTTTTTTACCGCTTGAACCTGCCAGGGTGTCGCCCGACCGGTTTTTTACCGAATCAAGCTGGTAAGCGCTCACCACCAGTTTATTGGTGCGAAATATTCTTTTTAACGCCGAATCCTGTTCTTCGTTCTTGGGCTGGTTAAATAAAACATCCACAGCCACTACTTTTGGCTTAGCCTTGCATACTGTATCGATGACCGCCGCGATCCTTTTTCTGTCGTCGTTACCAATGTCTACAATATAGATATCGGTATCTACCGGTATATTTTTATACTTGCTTAGCAGGTTAAAAGCAAGGTCGTTGTAATCAAAGTCCTTTGCCGTCATATCCTTCGGATCAAACAGGCCAATGGCGTTTTCGAGCCTGGCAAAAGTAAAAATCACAACAAACACCAAAATGGTTGCAACCAGGGTATCGCGGCTAAACAAGTATTGCCACACGCTGGTTTTTCTGGATTCGGGAATCACAGCTTTTAGAGGTCTTTTGGATTTGCTCATGCTATAATAAATCAAATCAGTTTCGGTGGGTTCCGGCGGGCTATTTATTATGTAATTAATAGAAGTTAAGCGTAGGACAAGATAATAAATTGATTTTGAATTTTGTAATAGCTATAAGTGGGTATTTTGAGGGTATTGATTGATATTTTGCAAAACAGCCTGAAAGATGCAGCGCCCCATATATTTCCGCAGAAAGTGCGTTCTCATTTAGCAGCAGTTTTACCTGTGACGGATCGATCTTCGGGCCGCCATCGGTTTTAACGAGGTAATCATAAAACACTTGGGCGTCGCGGTCGGCATAATTAAGGCCCTGGATGTTTTTATATTTTGAAATGCCCACTACTACGCCCCAGGTTTTACCGGGTGTACTTTGATCCGCTGTGTTTGCAATAGTTCCACCTTCCGCCACCCCCTGCGCGAAGGTGTGAGCGAAGACCAAACAAAAGCAAAGGGTTAATATTGCTGTTTTCATTGCGGCAAACCATTAATTCTTTCCGGATCAAATGCGCATAAAATTTACCAATTAGAAAATTGCCTTTTTGTATTAATCGGGCATTATTTTGCTAATAGAACGAATTCGCTGCCGGACTGGTCATCGCCGAAACTGCCAATAAGTGGCCCGGAAGGAAGTTTTTTAACATACTCATATAAGTCAGAAGAAGTTAAAATTTTTCCCGTTCCACCTTTTGTTGCCAATACCGCTAACAACCTTAAAGCAAAGGGCGAGTGATGCTGCCTCAGGCCATCCGGAACCGAATTCTTACCCCCCGAAGTAAGCAAAACCCTAGTTTTTAATTTCATTTTGGCTGCAAAGTAATCAGCTGTACCAAGATCCTCATAGGTTTCATTCTTATCCCTTGATTTATTTCGGGCTACCCGTTCGTCAAAGACGCCTCCAAAACAAACGTCCAGTACAATTATCACCTGCTGTGCGGGCAACCTATTGACCATCCTGGAAAGTTTTGAATATTGTATATAGGTATTGCGGTAGGGATCTTGTTTTACCGGTTTTGAGTTACGGCAAACGATGAAGCCATCGTCAAAAAGCTTTTCGTCATAATCACCGTGACCTCCGATGTAAATGATAACTTGGTCGCTGGGTTTTAACTGTTTGGAGAATTCCAAAATATGCTCATAAATGCTGTCGGCGACGGCATCCTTTAACAAGGTAACATTAAAACCGAAGTTGTTTTTTAAGGAGGCGGCGATCTCGCTGGCATCATATACAGGATTATCAAGGTTTTGCCAGTCGGGTTTGCCTTCATAGTTATCAGTCCCAACCACAAGCGCATATTTATTAGACAAGGATGAGGCCACAGTTTTCCTGTCATCCTCCATTATGGTAGCCCCCCTGCTTTTCATCAAGTCTTCGGGCAAAAAATATTTCAGGTCATTTATAAAATCCTTTTCAAAAAAAACATCAAAATACCCGGTTTTAAAGTCATTACAACCTGCTTCGGTCTTAAACAAATCGAACTTAATGGCATCCGCATAAACACCGCCATCAAATAAGCCAAACACATTCAGACTACCGTTCAAATTGGTTAGGTAATAATTGATAGGACCTTGTTCAATTGTTAAATTGTTGCAATTACAGTTGTCAAATCCACTGCTGGTCGGAACGATAAATATCCGGTTCTTTGGGGATAGCGTAGCTATTGTGGGGCTTGTTTCAATCAGCGCACGGATAAATTCACGTTGAAAATCCTTGGTAGCGCCCGCCTCTGTAATAAATAACTGGTTATTTGCCGGTATAAACTGAAGCAAACCCTTTAATGTGTCTAAAGAAATTCCTTTCTGCCTTATCTCCTTGTCATCGTTGATATCCGTCAGTCCATAAGGCACAAACCAGGTTGTCATTTTTCCTGTGCTATCGGGCAAAGGCTTGCAATACCCTGAAAAGTTAAAAATAAAATAATCGTCAGCCTTTGTATTGGCTATTGCCTTGTTTATTGCATCCTCGATGTTTGCCTTAGTAGCTGTTTGATTCTGCAATAAAACGCTTGTGAGTTTATTTTGCCCGGAATCAGTTGTTAAATCCTTAAATTGGCTGTTAAAATAAGCCGTATACGATGCCGCATCATTAGCGCTGTTTTTAAAGCTCAATTGAGAATTGCCGGAGTAATAATATTGGCTTACCCCAACCGAAAGCACAAAAGCGTTGCCGGATAGCTTGATTGCTGGCAACACACCGGTTTTATCTAATACAGCATCTTCGTTATTTTCAAACAAGAATTGAGTTTCGGCACTGAGGTAGCCAGGCGTTTGTGGTGTTAGATTTTTCGCTATTGAATCACGGACAGCCTCGTAAAGCTCTGTTGTGTTCTCCACCAGCGGGTTAGAAATATTCTGACAAAGGGAATAAGTCAAACTACCATAAGATTGACCGGTGGTTACATCAAAAGTTTCCTGATCATCTTCGTCCTTTTTGGATGCGGTGTAAATAAAAGTTGGCGCCCCGGTTTGTTTAGCCAGGTTGAATAAAATATCATTTTTTTCTCCTCTAAATGTTGTTTTATTAAGACTTTCCTTCGTGCTGTCCGGTCCCGAAAGCAAATAACCGGCGTGACTAACGTCCAACGATAAATACAACTGGCCGGCAGGGCCTACCTTTGATTTTAACTCGTTTAAAAAGGTCTGTAAGTCTTGTTGTGTTAAATAGGTTCTGATTGCCTCTTGAAGAAGGGAATCGGAAACAGTCTTGGTCATTTTGCCATGATACTCAGGCTTCCTGCTGTTATATAGGGGAATGAACAAAGAGGAAGAGGTGTCTGATCTATATACCGCCCCGTTACCTGAAAAATGTATAAAAGCGATGTCGCCTTTATTAATTGAGTTTACAAAATGCTGAAATGATTTAATAATGCCGGTTTTCGCAATGTGGGAGTCTGATTCAACATAAATATTTTGGCTTTCGAATCCTTTTCCTTCTAAGGTGCTTTGCAACAAACTAATGTCGTTACTAGCGCTTATGGCCGGCCAGTCGGAATAAGGCGAGAATTTCCCACTTCCGAATAGAAATGCCTTTTTATTATCATTAATCTGTTTATTAGTTAAAATAGTTTTAACAATTTTCCCATGTTCATATAATTCACTTTCGGTTACGATGCCCTTTTCATTTATGGCCTTGTATATTCCCGTTAATTGCCCTCCTTGTATTGTAAAGGTTTTATATATCTTCCCGTCTGGATAAAACTCGGCGTAAGTCGTGTCTTTTATAATGCCTTTTTGGTATTGCCTTTCGATGCGAAGGCTGCCATTACCGTAATATACAATATCTTTCCCTTGTTTGATCAATTTAGAATTGGGGTTATACCAAAGGCTGTCTCCCAATTTTTCCCCTTTTGAATCTTTATATATCTGGACGTATTGTGTCCGCGATAGGACTGCCCCTGATTGATAAAATCTTTGCATTTCTATGATCTTATTTGCGGCGTCTAGCAAGCTAGCCTCCAACAAAATATTACCTTTTACGGATATGGCAATATATTTGTATACTGATCCTAGTGGGCTTTTATAAAAGCAGACAAAAAAAATGATGTTATTATTATTAACTTGGGCATCAATGTACTTTTTGTTTAACTGGCCAATTTTTAAAGCTTTTGTATAGACTGTGTCAGGATATTGGTCTTTTAAAAAATAGGCTTCAACTGAATCGGGTTTTTGACTGCCTGCATAATATTTATAATTTTCCTTTAACACAGTAATTGAAGTTGCACGAGGCACAATGGCTCCAGCTTTTACGTCACCATAGCTCGCCAAAATAAAAATTACAATTACTAAATTTTTAAAATAGCGCATAATCGCAAGTTATTTGTTTAGTCTTTCCGCACAATATCAAAATACAAATTAAAGGTGCTTCCATTGGCGTCGTTGTTATCAAGCTCAACGCCGGCACCCCTTTGCAATGGCCTATCGTACGATTTTTGAACTAATTTTTCCAATATCTTCAAATTGCCGCCTCTTGAGCTAACGCCACGTGTTGTGGCGATATCCTCCATATTGATCAAATCGGTTGAAACGAATATCTTAAATGTCTCTTTTCCGTAAGGCGGAGATATGGTAATGACAGAATTAAAAAGTTTCGATGTTCCGGCTGGGAACAACAACTCTTCGGGTGTTATACGTTTTGCCTGATTGGGTAACAATGGATTTATTACACCATCAGGTTGTAAATCAAGGATATTAACGTAAACGTCCTGTTTGCCATTGTTGGTAATCAAAAGCCGAAATTTGTCACCATTTTTAAATGTATAGGATTGATCGGCAGACCTGTTTTTTGAAGATACCACAGCGCCATTTCCAACGGGGATGAGTTTAATATCTACCATCGCGTCGGTATCCTTAAGCTTTATATTTTCTAAATAGGTGTATTGTATGTAGCGCGCTATTTTTCTTTTAAGCCCTGCTGTATCACGACCCGCAGATTTTATTGTATCAAACAACACTCCGGTGTGTGCAATAATTATCGAATCAAGGTGGTCTCCTTTTACAATTTTAATATCAGGTGATCCGGCGAATGACACTATTGGCAGTGTTGTCAGGTTGTGCTTAATGTTGCGGACTTCAGCTTCTGAAAAAGCCGGGGCAGAATTAGCACGTCTTGTCATACTCGACGAAATGCCTATTTTTAACTTAAAATTATCATAAACGGTAGAATTAACAAACACCCAACCGTCCACAGGATTTTTGAGGTTGACAGGCTTATTAAAAGTAGCCTCCGAAGTAAATAATGTGGCCCTCACCACGCTTCCTGTATCGATTGGTTTCGCATTTTTTGGATCATTTGTTCCCGAGGGATATAGTGAAACCTTTGCGCCGGAGTCAAGCCCCATTATTTTACCGCCGCGAAGCGTTAGGTTGTTATCACTTATTTTGTTGATTTCCAAATAGGGCTTTTGCGTAATGATTTTGCCCCCAAACAACAATCTGTCGGCGCCATTGCCAGCCAATACCGGGTGTTGGTTGGGAACATTTTCGTATAGTATCGACTGTATTTGTGCAAACAGTGACCGATAAGTGATATCGCTTTTTGTATCTTTTGTGAGGTTGAGAAATACCTTGCTGATTGCGTAACTTAAAGAGCCGAGGCCGTTCCCATTTTCATCCTGTATTTCGCAATCCAATTCATCGGCACGGGCCGCTCCAAATACAACATAGGTAGCCAGATTTGGATCGTTCATTTTCGGATCGGCGTCATTTCCGAAAACTGTTGCTAACGCCGTTTCATTATTGCTTTTAGAAGTGAAGGAAGGTGTAACCAATGCACTATGCCCGCCTCTTATCCTGGCGCTGCCACGGGTACCGGCACCGGCGTGGCACAAGTCCAAAAAAACAACCAGGTCGCCATTCCTGCCAAGCTTTGCGCGTAACTTATCCACATAGGCGCCGAACATATCTTCACGATAATAGCCCGGGAAAAGGCTTTCTATATATTCCTGGGTGTATGGTCTTTTATCCGCATCGGGCAGTTTGGCATCATAGGGTACGATACACTCTTCCAGTCCGTCAGCCTTATGCTTTTTTAAGTCTTCAATTTGCTCACCATGGGACGAAAAATGGATAACGTCGACGTCTCCCGGATTGGATATTGCAATCAATGCTTCCAAAGCCGTGGATATACCGTTTACAGTGGCATCCTTATCGTGAACAACTTTGATGTCCTGAAATTTTTGCGCCATTAGCGCTTTTTCGACTAACAACGTATCATTATCGCTTGAAATCTTTTGCCAGCCACTTGCTTTCGGATAATCGCCAATCGCGAATATCAACGCATGTTTCGTCTGGGCAAAAGACAGTTGCCAAACGAGTGTTACTGTTATCGTGAGTATGATTGCGTTTTTATTTCGCATGGCGTTTTTTTTTAAAGTGGTTAAATTATACCATGATTAATTCGAAAAGCCTTATCGCAGTTGTGTCAAACATTTAATTTCTGCATTACCATGCGGTGAATTGGCAAATGGATCGCAAAAACCAGGCACTCTACGACTGACCTATTGACAATTTATTTTTTATTTAGGTGTTATATCAAAATATAAATTAAAACTACAGCCATCGGAATCGCTGACGCTTTCGGGCTCTCCGCCACGGGCAGTGTAAGTTTTTTTAAATAGCTGCACAAAAGGATGAAGGTTACCCCGCGAGGTACCATTTCGCTCTCCTTCAGAACTGGCGAGGTCCTCCATATCTATAACATCGGTCGACGCAAACACCTTAAATATTTCTTTTCCGTATGGCGGATGGATTGTTACCTTGAACCTATTAAATAGAACGGATTTTCGCGCAGGTATTCTTAATTGTTCCGGTGCGATTCCAGACCCTTTACGTGGATGCTTTATTGGCAGAATTGCATTTACAATACCGTTTGGCTGCATATCTATCACATTGAAATAAACGTCTTCGTCACCATTGTTTTTTACCCAAAACGTAAATTTATCGCCATCTTTAAACGCATAGCTGGTATCTTTTAAGGCTATCTTGGAGCTGTCAGGCTTGCCGTCTGCTTTTAACGGGATCAATTTCATTTCCAGCTTTATATCAGGATCGTCTACGTTTAAATCCCGTAAAAAGCCGTACTGAATGTATGACTGAACTTTTCTTCTTAAACGTGCGGTATCAGTTACCGAATTTTTATGCGGAACGCTATCGAACAAAGTTCCGGTTGCACTGATGATAATGTAGTCGCTTGTTGGCTTTTTTTCAATCTGGATATCCGGATTATTTCCAATTTTCACGGCTGGCAGTCTCTCTAGGCTGGTTTTAATAGTTAACATTTCGTTTTGAGAATAGGCTGTTGACACCGGGCCGCGGGACTGAGCGGATATGATAGCTACCTTTAAAGCCTTTGCTTTGAAAACCTGGTCCGTGACAAAAACCCAGCCTAACGCTGCCTGCGCCAGTTTGGGGTCCTTATCGAGTTGCGCTGTTGACGTATAAATCCCTGCCTTCGTGATCGTTGCCATGGCCAAAGGGCTTTTTCCTTTTGGGTCAATGGTCCCTTCAGGGTATACCGCTACCTTTGCACCCACGTCCAGCCCGGCAAATTTGCCTGCTTTAAGACCCATGGCAAGTCCATTTATCGTGTCAATTTCGATAAACGGTTTTTGAACCACAAAACTCCCCCCAAATAACTTTCGGTCAATGCCATTCCCTGATAATACCGGATGCTGGTATGGTATCCTTTGGTTCATTATTGCCTGTATCTTAGCAAAAAGCGAATGATATGTGGTAACACTCGTGTCTAAATTGTTGAAGACTTTACTAATAGCATAGCTTAGTGGGCCTATGTCTGCATTGTTATCGTCGAGCGTTTCCGTATCAGGTTCAGTTGCCCTTGCTGCTCCTATAACCACATAGGGAGCCATATTGGTTTGATCGACAAGCGGCAGCTGAGGCTTATTTTCGTCGGTGAGTTTATAGTTCTTGCTCTCGAAATCAGTTGAAACAAGCGCAGGCTTCCCTCCCCGAACGTGACTAACGCCTCGTGTGCCGGTGCCTGCATAGCACAAATCCATAAAAATAACTACATCGCCATCTTTTCCCAACTTTGTGCGCAACGTGTCGATATAACTTCCAAAGCGGTTATCCAAAAAATACCCCGTGCGGTACTTTAAAAACTCCGCACGGCTAACCACCATTTTTGCCGGTAATTTTGCGTCGTAGGCAACGATCGATTCTTCAAGCCCGTCCGGCTTGCTGCCGCTATCGTCTTCAACCTGTTCACCATGGGTAGAAAAGTGTATGGCTACAATATCGCCTGGTTTTGAATTGGTAATGAGCTCGTTCAGGGCCGTAGCTATCCCAGCTGTGGTTGCATCCTTGTCTTCTACAATTTTGATGTCTTTGAATCCCTGGTTTGCAAACGCCGTTTTAACATAGGAAACATCCCTGATACTTGAAATATGCGGCCACCCACTATTCGGCGTGTAATCGCCGATCGCAAATATCAGCGCGTGTTTAGTGCCTTGTTTATTGTCCTGCCCGAAAGATAGTTGCAAAAGGGCAAGCAAAAAGAACGTTGAAAGTGCCAGGCTTTTAGTTTTCATGATGATTTTAATGATTTTTTAAGGTTTGAAACAGGCGTTATAACTATTAAATAATTTAATCAAATAAAAGTGAATTTATAAATTACTTTTTGAAAGTTAACTACCTATTTATAAGTATTTTTAATCGAAAAATCAGTCAGTATAGTCCAAATATGGCAACAAAGCGGAACACCGGCATTTTGAAGCTGTTATTTAGCCACTCAATAATATTTCTTTTGTTTTTTGGCGCGCCCGGCAAAATATCCGCGCAAAATTCGCTGGATGTGGCGCTGCAGATCGGCCATCGTCCATCTATTAATTATTCCAGCATTCCAAAAATATTTGCGGTGAGCCATGATGACCGCTGGGTCATCACCAGTGACAAAACCGAGCATTCGCTAATCGTGTGGGAGATTAAAATCGGGAAAATATATGCTACCTATCCAATAAATTTTGAAATAACGGATGCTGTTTTTTTGGCTGATAATGAGGATGTGCTGATCAACCGTTCATTGATATTCAATATCCACACGGGAAAGGTAAGCAGAGACCTCAAGAGGGGAAGCAATACTGAACAAGCCATTAGATTCGGTTTTTCTATTCCGCAAAACAGGTCTTTTTATGACCTGGTACCAAAAAACGACCGGCTGGACCAGTTGGAAAAGCAGTATACCCAGTTTCAGCAAAAAGGATATTGCATCAGTGCCGGTAATACTGTTTTTTGGGGATTCGCGTTTGACCGGGTATTTGAATACGACTTGTTAACGGGCGCGGTCACCCGGCCTGTCAACGCGGATGTGGGGCAGATCGCCAATATGTACTATGATGCACCAACCAATAATTTAATCATCGAAGGCGAAAAAAAAACAAGCTTTTTTAATGTTGCAGGGAGCGTGGACCTAAAGTATATTAACGAACCGCTCTCGAATGTTACGCTGAGTAAAAACGGGAGATACCTTGAAGGCGTTTTCTCGGACGCTGCCTCCCCTAAAGGTGCTTTTCACATCTGGCGTGTCGACAAAACTCCCGTCCTGCAGTCTATCCTTGCGGAACCACCACCTGGTTATGTTGCGTATTTCGTTTGGTTTCTTGGTAACACCGATCATTTGATGGTATACAACAAGAACATCCGGACGGGAAAATACCGGGCGAAAATAGTGGATATTGCCACTAAACAAACTTTATGGGAGGATACCCAGGACGCCGATTATACATTAAGCGATAACGACAATTATTTAGTCGCGTCGTACAATTTCGACAGTTTTAGGATATATGATACGCACACTTTTAAATCCCTGTCTGCTGGTGGCGGCAGGGTGTACCAGGTGTCTATAAGTCCCGATGAGAAATACGCCGTGCAACGGGAGGCCGGGGGGGTAGGCGGAGATAAGATGGTCTTGTATACCTTAGCCGATTGTACAGAAACGGACCTGCCGGTGAAGGATTCGCTGAATTTTTTGACGGGGACCTCTTTTTCACCGGTGAATTGCATTTTTACGCCCGACTCAAAGGACCTTTATTTTTATAAGGGAGGAAGCAAATTGCTGGGTCGTTACAACATCGGCGCCAAAACAATACGGAAAGATAGCCTTTCAGCGCCTGTTTATACGTATGGCGACCTGCTGTTTACCAGGGACGGCCTGTATCTGTTAAGCTCCGGCAGTCTTGGGCATGATATGGCTATATACGATGCAAAAACCCTGCACAGCGTCAGCAACAAAGCCATGAACAAGCAGATAAGCTTTACCATCCCGTCGGCAGCCAGGGTGTTCACCGTTTTTGGAGCGGGCGAAAAAGAAAATGTGATCCGGGTTCAAAACACGGCCGACAGTGGGTCCTTTGATTTTGACGTACACAATTACCTGCAAACCTTTAACTGCAGTAAAGCCGGCGACAGGTTTGCCTTTGGAGTTCCAAAACAATCCGGTTACCGCATGGTGCGGCAAATCTTTATAGTGAATACAAACAGCCGCACGGTGATAGACTCTCTCGAGTTGCCGCCGGCCGAAAGTGATGTAAGCGGGCAAGTAATTTTTAGTAACGACGAAAACAAGCTGTATATAGGTTGGAATGATTTATACGAATACGACATCAGGGCTAAAAGCCTCACAAAACTCAATACCCCCGCCGGGGCAAAATATTACCCTGTGAACCAAAGCAATAACGGGAAATATTTATTCGCCTATAGGGCAGGCAGCGACCAGGAAACAGGCAAACTGATGGCATTTCAAATACCTTCGTTTAACATCGCACTCCAGGCGTCATCACTGCTTCTTTCCTTTGAACTGTCCAGTTTAAATTACCCGTACATGAAAGGTTATCCGGAGATTTTCGAAACCCGGTTAGATAATAAACCCTACTACATCAGCGCTGCCGACAGCATCCCGCACCTCACCGGGCCTGCGAATATCATGATTAGGCCATTCGCATTAACGCACGACGGAAAAAAGCAGCTGAACATATCGTCGCAATACGGACTAAAGATATTCGACAGCCGTACTTTTAAACTCCTTACTGACGTGTTACCTGCTCAGTACGCAAGCATCGGTTTTACCGCGAACAGAAAATACGCTATCCAGGATGACAATGGAATATTAAATATTTTCGACGTGCAAAAAGGCTTTAAAAAGGTTCCGTTTATTTATGAAGTTGGTAAAGACGGCGAATACCGGTTTTTTAACGATCGCCCGGTTCATTACGATGAGGTGATGACCATGAGCGCTAACGGAAATTACCTCGCAACCATCGACAGCTATGGCGAGGGGGCTGTTAATGTTTATAATTTTGATACCGGGCTGCTGCTTTACACCCACAAAGCACCCTACCTGCTGCATTCCGCGCAAAAGGAGGTAAAGGACGCCTTTGGCCCGGTTGATAACTCATTGGGGTACCTGGTTGTGAGCGCTAATGAAAAATATATCCTTTTTAACACCTATGCCGGTTTTCTGATCAAAGCCAATTTTTTGAATAAAACCGAACAGCGACTGTCCTATCCCACTGATATAAACACTGCTGCAATCAGCGTATCGGGCAAATGGGTTGCGGCAGTGGTTGGCGGTAATAAGGCCATGCTGACGGTTTATGACAGCACTGCCAAAACCAG
>JABDGE010000055.1 GCA_013286235.1 Bacteroidota bacterium
TCCTTCCGTCCGAAAACGAAGCGGTAACGCTGGTAGTGGTAGTGGTTTTCGAAGCGATGGATGCAGCATCTTTTTTGCACGAAGAAAAGAGGGTCAACACAACGAAACATAAAAGGGCGGGGTAAGTAAATTTAGTTTTCATATCCATTGATTAATAATTGATTAAATAAGTTCAAATAAGTCGTTTCAATTAATTGAAATAAAAGTAGGTGGGCGGGTTAAGGAGAGGAAAAATCAATCGACAGAAGTAACAAACTTATCGATAAATGAATCGGGAGGATATGATCTGCCGGTAAACCAGCTAAAAAGAGATCTTATTTACAGCGGTTGAGTCCGTCTGTACTGGATTCGTCGCCGGGCTTGATGACCAGTGCGGTTTCAAAACAAGGTTTGGCGCCTGTCTTGTTGCCCGACATTAGCAAGGCCCAGCCAAGCATATGATTCCCATCATAATCAAAGGGATAAAGATCGACCACTATCTTGAAGCATTTGATTGCAGCAGGGTACTGCTTCCGGTTATAGTAGATAACGCCGGCCCAATAGTTAGCCTGCGTATTTTGGGGCGCGAGCTTTATGATGGCAAGATATTGCTCCAGAACATTGTCCCAGTTTTGCAGCAGGGCCAGGGGTTGTACGTATCCGAATTTCGCCTCGATCGATCCCGGCCGAAGGTTCACAGCCTTATGATAGTATTGTTCCGAAACGCTGTAATTTTTATTTAAATAATACAGCCAGCCCAGGCGAATGTTGATCTCATAGCTGGCTTCGGTATAATAGGGCGATATATCCGTTATGGCCGCAGAATAATTTTTCCCGGCCTCGTCCGTATAGCTATTATGAAAAGCCTTTTGCAGCACAGCATTCGATTGGGCTGATGCAAGGCTCACGCTGGTTGCCAATAAAAAAATGAAAAGTAAACGTTTCAAAACTTCCATATAAATCCGGCCGTAACCGAGGCCTGGTTGTAACTCAAATCATTTTGGCTATCCTGTTTTCTCTCAAAAGTATAGTTCAGCTGCAATTGCGCATGCTTCCCCAATTCGTAAAAAGCGGTTTCGCCTATTTTAAACGTCGTTACATCAATTGAATTATAAATATATAAACCGTCAGTGTCGATATAGTTGTCCAATTTACCAAATGTGCCCAAAGTTTCCATCCAGGTATTGCTAAAAATCTTAAACCCGATGCTTTGGTTGAATACAGCCAGGTGATTGGTGTTTTGGTTGAGGTATGAAAGCCGGCTGATGGTGTAAAAATTCAGATTTCCCAAAGGGTAAAACATAAAGGTGGCATTGTATTGTGTTAGCGGGTACCCGATCAGCTTCCCGAAATTAACGTCAGCCTGGACGTTAAAGTAGTTGGCGGAATATTTTACGCCTAAAAGCCCCAGGTTACTATAGTAATCAGTGTTAAAATAAGTGGTGCCCAGGTAATGAAAAACCCCCAGGAGCGTTAACCGCTGACTAACCGAATAACTTAGCTTTCCATAGTATTCAAACTCATTATCGGCGCTGTTAGTTAACGTATCGGCCTTTCTGAGTTGATCAAAATCCTCTTTACTAACGGGTCGCCCAAAGTAAACCAGCGATTGGTCAAAACGCAGCCGCCATAAAAGCCGCCAACCAAGCGAAACGCGGTTGTAGGAGCCGGTGCCCCTGTAAGGGTCGGCGTTAAATTTAAGTCCGCTTTCCAGGCCGGCGTCTGTGATTTGGAAAGAACTAATGTGTTCGCTCCTTAAGAGGGCAGTGTCACAATACCCGCCATTAAGAGAAGCGGCCGGCACATTATTCAGGTAAGTTTCGCACAAATATGCGTAATACCTGGTCGCCTTATCGTCGGGATCATTTTTTAAAACATGGTCATATTGCACGAGTGCCGCACTGTAGTTGCCCGTTAACAAATAGGCATAGCCAAGCCTCTGTCTTAGCGCAAGAAAGTCGATGCTGTCTTTTATGGCCCTGTTTCCCATTTTAATCAATTCCTTCCATTGGCCCGATGCAAATAAGCTGTTTGAAACGCTGTCAGCTTGCAAATAAGTGACCGCCTGGGCTCCCGCATAACGTGTAGTCGCGGTAATGAACAATATCAATATGCACTTTCTGATGCCCATTTTATCTCAGTTAACCTGCCGTTCAATTTGATGCTGATATGATTAATTACCTTATTGGTGATTTGGATCGACGCAGCCATGGTTTGCGTATTACGGCCCATTACGTCAAGGTTTTGGGTTGCCAGGATTTCGATGTGCTCGCTGTTCGCAATGCATTTCCCCTGGTAGGTAAGTTTCATTAATTGTTTAAAAGGCGCGATCAGGTCATGCAACCACAGCACCGGTTTATTAAATGAGGCCTGCAGCGGATACGTATCAGTTATAGTTAAATCCGGGTCGGCTGTGAAAACGATCCGGTAAGCGGAAAGGTAAAAACTGAACAGCAGGGAATTCCTGTTGCCATAATAGCTCGTAAAATAGAATGAACTGCCATTATTAATAAAATATGCGGCCGCCCCGGTGGTTTTGCTTAAGATATAAGTATGGTTCCAGGGATCGATAAATACTTCCAACTGTTCGGTGTTGTGGTTTTGTGCCAATAAGGAAGCCGTATAACCGGGATGAAAATTGAAAGCATGTTTCAGGGACCGGTTAATCGATATCGGGCTTAACACCGTACCTTCTTCCGGTATATCGAAACTGAAGAGCTTATTTTTGCCATGGTTTTTACCCAGGTACCAGGCAAAAGGATAGCTGATCGTTGTGGATCCGATGTAAGGAGTGGCTTGCAGCTGGAAGTGCAGGTGTGGCTCCGGAGAACGCCCGGAATTGCCGCAATGGCCAATTATATCGCCCTGCCGGACAAAATCTCCTCGTTTTACTTTTGCCGAATTCTTTTTCAGATGAGACACCTGGCTGTATAATCCCTCGGCGTGTTTGATCACGATGCTGTTGCCCCAGTTCTCAACCTCATTTATAACCCCGATCGGGTTGTCGTCAATATGGTCTGAAACTTCCGCAATTGTGCCATCGGCACAAGCCAATACGGGTTTGTTATAGCAATAAAAATCCTGCGGTTCGGCGCCGGGCAATTGGTAAGTTTTGCCATCGTCATCAACGATAACGAAATCAAGCGCCTTTCCCCACGCGGATCGGTGCGTTATATCGCCATCGTAGCCCTGCGATACCGTCCAGCTGCCCATAAATGGCAGGCTGATCTTTAGAAATTCAAGATCGGACAATCGGTTGCTGTTAGTTAATTGCTGGTAAAGATTTCGCTCGGGCGAATAGTGCTGTAGCAGCGTAAGCTGCAGTTTGCCACCCGGCGCCCGCTGCCGGAAAAAACTAATGAAGAGGATGGTCAACAGGCTAAACGGAAGAGATAATATCGGCAGGTCGAAACCCCAAAAAACTTTCGTCATCCCGTTGATCAGTAGAAATGTAAGCGGAATGACGATCACCGACCATAAATAAGTACGTCCCGACGGTATAAAGAAAAAACAGCCGAGCGCCCCGGAAACCATCATTACATTGGCGCCTAAATGATAGTAGCTGATACCTTCGGGATAAATCCCCGTAACACCGTTGATCAGGCAGGCCGCCGAAAATGACAACACCATCAGGCTGAATTGTATGCGGGAATGAATAAAAACCCCGGCAGCGATCACAAAACCGGTTATAGCGCTGTTTTGAAAAATAACAGCGCTCAGCGCCCTGAAAAACAAGCTTGTATAGTGCGGTAATGTAAACCTGCAGCACAATAATGGTACGTTAAAACCGCTATCCTTGCCCGGTGCAAAAAGTTCATTTAAAACGGCGCTGTTCACCTGCTTTAACCCCATGTGGTAGATACTGTTAGCCGAAAGGAGCAGCAGCCAAAAGCCGATGACAAAAGGAAACGACAATAAAGGGAAGTTATAACGGCAAAAAAATGCGCCCAATGCAACGCTGATAATAGTAACCAACAGACTGCCCACCAGCAGCCAAACGATAAACGCAGCGTTAAGCTGGTAAAATGCGCCCAACCCCAGGCCGAACAAAAGTGGGTTAAAGCTGTATATCCCCATCCGGGCACTTTCGCGGTGACAGTTTAATAACACAGATATGGCCATCGACAGCAAAACAGCGATCAGCCCGGATGCGCCGGCTATAGGAGATAAAAACGTCACCAATAGCAGCAATGCGCCAAATACGCTGTGCTGCGAAAAAAACAGGATAGCGTAGCTGTGCAGTATGCTTTCGGCAACAAATTTTGCTTTCGCTTTCAATCCGTCTGTTTCAATTTTAAATGTGAAGGCATTATTTCGGGCATCTCGAGGTATTCCAGCGTTTCGGCAAGGCGTACCAGGTGCACCTGCCTGTTATCACCTATTAACACAATAGCCGGCCGGGTAGTGATAAACTGCATCCATTGGGTCATGTTATAAGCACCAACTTTGTGGACTACCACCTTGTCGCCAGGGGTCATAACCGGCAGGTTAACACTCTCGCGTATCACATCAATATTCATGCACAGCGGCCCGTAAATTGCCATGTTTTCAACCGGGGCGTTGGTTTCCTGCGCTGGCGTAATCAAATGATCATACCAAAATGCGGTAAACAAAGTGTTCACTCCAAAGTCTACGATGATTGATGGCCGCCCGTCACTCAGGCGCTTATTGGCTGCGATAGTGCCCAGCAAGTAGCCTGCATCGTCAATCAAAACCCGACCGCATTCCATCACCAGCATCGGTAATTCCTCCTGGCTGAACCCGTACCCGAGGATTGTACCTGTGATCACTTCTGCGAAATCATCAATTGTAGGCACTGTATCCACTCCTGGCAGGTAAGCCCCCTTCAGCGTGTTGGTTGACGGGAATCCGCCCCCCAAGTCGATATATTGGATCGTATTATTCAGTAATTTTCCGCAGCGGGCGGCCAGGTCGCACATTTTCGAGGTTGCAATACGGTAAGCCTCTACCGAAAGCATAAAAGTGCCGATATGGCAGTGCAAGCCTACCAGTTGCATTTTGCCCGACCTCACTATTTTGGTAAGCACGCTCCAGGCGTCGTTATTTTCATAATTAAAGCCGAAACGGTCCCAAACGGGGTAAACGCCTGTGTCCATATTTACCCTGATGGCCACGCGGGGTTTTTTACCT
This sequence comes from Bacteroidota bacterium, assembly GCA_013286235.1. Classification (GTDB taxonomy): domain Bacteria; phylum Bacteroidota; class Bacteroidia; order Sphingobacteriales; family Sphingobacteriaceae; genus Mucilaginibacter. Next base: position 5,131 of record JABDGE010000055.1, read on the forward strand.
GTCGCCTCACAAACCTCCAGCAACAAGTATAATTCGTCCAGGTTATCGATATGCAGCAGGGAATTGTTTTCGACCGCAAGCAGCAGGTCTTTTTTTTGTTTGGCAGGCCCGTTAAACAGGATATGAGCGCCGCTTACACCATTACCCAGCGCCTTACGGTATTCAAAACCCGACACTACTTCGGCCCAACTGCCTTCCTGGTGAAAAATATTGCAAACGGCATTCAGGTAATTGGTTTTATAGCTCCAGGCAAACTGTACGGATGGGTAGCGCGTCTGAAATGCCCTTACTGCCGATTGGTAATTCCGGCGTATCTGTTTTTCGGAAAGTACAAAAAGCGGCGAACCGTATTGTTCAACCAGGTCGCGAACGGGAACGCCTTCAATTTCTTTAGTGATCTTAGCCACACCTGGCGTACCGGATTTGTTCATCATCCCGGCATTCAGCTTTTTGAGGTAAGGACGTTCATATCTTAGTTTTTCGCCTGGTTTCATAAACTGAATTTATTTAAGCTTAATTCGCCGAATGCTGAAAATTGCTGAAAGTCGGCAATATCCACCAATTCATCCCAGGAATAACGAACAAACATTTTCCCTACGGCGTAGTCCTTAAAAACTTCCTGCGCTAGGCCCATGGCCATCTTTACCAAAGCGGCCGGCTGGTTTTGGCCGGCTCCTGCGGTAAGATAAACCCAGGCCGGGAATCGCGGGTTTATTTCGAGTATGAAAAGCATACCATTGCTATCGCGCATTATTTCCAATTCAAAGCCCCCTTTCCACCGGGTTGCCGCTGTAAATGCGCGCGCCAGGGCGATCAATTCTTCACGCTCTATGGTAACGCCCGCCCAGGCCTTGCCTTTGTCGGTTAGGTAGAGTTTGCGCATCGGAACAACGCTTATCGCACTGCCTTCGCCATCACCCAGGCCCGCAATGTTGATCTCAGTACCTTTAATATATTGCTGTGCTATCACAGGCAAACCCCATCTTGCCTTTAATCGATGAAAGGCCGTTGCGGCCGTCTCTTTGGTGTAACATACTTCGGCCTCATAAAATTTCCCCTTTACCACCACCGGGTAGTTCAAATCGGTAATTGCCTGGTCGAGGTCGGCAAGCACGTTGACTTTATAGTCGGTTGGGACGGAAAAATCGAATTTTCTGCCGAGGTGTGCCAGGTTTGTCTTGTCGCGTTCGGCTAATTGCGCATGCGAGGGCAGGTATGTCTTTATACCCAGGTTATTCAGCCAGGGTTCTATTTTTATAAAGTTATAAAGCTCTGAATCAAAATTGGGGATGATCATATCCAGTTTTTCGCATTGATGGATATGTTCAAGCCGCTCCTTTAAGTCGGAAATTCCTGCACCCGGATAGGGGATCAGGTACGCAGCATCGACTAAATCGGGCATGTAGATGCCCGGCTCCAGTGATTCATAGCAAAGCCCGATGATGCGCAGATCGCTGCCAAATTCATGTCGCAACGAACGTGCGACGGCTACACCCGGGCCGGGGTTATCATTTGCATTCAAACCGGTGATTGCTATTACCATGTCAATTTTTATTGCGTCTCGAGCAGGTTGGCATCGCGGAGTTGAATCATATAATCGTCCCAATCGCGGTTCAGCTGTTCAGGGCTCACTTCATATTTTTCGAGAATGCCCGCTTTTATTCCGGCCTCGCTTTCTCCCACCCGCAGCGCGGTCAAAATAACCGAAGCCATTCCGTTTACCGAAAAGGAATCCCCGGTAGCGGGGTTAAAAATAAACCCGTTCTCGCTTATCGCGATATTTTTTTTGATGGTCATTTTAAGGTTTAAACCCAAATATCATAAAATTATTCAGCATGCCATCAAATAGTTGATCCGCGGCGCCAGCACATCCATATCCAAAGTATTAACAAACAGCGCGTCGCATTTGTAGGACTCTGAACGGATCTTCCGGGTAATATACCGGGCTACTATAATAACCGGTATGGCGTTCAGTCCCTCATCTTCCTTGAGTTCCTGGCATACCAGGACGCAATCATTGTTCATCAGTAAATAATCAAGAATCAAAAGGTCGGGTTTAAGTTCCTTTGCCCTGCCAACAATACTGTCGGGATCGTACATCACGTGTATATCAAAGTCACCATAGGCCATTATTTCTTCTATAACTGGCAGCATCCTCCCCCCGTTATCCAAAACCAATATTCGTTTTTGTTTTTTGAGCAGTTCCATAGCATCAAATTTAATCTGCTTTGAAATTCAGGTATTTAATACATCCAATAAAGAATGTGTCGGTAAATAACAGGTTTCCGCCGATGAACAGTGAAGATGTCGGTATTTGCAAATCGCCCGGCAACGGGATACATGCCTGGCAAGGCAGGGTCATTTAGCCCAGCTTTTCACAAAATCTGCGTAATTACTCCCAACCGGCAACTCTATGTTCTTTAACTGCACCTTCCTGTTGTGGATTGACCGGATGTGTTTCCGCGCCACAATGTAACTGCGGTGTATCCGCGCAAACTGGTCGGCGGGCAATTTTTCGAGTGCGGATTTCATCGGAAGCAGCGTCAGCACTGGCTTTTCAACACCGGTGATATGGATCTTGATGTAATCCTGCATGCTTTCGATGTATTCAATATCCTTGATACTGATCTTGATCATCCTGTACTCCGAATGGACATAAATACTTTCATCAGCCTCGTTACGGTCCGAGTTTTTGTACTTGGCGTAGTCGACAGCCTTGTTAACTGCGGCCGAAAAGCGTTCGATCGTAATTGGTTTCAGCAGATAATCCAGCGCTTCGAGCTCGAAACCTTCAAAAGCAAATTTTTTGTAGGCAGTGGTGAATATCACCATCGGCTTAACCCCCAGTGATCTTACCAGGTCGATGCCGCTAATATCGGGCATATCAATATCAATGAACAGCAGATCCACCGGGTGCTGTTTCAGGTATTCTGCCGCTGAAATGGCGTCTTCAAATACCTGCATCAGTTTAAGCGCCGGAAATTCCGAAATATGCCGCTTCACTATCTCAAGCGCCAATGGTTCATCATCTATCGCGATACAATTTAAGGGCATAGCGTTTATGTTTAATAGTCGATCTCTAAATTAACTGTGAAAAGTTCATTGTCGGTATTTATCTCAAGCCGGTGCTTGCCCGGGTACATATGCTCCAGCCGTTGTTTGGTATTGGAAATGCCTATGCCTTTCCGTTTACTCACTGTTGTGTGCGCGAAGACGGGATTCTGGCAAAAAAAGGTCAGCTTGTCAGTGTCAACATGCAGCTTTATGCTAATGTTTACCGTTTTGTGTTTGCTGATGCCATACTTAAATACGTTTTCAACAAACGTCATCAACACCAGCGGGGCAATTTTTTGGTTTTTTATTTCGCCCGTATAGACCACGTTAAGTTTTGTTGTTTTGCCGATGCGAAGTTTTTGCAGATCGATGTAATCATTGATACAGTCGATCTCGCTCTGGAGCGGCACCAGGTCTTCGGCTACCTCGTCAGTTACATAACGCATAATGTTCGACAGCTTCATAATGCTCTCGGGTGTCTTGTCATTTTGTGAAACTGAAAGTGCGTAAATATTATTAAGCGTGTTGAATAGGAAGTGGGGGTTGATCTGCGCTTTCAAAAAGGAAAGCTCTGCATGTGCCTTCTCCGCTTGCGCCTTCATTACCTGTTGTTCCGTAAGCTGCCATTTTTGTACCGTACTGACAGCTATGCTCAGGCCGATGACAATAATAAAGATGAATAGTGCCACGAGGTCGATATTACCTGATTGGTGTATCAATATCACTTTGTTTGATGGTTTAAGCCGCGGATCCTCCATGCGCATATTTTCGTGCGGCAACGGGCCAAAAGGCAGGCCTTTGATCCCCGCGGAATCACTATCCGCACTCGGGCCGCTTAAGCGGCCTGCAATGGCAGATCGCCCGGAAGAGTCTTTATGGCCCTTAACCAGGTTATGAAGCAGCAGGTTATCAAAAGGCTGTAAGTAATAAACGCAGCCGGATAACAGCAAAATGATGATACCATACCGGAAATACGCCCTTCGGAATACCAGCCTTGGCACCAGGTACCAGGAATTTAGATAAAACAGGAATATATAGGTGAGGCAAAATAACCAGTAAAATGGAGAAAGCACCACGTACCAGGAACTGCTGCTGCTTTCCTGCGTTTTGTTCATAAAAAGCAACGGGAAGCCCAGGAAAACCAGCCAGCCGGCTGCATGTATAAAAATAGTGGTTGCCCTGGAGCGCTGCATTTATTTATTATTTGTTTCAAAAGTAACTTTTGAAAGGGGCATTTAATAGAAGACAAATAGGTGTCTCGCTTAAATTCAAAAAAAGCGCCCTAAAAACCGGGCGCTCATCAAGCAACACAGATAACACAGTATTAGTCCCGTTATAAAGTTGCGGATTGGTATTCATCCCGGCAATGATTTATCGGCGAACAGGCTTTTTGTGTGGATGAATAGCATTTACTGTGGTTGTTGGTAAATTTCATTTAAGAATATCCGGTTATTCTCTATAACGATGGGTTTTAAACCTCGTGTGTTCGAAAGACTCTCTTTTCGTGCAGCAACGAGCGGGATGCCGAACGAAGTCCCCTGAATTCCTTGTGCAGGGTGAGTCAACCCGGCGGACATTCCCGTCAATGCATGGCTATAATTTACTCACCCCGAATGCGCTTCGCTGTTCGACCCTCTCTATCGCAGGCGATAAAGAGGGTGGCTGCGGTTGTGTTAATGTTTCGAACACTTGATGTTTTAAACCCACCGCTATTGGAGGCTGTCTGTTAACCGGGCCGGCGCATTTTGATCCACAAAGCGAAATATCCTGATTCGGGAATTGTTGTTAAATCCCACAATTAACGCCCCTAAAACACTAAATCGCGACTCTTTTTTGATCATTAATCGACGAAAAACACCCGTTCAGCGACTATTTGTAACGCCGTACACCACATCTTTTCATATTTGACTCATTGTTTCATCAATTAAAAAGTAAAAAGGAATGACATCACATCGACTCTTAATAATCTGTAAAAAGAAGTCAAATGAGATCGTCAATCACAATGACAGGACTACTGCTGCTGATGCTCGGTGCCTGCAAACCCAGCTTATACAACACACCTAAAACACGGGCTGTTGCTGTAAACCGCCTTATTCCACCCATAGGCATGGTTTACATCCCTTCGGGAACCTTCCTATACAAGATGCTGAACGATGACAAGGCTGAGCAACGCAAGGTTAGCGTCAGCGCCTTCTTCATCGACAAAACGGAGGTCTCCAACAAACAATACCAGGCCTTCGTAAACTGGGTTGCCGATTCGGTGGCCATTACGGATTATCTACACGACGATAGTTTTTTCCTCCCCTCCACAGGTGCAACCGTAGGCCCGGAAAATAAAGAACCACGGCTAATAGACTGGCGCAAAGTGGATAAAATATCGCCGCTTTGGAAAAATGCACCTGCCGAAGTAAAAGAAAAGCTCGCGCCTATGATGGTCCTCATCAATGGCGAACGCCGGCCAAACCCGGCATTGTTAGTGTACCGGTTTTACTATATGCGCATAGATGGCGTAAAAAATAGCGAGTCGGTTATGGATACCGTTGGCGTTTACCCGCATGAGGCTGTTTGGTCTGCTGATTTCCCGAACGCGCAGCTAAGCTTTATGGACGCTAACTACTTTACCAGTAAAGTTTACCAGTATAACCCGGTTGTCGGGGTCACCTGGAAACAGGCACGGGCCTATGCCGACTGGCGCGGAACACAGATGCGTTTTTTAATTAAAAACAATCCCAATCTTAAAAACTTTAAGCTCAGCTTCAGCTTGCCTACCGAGGCACAATGGCAGTTTGCCGCCGAGGCTAAGCTAAGCCCGGACGATTCCACGCAACGATCGGTATTAACTACAGTTGATGAGAAGACCGGCAAGGAGCAGCTGTCCCTGAACTTTAAACAGGGTGAAGGTGATTATTCATCCGATGGCTCAACGTTTACCCTGCCGGTAACTTCTTACACGCCCAACGCTTTTGGTCTATACAATATGGCCGGCAACGTCTCCGAATGGACTTTGGATGCCTTCAGCCCTTCAGCATCACAGTTTGTAAATGACCTTAACCCGGCGCTGCTTTATGACGCATCGGACAAAGACGGGCCGCTCATGAGGCGCAAAGTCGTGAGGGGTGGATCCTGGAAAGATAACGGCGACATGCTGAACACCGATACGCGCAATTATGAAGACCAGGACGCCGCGCACTCCTATATCGGTTTCCGCTGTGTTATGGCCGGTTTCGAATTGACTGGCGAACAGGTTAAAACCCGAAAATTCAACTACGCTAAAAAATAAGATCATGAACAGACTATTAATATTAACCATAGCGCTCACCGCGCTATGGACCAGGGCCTCTTTTGCTCAAATGGCGCCGGCGGATAGCCTGCTGACCGATACGCTCCCGGCATTTGATACCAATTTGCAGGCTGCCGACCACAGTAATGCCAGACCGTTCCCGTATCCCCGGATCAGCCAGGCAAACATCAGGCTTTATGCACGGGTTTGGCGCGTTATCGACCTGGATGATACAGCCAATGCCATCCTCGACATACCGGGAAGGTCATTGATGGAAACCATTATGAACAACATCAGATCGGGCAAGCTTACTCCTTACGAGAAGGATGACTTTAAAACAAAAATGACCGCCAAACAGGGTGAAATGCGCTTTGCCGACTCGGTTCTGGTACCAAAATTCGACAAGGACGGCAACCAGGTATCATCCAAAATGGTGCTCAACGAATTTAATCCCGAAAAGATCAGGAAGTTCAGGATAGAGGAAGATGTGTTTTTTGACAGGCAGCGCGGACGGGTTGATACACGTATCATCGCCCTGGCGCCGCTGCTCAACCTCGCTACTTCCGCGGATTTGCCGGCAAACTTCGCTTCGGCGCCGGCTTTTTGGCTTTACTTTCCGCAGTTGCGTTATGCCCTAATAAAGGAAGACCTGAGCAATCCTGATAAAAACCTGTTCGATGTAACGATGGACGATGTGTTTATGCAGCACAAATTCAAAGCCTATTTGGTCAGGGAATTTTCACCGGGCGGCTTGCAAACGGAACAGTTGGACCCGGGAAGCCCCGAGGCGCTGAAGCTGGAGGAGAAGCTGGCCAGCCTGGGTAAAAACATCTGGAAAAACCCTAAAGGTGTCGACGATAAAAAACAGGCTAAGGAGCCGGATAAAAACAAGGAGGACAAACCATGAAAACGCAATTAAATTTAGTAAGGGAATTCGGTTGGTTATTGTTGATTGCAATAATGCTGCTTATCTGCGGTAAAGCCGAAGCCCAGGTATTACCCGAGTACAGCGCATTCCCCACTGCATCAATAGGCTTACAATTAGGAACGCAGGGGGGCGGCCTGCAGGGCACATGGGGGTTTTTGCCCGGCTTTGATGCCCGTACCGGGTTTAATACAGTGCCAGGAATTACCGTCCAATACAACAACCGCGCACTCGAGCTCGACCGCACCTCGGTTTACCTGATTGCCGACTGGCAGCCACGCTACGGGCACGACGGCTGGTGGAGCACCAAGTGGTTTATCTCAACGGGGGCCGCATATTATTTTTCCAACTCGCTGTACCGGCAGGGCATCGGCAGTACGCCGGACTATACCATTTATATGGCAAAATTCAGGCCTTATGCCGGTACAGGGTTGGGGAATATCAAGCTGTGGGGGAACACTGGTCTCCGGTTGGATATGGGATGGTTCATTCCGACAAGCGCAGCGACAGCCACTTACGATGATAAAGCTGAAAAAGTAAGTACGGGCTTGCGCGGCCTGCTGCCCGGTCTTAATTCTGCCGCAACCATTTATATCAAATTCAAATAGATTAAAAATAAAATATAACCATTATGAAAAAGTCAAAAAAGTTCAACGGGCTGCACGTAGCCATTTCATGGGGAGCCAGCATCGTGATTCTGGGCGCCATGTTTAAAATAAATCACTGGGGCGGCCTTGTCGGCACCTACATGATCGGGCTTGGCCTCACAGTCGAAGCCATTCTGTTCTTCACATTGGGCTTTTTCCCGCCGGCGCAGGAGCCGGCGTGGGAAAAAGTATATCCCGAGCTATCAGAGGATGACGACGTTCAGCTTCGCCCGACAAAAAAGAAAACAGACGCATTCGCGAATAACATGGCGGCGATGAATCGGTTGGCAGACGTGGATCTTGGCCCTGAAATTTTCGTCAACCTGGGAGAAGGCTTGAAAAAGTTTTCAGACAAGGTGGCCCGGATCAATACCATCGCTGATGTTTCCCTGGCGACAGACGAGTTTTCAGATAAGCTGCGGGCTGCTTGCGGCAGAGTTGATCTGCTGGGTGTTGCCTTTGAAAAAGCATCGGCCGGACTGGCGGCGATGGCCAATAGCCGGAACGACAGCGATGCATATCATCACCAGGTCAGCAGGCTAACGGTCAACCTGTCGCATCTGAATGCGCTATATGAGACAGAGTTAAAAGACGCCGACACCGGCCTCCGACGGGTTAATCATTTTTATGCCGGCCTAAGCGATACGCTGCGCAACATGAACGAATCTATTGACGACAGCAGGCTGTTTAAGGATGAAGTGAACAAACTCGCCAAGAACATCTCGCAGCTCAATGTTTTTTACGCCAACATGCTTTCGGCCATGAACCAGCCCAGGATGTAAAACGCTGGCTTTTTTTGATACGAAATATAGTATTAACCTTAAAAAACTAAAAATATGGCTACCTCAGGAAAAGAGACCACCAGGCAAAAGATGATCAACTTTATGTACCTGGTTCTACTGGCCATGCTGGCACTCAACGTATCCGAATCCATTTTGGATGCCTTCAAAACCATCAGCGACAGTTTAACCGCTTCAGCAAACAATGTGGATAATTCGATCAGGGGACTGTTCACTACGTTCGAACAAACCCGGCTAAAAGAGTCGCCTGAACGGGCACGACCAATTTATGAAAAAGCCAAACAGGCTCAAAATGCCGCGCAGGATCTGGATGATTACATCAAATCTATCAAAGCCGAATTGGCTGCTGACGGCCAGGGGTTTGATGAAGAATCCGGCGATCTCAAAAAGCGGGACAATATGGACATCGGCTATAATCTAATGATCAATAAAAATAAGGGGCGCGAACTGAAGCTTAAAATAGCCATCACTCGTCAAAAACTGCTGGCTATTTTGGGAGATACCGACAGCCGACAGACCTCTTTCACCCTTAACGCCGTTGACCCCGTAAAACCGGGGGATAACAAACGGACCTGGGAGGAAGTGAATTTTGGCGACGGTGTGCCCCTCACAGCAATATTTACTACGCTATCGCGTATACAGGCCGATAATAAAAACGCCGAATCGGAAGTGGTGAAAAAAATACTTGGCCGGATGGACCAGGCGGTAGTCAATCTCGACAAGTTTGAAGCAGTGGCCGTAGCACCAACCTCATACCTGGTGCAGGGTCAGCCGTATTCGGCACAAATATTTCTCACCGCATACGATTCTAAATCAAACCCCAATATTGAAGTGGGCGGCAGCCCGGTAGCAGTACAGGATGGCAGGGGAATTTACAACGTGCCCACTTCTCGTGAAGGAATATTTAGCTGGCAGGGTACGGTAAAGGTGAAGCAAACCGACGGCACCATCAAAACTTATACTACTCCAACACAACAGTATATCGTTTCGCGTCCATCGGCAGTAGTGTCGCCCGATAAGATGAATGTTTTTTATATCGGTGTAGACAATCCTGTGTCTGTTTCGGTGCCCGGGATTCCTTCAAGGAACATCAGGGTGGGGATATCGTCCGGATCGCTTAACGGGTCGGGAGGTAAGTATGTGGCGCGCGTGACTGATCCCGGCACCGTAACCGTATCCGTTTCTGCGGAGATATCTCCTGGCAGGGTACAGCAGCTTAGCCGGACTGTGTTCAGGGCTAAACGCCTGCCCGACCCGGTTGCCAAATTTTCCGGGCGGGCGGGCGGAAATGTGCCCACCGTTGCCCTAAAAGCCCAGGAGGCAATCTACGCGGCCCTGGATAATTTTGATTTCGACGCAAAATTCAGGATCACCCGGTTTACTATGATCATCGCTAACCCGCGCGAAACGGCCTCGGTCGAGGTCGCCACCGGGAATGAGCTAAATACGGAAATGCGGTCGTCGCTGGAAGGGATCAAGCCAGGTGCACACGTCATTTTTGATAACATCATAGCAGTGGGGCCGGATGGTTCGCCCCGTCAGTTAGCGCCGGTTGCACTTACTGCAGATTGATACTGGAAAGAGGAAGCGGACTTAGGGCAGAAACCCTTAAAACGGGAAAGTCAATAAAAAACGATATGCGACATTTTAAGCTGCAATGCAGGTCCGTACCCAATAAGTATTGGGTACGGACATAAGCAGCAGTCGGCCGAAAAGGGTACAATCAGGTATTTAATGTTAGTGTTTGTAAGCAAACCAATCAATGCAGCAAACTAAGGAATTTATTGGTGGCTGAACGTTTTTAGCTGGTCAACGATCAGCCGTGAATGGTTTCGCCTTTGCCGTAATTTTGGATAACAACAGCTTCAAACTCCAGGTATTGCTTCCAGCGTTTTTCGACATCAACTCCGTTAGCATATTTTTTTGCAAGGCGGATGAAGGTGGTATAGTGGGTAGCCTCGCTAATCATGAGCTCATAATAAAACGCGGATAGCTCCGGGTCGTTAATGTTTTCCGACAGGACCTTAAAGCGCTCGCAGCTTCGGGCTTCTATCATTGCCGAAAACAATAACCGGTCAACCAGCTGTTCGGCGCGGCTACCCCCGCTGATTATGAATTTGCGCAACTCATTTACATAGTCATCCTTTCGTTCCTTGCCGAGGATAAAGCCGCGGGCTAAAATGATATCATGCACACGTTTAAAATGGTCCATTTCTTCCTGCACAAGCAAAGCCATCTCCTGTACCAGGTCCGACAGGTTTGGGTTTTGAACAATAAGCGTTATAGCATTGCTGGCGGCCTTCTGCTCGCAAAAAGCATGGTCGGTTAATAACTCCTCAATATTGCTTTCCACCACATTTTTCACCCAAAGCGGGTCGGTGGGTAGTTGCAGCTTAAGAATGGTTTTTTCGCTCACGGGGATAAAGGTAAAGGTTATTCTTCGTCCCGAAAAGCCGGATTTGCAGGAAAAACCGACAACGTTCCACACTAAAATGTCCCTAATATTGCGGTAACTGGTAAACCAATCGTCGGTTTCTTACTTTAGTCTCGGGTGTCACATCGGACAAGCCCACGTGGTTTGGTAATATTCACCCTCCTGCAGTCTCTGGAAATTGATCGATAAGAAAAAAGCATTTTAATTTTCGGCAGCTAATTTTCTAAAAAAGAATTATCTTACATCCAATTTGAACCGGGGATATTCACATATTAAACTGCCAATGACCAAACGTGTTTAAGACATTGTTAAATGGCTTTTGTTGTATCAACCAAACGTTTCAGCCGCCCCCACAAGTGTAATTAACCTCGCAGATGTATATTCCGGCACACAACTTATTAATTAATAAACCTAAAAAATGAAGCACTATTGCAGTTTGTATTTCGCCATTTTATTGTTGCCTTTGTTTTCTAAGGCGCAACTTTATCAGCCAGGTAAAGTCGTCAACCTGAAGGGCGATACGATTTCCGGATTAATTGAATATTCAGAATGGGTAAATAACCCCGGTTTCATCCACTTCAAATCCGACCCTAATTCGGCTGTGCAGAAACTGGGCCCCACCAACACCAGGTTTTTCAGCGTGTCGGTAGGCCACCTGGCTGAATTCGTCGCCTATGCCGGACCCGTTTCTACTGATTTAACGGACGCCGATCACCTGTCTGCCGCTCTGGATACCAGTTCAAAGCAGGACACGATATTTTTAAAGGTATTGCAGGATGGTAAAAACCTGAAACTCTTTAGCTACGAGGACAATCAAAAGAACCGTTTTTTTATTGCCCCTGATCTTTCCCACAAACCTGCAGAATTGATTTACCACGCCTACCTTAAAAGCGACGAGACTAATGGCGCCGGCGCCACTGTGTACCAAACGGATTTTAAGAAGCAGCTCTATGATGCGGCTGTAAAGTCAGGCACCATCTCGCCGGAATTGAAGAACCTGATCTCAAAATCGGACTATAACGAGCAGGACCTGCTGCAGATCACCGGCAAAATCAACGATATTTCGGATGGTGATCTTTCAAAAACCAATGCGACCAAAGCCAAGGCATCCCATGTTCATTTTGCAATAGCCGCACTAGGTGTTATTGTTGTTGGTATGATTGTTGAATTCGCCCGGGTACGTTAAACTCCCCGGAAATTATAAAATTGGAATGAGATGTGTTTTCCCCGACAAGCACCCGCCAAAGCATTGAGGCTTCTTTTTATATTTGCGCTGGCTTGAAAAAAGGCCGTCCGGCAGACGGTTTTTCCCGAACCTCGCCTTGCTATTCACCACCGATCTACCTGTACAAATGTTTGGCGTCGATAAAGTCCAAAACAACATCAGGCACAAAATATTGTACATTTTTCTTTTTGGCGATCGACTGCCGGATAAACGTAGCCGATAACTCCATCATCGGAGTCATCGTAATGGTGACCGAGGTATGCGTGGCCAGTTCTGTGTTTTCATAGCCGGGGCGGGGATAAACAAATATCTGGTAGTCGCGCAGGATCAGCCTATAGTTTTTCCATTTAGGTAGTGACACCAGGTTATCCGAACCCATGATGAGCGCAAACTCGTGCTGCGGGTATTTTTCCTTTAAATGGATAAGCGTATCAATAGTGTAAGATGGTTGCGGCAGCCTTAGCTCCACATCGCATACTTCCAGTTTTGTAGAATTATCGGTAGCCAGCTTGGCCATCTCGAGCCGGTCGTAAGTGTTAATGAGATCGTTATATTTTTTAAGGGGGTTTTGGGGTGATACCACGAGCCACACCTTGTCGAGCGTGGTATAGTTCGCCATATAATTGGCGATAATTAAATGGCCCACGTGGATGGGGTTAAAGGAACCGAATAGAAGACCAATTCTCATTTCAGTTTGCAGTTTTTAGTTTGCAGTTTGCACACTGCGGGGTTATTAAACAGAACCAAACTTTCCGGGATTATCCATCATATTTATCCATCATATATTGAACCAACCTGCCGATTTCTTCAGACATTGCATGCAATTTGTCATAAACCTCCTTCGATATATATTGACATTCCTTAGAAAATTCGAGCCATCCCTGGGTTTCGCTATTTTCCATGTCAACATCCGTCAACTTATTGACGAAATGATTTGGGTAACGTCTTTTCCGGTATGCTTCGATAGTACAAATATTCGCGGACCTCGATGACCTCCGAATTTGGTCGGTTAACGAATAGGTTTCCTCTTTTGGAAATTTCTTTGTTATCTCGTGAATTTCCATCGCCAGAGAAAAGCTTTTTTTGTACAGCAGCAAATCTTTGTAAGTACCCACAAGATCAATATATAAATTAACAAACAAGCCAACTGCCAACTGCTATCTGCCAACTGACGCGGAGGGGGTAATGAATTCTTTTACCAAGAATTCCGCTTCTTCACATGCCGTTTGAAGATCGTAATTTTTCAGGATAATATCAAATTGCGGCGCGTAATTCAACTCTTTTTCTGCTTTTATAAAGCGTTCGTGCAGTTTTTCAGGGCTGTCGGTGCCGCGGCCGGCAAGGCGTTCTTTTAAAACGTCGAGCGAGGGGGGTTGTACAAAGATGGCCAGGGCCTGTCCGTCATATTTTCTCTTCAAATGCATGCCGCCTTCTACATCAATATCAAATATCACGGTTTTGCCTTTTTGCCAGATTCGGTCTATCTCGGTACGCAGGGTGCCATAATAGGTTCCGCTGTAAACTTCTTCAAACTCAACAAACTGTTTTTTGGCAATGCGGTGAAGGAACTCCTCTTTACTGATGAAATAATAATCCTTCCCGTTTTTTTCTTCCCCGCGCGGCTCGCGGGTGGTAGCAGAAATAGAAAACTCAAGTGCCGGGATTTTGCCAAGCAGGTGCCGTACAATGGTTGTTTTGCCTGCTCCCGATGGCGCTGAAAAAATAATGAGTTTCCCTTGTTGGTTCATAGTTCATAGCTCATGGTTCATAGTTCATGGCTCATGGCTCATAGTTCATGGTTCATAGTAAGACGACAAGCTCTTGGCTCTGGCCCCGCCTGCGGCAGGCAGCTTTCCGCTTTAAGCTTTCCACTCTCCTTCGGCCATGAACTATGAGCCATTAACCATGAACTAAAGTACATTTAATAACTGTTCTTTAATTTTTTCCAGCTCTTCTTTCATGCCCACCACCAATTTTTGCATGTTGGCATCGTTGGCTTTCGACCCTAAGGTGTTTACTTCACGGCCGATCTCCTGTGATATAAAGCCCAGCTTTTTGCCGTTGGCGTCGTCGTTCTTCAGGGTTTCTATAAAATAGTCGCAGTGGGCCTTCAGGCGTATTTTTTCCTCGGTGATGTCGAGTTTGTCAATGTAATAGATCAATTCCTGTTCAAACCGGTTCTGGTCGATGGCCTCGCGGCCTACGGCTTCCGCCAAAAACTGGTCGAGCCGTTCGCGGATAACGGGAACCCGTTTCGGTTCTTCAATCTCTACCAGCTCCAGGTTTTTTAAGATGATGCCGATTCTCGTTTTAGCGTCCTGTTCCAGTATTTTACCTTCATCCAGCCTGAATTGTTGAAAGGCCGCCAATGCCTGTTTGAACGTTTTTTCCACTATTTTCCATTCGTCTTCCGAAACGATTTCCTCGTCGTATTTCACAACTTCGGGCAATCCGAGCGCAATCTGAAGTAAATTGTGGGTTGGTTCGTTCAGGTCTTCGCTTACAGCCTTTAGTTGCGCATAATAATGTTTCAGCAAATCCTTGTCTATGCCGGCTGCATTGACGGTGGTATCGGCTTTTTCGACGTTAATGGAAAGGTTTACTTTTCCGCGTTCGATCTGTTTGCTGCAGTCGTTGCGAAGCTGGAATTCTTTATCCGAAAAACTTTTTGGAATGCGTAAGGAGAGTTCCAGGAATTTGCTGTTCAGCGACTTGATCTCGACGGTGTATTTGGTGCTACCCGAGTCGAAACTGGCAATTCCATAGCCCGTCATTGATTTTATCATGTGCAAAGATAGGCTTTAGTCCGGAAGTCCGAAAGTCAGGAAGTCCGAAAGTTGGAAAGTCGGGAAGTCCGAAAGTCCGAAAGTCAGGAAGTTTATGTGTTTTGTTCCCCGCTGCAGGTTGCCTCGTCGCTTTCTTATACAAGCCTTTGAGACGGTAAGGGAGCGCTTCGAGTGCAATTATTTTTTATTCTCCCACAAAGCTTCATCTTCCGGTCCCGATAGCTATCGGGATCCGGCCTTCCGGCCTTTCGGACTCTCCCCCGTTAACACTTTTTCACACTTGCAATCAAATACTATCCTTAATTTTACCGTTTTCAGTTTTACGATGCCCAAAATAGTCGTTTGTTTGGTGTTTTCCTGTTATGTACTGGTGTTAACGGCGGCGGCGCAGCAGGTATATACCGTTAGGGGCATCGTCACCCGGAAACAAACCGGCGACCGGATATCGCAGGTGCTGGTGCATAATCTGCGCAGCAACGAAATCATGATGGGCGATGAGCAGGGTATTTTTACCATTAAAGCTGCTGCCGGGGATACCCTGCTCTTCGAAAAAAAGGAACTTGGGGAGCAAAAGGTAGTAGTGGTCAACGGCAACGACCTGGTGGTATCGATGCAGCCGGTGATACAACTGGCAACCGTTACCGTGCAGGGACAAACTACCAAAGCTGAACTGAAAGACGTGATGGGCGGCTATAAACAGGACGGCATGTTCAACAACGGAAAATCGCTGCCGTTTTGGCAATTTTTGAATTCCCCCATAACAGGGTTTTACAATTTATTCGGCTCGGACCCCGCAAAAGCCAGGCATTTTGCCGCATTTTCTAAACAGGAGCTGGAATACGATGAGGTGCGAAGACGCTATAACCTGGCGTTTGTAAAGCAGGTCACCGGGGCATCCGACGATGAGGCAGATAAATTTATGAAGTATTATCTGCCCAGCTATGACGATATGAAAACCTGGAACGACTATGACCTGGCCCGGCAGGTTAAAAAACGCTACGATTATTGGGAGGCGAATAAAGCCAGGATCAATCACCAGGACTTGCCACCCCTGGGCCCGTTACCGCCTGCCGGGGGGAATTAGTTGGCAGTTGGCAGTGGCGCAGTTGGCAGTAGGAATCACCAAACTATATCCCCAAAGATTCACACGCCTTCTCAGCAGCTAGCTTTTCCGCTGTTTTCTTATTGAATTCCTTGCCCAACCCCATTACTTCTCCATCCACGATTGCCTGCACAGTGAACAGTTTTACGTTTTCGCCGTCTTCGTTGCTCACCAGGTCGAAAGCAATATCCTTGCTGTGACGCTGGCACCACTCGATCAGCTTGCTTTTAAAGTTGGTCTCGGTTTGCTCCAGCGTATGGATGTCGATATGCGATTTAATGATATAATTTACCAGGAAGCTGCGGGTGAAATCATATCCTTTGTCGAGGTAAATAGCGCCCACAAGGGCCTCAAAAGCATCGCCCAGCAGCGAGCCCTGCCGGGACGAATTGAGCATCCGGTTGTCGTACTCTACCAATTTATCAAAGCCCAGTTTACGGGCAAGGTGGTTGAGGTTGTTGCGGCTTACTATCTTGGAGCGGAGCTCGGTTAAAAAGCCTTCATCCTCGTAGGGGTACAATTTAAACAGCACTTCGGCCACCACGCTGCCTAAAACGGCATCGCCTAAAAACTCAAGGCGCTCATTACTGTTTTTTACACCTTTTTTTACATTTTGAGCAACTGATTTATGACGAAACGCCATGCGGTATACCGATAGATTACCCGGTACGAATCCTAACAGGTTTTTTAAAACCTTTACGTATTTTCTGCTTGGGGATAGGTAAAGTTTGTAAAAACGACTTATAGGCATTCAGTTTAAATTATTCTTCGTATTTTTTGAATATCACAGAGGCGTTATGGCCGCCAAATCCAAACCCATTGCTTTGCGCGACGTTAACCACCCGCTGCTGGGCTTTATTGAATGTGAAATTAATCCTGGGGTCAAAGGCGGGGTCGTCGGTAAAATGGTTTATAGTGGGGGGTACCATATTGTTCCGGATGGCCATGATAGCAGCAATGGCTTCCACTGCGCCTGCGGCGCCGAGCAGGTGCCCTGTCATCGATTTGGTAGAGCTGATGTTGATGCGGTAAATATCGTCGCCATAAACATCCCGGATCGCTTTGACCTCCTGCGGGTCGCCAATCGGGGTTGATGTGCCGTGAACATTTACGTAATCAATGTCAGCGGTGGCCAAGCCGGCATCTTCAAGCGCGGCGCGCATCACCAAAGCAGCCCCAAGCCCCTCGGGATGCGGAGCGGTCATATGGTAGGCGTCTGCACTCATGCCACCACCCACCATCTCGGCATAGATCTTTGCTCCGCGGGCCTTTGCATGTCCCAGTTCCTCGAGGATAATGGTGCCTGCGCCTTCGCCTGCGACGAATCCGTCGCGGTCGAGGTCAAACGGCCTTGAAGCAGTTGCAGGGTCGTCGTTGCGTGTCGACAGGGCGTGCATGGCGTTAAAACCGCCTATGCCGGCTTCGTTAATGATCGCTTCGGATCCGCCGCTGATAAACATATTGGCTTTTCCGAGGCGGATATAATTAAATGAGTCGATGAGCGAGTTGTTGGATGAAGCACAGGCTGAAACAGTTGAGAAATTGGGTCCGCGCAAACCATACTTAATGGAGATGTGTCCGGGTGCAATGTCCGCGATCATTTTAGGAATAAAGAACGGATTGAACCTTGGCGTACCATCGCCTTTGGCAAAATTCGAAACTTCATCCAAAAAGGTTTTCAGGCCGCCAATGCCCGAGCCCCATATCACCCCGATCCGGCTGGTATCCAGTTTGCTGAAATCCAGGCCTGCATCTTTTACCGCTTCTTCTGTAGAAAACAGGGCGTATTGAACAAAAGGATCAAGCTTACGGGCGTCTTTGCGTCCCAAAAATCCGTCGGCATCAAAATTCTTTACTTCGCAAGCAAATTTGGTTTTAAACTTTTCAGTATCAAAACTTTTTATTAAGGCAGCGCCACTTACTCCACGCACCAACGATTCCCAATATTCGGGAACGGTGTTGCCAATTGGAGTAAGGGCTCCTAGCCCGCTTACTACAACTCTTTTAAACTCCATTTAAAGACGTTAGGGGGAGTTTTATTTAACGTTTTTTTCGAGGTAAGCAACGGCCTGGCCAACAGTGCCGATCGTTTCAGCCTGATCATCAGGAATAGCTACGTTAAATTCCTTTTCAAACTCCATGATTAATTCTACAGTATCCAAAGAGTCAGCACCAAGGTCATTGGTGAAGCTAGCCTCAGGTGTAACTTCACTTTCGTCAACACCTAATTTTTCTACAATAATAGCTTTTACTCTTGAAGCGATATCAGACATAGTCTTATAATTTAATGATTAATAAAAATTTGTGCAAAGAAAAGTAAATTCTGTTAAATATCAAATCTAAAAACTTTTGCTCCAAATGCAACAAATTTTTTAGCACTCGTGTTTCGATTTGTAATTTTAGCGCCACAAAAGTAACGATTTGAACAGGAAATATTTAAAGTTTGAAATTGATCTTGATTTTCTCCTGATCGCGATAACTTCCCCCTTAAAAGACTATCGACTTTGCTACCTCGTGAATAAATTTTTGAACCTCAATTTTGTAAAGATCGGCGACCTTTCGGTTGAAATTCATCCGGGTACCGAGCCTGTTTTGTTTTCGCGCTATCAATATAATACTGAACCCGGCGATACGGATTTTTATTTTATTGCGAATAAAGGTACCGAGGGGCACCTGCTGCCGGAAATGCCAAGAGCGGATTATTTTTTGCTGATAAAAAATTATATGGACGAAAAAGATTTTGACGGCTTGCTGTCTGGCTTAAATCAGATACCTGAAATAGTAGCCGCCGTAAAGATTGATCCTAAAAAAGTAAAATCACGGGAAAATCTTTTATTTTAGCGCAAAATTTTAAGTGTTATCCATACACTATTTCGCGCCTTGTAAGCCAGTTTTTAACCAGATTATTATGAAATTACAATATAACAGAACTAAGATTGTTGCTACTATGGGGCCGGCGTCGGCCAAAAAAGACGTTTTGCTGGAGATGATAAAGGCCGGCGTAAACATCTGCCGCCTAAATTTTTCGCATGGCAAGGCACAGGACCACAAAGCGATAATAGACACGATCCGCGAAATAAATGCCGTTCACAAAACCAATGTCGGGATATTAGCCGACCTGCAGGGCCCCAAGATCCGCATCGGGCTTGTAAAAGACGGGGGAATACACCTCGTAAACGGTACCCGCATCACCATGACGACTCACGAATGCATCGGCGACGATAACCGGATCTATATTACCTATGAAACTTTTCCGCAGGATGTACAAGCCGATGAGATCATATTATTGGACGACGGGAAGATACAAATGCGGGTGATCGAGACTAACCGTGTAGATGCGGTGGTATGCGAGGTGGTGCACGGCGGTATTTTAACCTCGCGCAAAGGTGTTAACCTGCCAAATACCAAAGTTTCGATACCAAGTTTAACCCCCGAAGACAAAGAAAACCTGCAATATGCGCTCGAATGGGATGTGGATTGGATAGGCTTATCATTTGTCCGCACCGGGAACGATATCGTCGAATTAAAAGAAATTATTGCCGCCAGCGGGAAAGCTGCCAAGGTGATCGCGAAAATAGAAAAACCGGAAGCGATAGACAATATCGACGAAATCATAGCCGCGACGGACGGCGTGATGGTGGCTCGCGGCGACCTGGGTGTTGAGATGCCGCTGGAAGAAGTTCCACTGCTGCAGAAGATGATTGCGCGTAAATGCATTGCAGCGTCAAAACCGGTGATCGTAGCTACGCAGATGCTCGAATCGATGATCACCACACCGCGCCCTACCCGTGCCGAGGTAAACGATGTGGCCAACTCGGTACTCGATGGCGCCGATGCAGTGATGCTGAGCGGCGAAACTTCGGTTGGCGAATTCCCTGTGATCGTTATTGAAACGATGGCCAAAATTGTGCGTAACGTAGAAGAACTGGGCTATCCCTACAATCATAACAAGGAATCCAACACCGACATTAACTCGCCGGAATACCTGATCGACGCGGTTTGCGGATCGGCAGTTTATTTGGCCGAGCATACCAATGCCGTAGGTATCGTTTCAATGACCAGCTCCGGCTATACCGCTTTTGAGATATCCAGCTATCGCCCTAAAGCCAGTACTTATATATTTACATCCAACACGCACCTGTTAAATGCCCTTAGCATGCTTTGGGGGGTGAGAACATTTTATTACGATAAATTGGACAGCACCGACAGCACCATCAGCGATGTGAATGAGATCCTCAAATCGCAAAACCTGGTGCAGCCA
>JABDGE010000056.1 GCA_013286235.1 Bacteroidota bacterium
TTTCCTTTAAACAAAAAGCGGTGACCCGGACGAAATCCTCGGAAAACCCGCCTGGCACACCCCTGCCCCTCTCACGAGGAGAGTCCAATGCGCAGGGCAATTATTTGATTGATTTACCCTAATTATCAATACTTTAGCCTTTAGGTTTTACCTTTCTGCTTTTCGCTTTTACCTTTCACGTCACTACGGTTTCACCGCCGCAGCCACAATCTTCAACAGATCCTCATCATGGTGCTTACGCAAGGTGCACTGGTTATCAAACAACATGGTTGCGCCATTCTTTTCGGTATAAGCGGGCCATTGGGGTAATACACCCGGGACGTTAGGGTTGCCGGTACGGGCGAAATTTATCCAGGCGCTGCTTTCTTTCTCGGCAAGGGCGCGTGCGGCTTTGCCGCCGCCGGTCATTTGTTCGCAGAGGCTGATATTATCAAACTGGAAAGCAATATCCATACAGTGCATGGCTTTGTAAATGCCGCCATTTACGGGCGATTGCCATGCAAAAAGGTACATATACACTGGCGCTGCCCCGCTTACGCCCGATTTCAGGTTGGCTTGTTTGATCGCCATCGGGCGAAAACTCAAATCCATATCAGTATAACCGGCGGGCGTGGCCGTATTGGGATAAGCTTTTTTTACGGCGGCCATATAATCATCAGTTTTATCACCGTACTTTTTGGTTAGGCTGGTCTTCAGCTCATCCATTGTTTGGTTTTTGGCGGGGATAAACGGTGTAAACTCATTTTTTTGTGGTGCCGACCAACAGCGGGACATTTTTTGCGATTTCCATTGCGGCAGGGTCGGCTGGCTGGTAAGGCAGAAAATCGCCGTCCAAAACAGCGTTCCAGCCCGTGTTGGCGGGTTTGCCTTCCTTGCGCAGTTGCTCGGCCACTTTTCGCATCGCTTTTTTGCCGGCCTCGTTCAATACGTCGTAGGGGATTTTTTGCAGGGAGTCCACTTTGCTATCAGGGATTTTCAATTCCTCCAGCGTAGCCGCAGCCACCCTTTGCGAAACCGACTTTTCGGTAAAAGAAGTGATATAGCTGCCGCTTTCTACGATTGCTTTTTGGAAAAGACCTTTAGCCACCGGCGAGTTCATGAGGCAGGTCACCTTTCCGCCGCCGCCCGACTGCCCGAAGATGGTGACGTTATCAGGGTCGCCGCCAAAATTGGCAATATTTTGTTTAACCCATTGCAGCGAGGCAACCAAATCCAGCAGGCCCACGTTGCCCGAGCCTTTGTATTTATCGCCATAAGCAGAAAGGTCCAAAAAGCCCAGCACATTGAGCCGGTGGTTAACGGTAACCACTACCACATCGCCTTTGCGCGCCAGGTTCTCGCCGTCGTAAGAAGGGAGTTCTATCGACGATCCGGCGGTAAAGCCCCCGCCGTGGAACCAAACCATCACGGGCCGTTTTTTGCCATCGTTCAGGTTACGAGTCCATACATTCAACACCTGGCAGTGTTCGTTATTATACCCCAGGTCGTGGTTAAACGGGAATTCAAAAACATCATTCACGGTGGTGGTCGGGTCGGTTGGGCAAACCGGTCCATAGCTCATGGAACTGCGGACATCCTTCCAGGGAGTTGGTTTTTCGGGCGTCATAAAGCGGTCGGCTTTGCCGTAGGGAATTCCCTTATAGGTATAAATGCCGTTGTGGATATAGCCTTTCACCTTGCCGCTTTCCGTATTGGTAACGGCAATTTCTTCGCCGGCAATCAGTGGGTCAGGTGTTTTTTTCTGTTTCTGGCTAAATGCCGTTAGCGGGAATAAATAAAGCAGCAGCAATGCTACGGGTAACAGGTTTCGTTGCATGGTGGGTTTTTAATTGGTTTGGATGAGACATTCCGCTCATTGTGTAAATATAACGCAATGGGGTTTAAATATGCAATATAGGGATTGGTAATTATTTCAAACCAAAATTTGTCTGGGAGACCAGTTTTCGAATTTGCACCGATTAAAAAATGTTCCCGCCCCAAACGAAATCTACAAAGCCATTATTGGGCGTGCTTCGTCCGATGACGAAAAATTTACGAATATCAATATCCGATGCCCGTTGTTCAACAGCTTGTTTATCCTGTTCCACGGGTGTTTCTTTTACCTCCAAGGCGGTGTCCTCATTAAAAATAAAATCAATTTCCAGCCCTGTTTTCTTTTGATAATATTGTATAATTCCCAGGCTTTTTAATTGCGCGGCAATTGCGTTTTCAAATACCTGCCCGCTCGATAATTGCACCCCCGCCAGGACATTCAGAATGCCGGTGTCGGCAAAATAAAGCTTTGTCTGCCGCGATATCTCTTTATCGATATTTTTGGTGAATGGCGCTACCTGGTAAATCAAATAGGTGTATTCCAACAACCCTATATATGAGGCTATTTTTTGACGGTTTATCCCTGTTACGCTGCTGAGTTTGGTATAATCAACCTTATTACATGCGCGTGAGGCCAGCACTTTTATCAATTTATACAGGTCTTCGCTCACCGCGTAATCGGCAAGTAGTTTTACATCCAATTCTATATACGAATTAATGATATCTTTTAATAATTCGATCTTATCAACGGACTCCTCTTCCAAAACGACTTCCGGGAATCCGCCATATTGAATGTACTCTGCATAAAGGCCCTTGAAATTATTGTACCAGGCTTTATTGAATGGTTGCCAGGCATATTTTTCATAATCGGCTACCGATGCTTCCTTAAATTGCAGAAACTCCTTAAAGCTAAGCGGGTACATTTCAAATATCCGTTTTCTACCAGCCAGGCTTTCCGAAAACTGATTTTTCATATAATAAGAGCTCGACCCCGTTACGATGAATTTTATGTTGTAAGTGTCGTACAAATATTTGATCACGCTCGGAAGGTTTTCAACTAATTGAATCTCGTCCAATGCAATCAGCGCGGGTTGGGAAAAGTTTAATCCCATTAATTCTAACTCATTCTTTATGTCTCCGTAGTTAGGAGTATTGAAAAGTATCCTGATCTCTATTCGTTCACAGTCGAGATATAAATAGTTGCTGTGATCGATATGGTTGAGGATATATTTCACGGCTGTGCTTTTGCCAACCCGGCGCATCCCTGTAATTACGGTAACCTGTTTCTTTTTGCTATGGCTGACCAGGTCTGCATAGATAAATCGCTCCTTCATGATACAAAAATAATCAAAAAGTACAACTAATTGATTTAATTTTAATCAAAAAGTAAGGTCTGCTGAAGGGTGGATCGGCAAAATCGCCTTCGCTTATAACGTGAGCCGAACGCTTACAATGATTTTGCATTAAAGAGCAATGTTTCCACTTAAAAGAAAACACTCCCGTCTTTATTCGATTTGGATGGTTAAAGGCCAAACTTCTATATTTACCATTCTCTTGTTAAACACACACAATATTTTCACGAGGAAATATTTTTAACGCGTACCAATTTATACCACCATGAATAAAGTTACCGAACTCGCCAAAATGATCGATCATTCCTTGCTACATCCTACCATGACGGATGAGGATCTGTACCAGGGCTGCATGCTGGCTAAAAAATATAATGTGGCCACGGTTTGCATCAAGCCTTATGCCATTAAAGAAGCACTGGAATGGCTTAAAGGATCAGATGTGATGGTTTGTGCGGTGATCGGCTTTCCGCAGGGAAACAGCACCACGGCCGTAAAGGTATTTGAAACGGAACAGGCCTGCATTGACGGCGCGCAGGAGATTGACATGGTGGTGAACATTGGAAAAGTATTAGGCGAGGACTGGCCATATGTTGAAGAGGAAATTGCCGCTATTGTTGCTGTCACCAAAAAGTATAAAGCCGCTTTGAAAGTTATTTTTGAAAATGATTTCCTGCCTGAAGACAAATTCAAAATCAAGCTTTGTGAAATATGCAGCAGGCTGAAGGTAGAATTTGTGAAAACCAGCACAGGCTACGGTTTTGTAAAGGGCGCTGACGGCAAGTACAGCTATGAAGGCGCAACCGAACACGACCTTGTCCTGATGCGCAAGCATTCCGCGCCCGAAGTGCAGATAAAAGCCGCAGGTGGTGTCCGTACACTGGATGACCTGTTAAAAGTTAAGGCGCTCGGCGTAACCCGCGTTGGCGCAACAGCCACCGCCGCGATGCTGGAAGAAGCCAAAAAACGCTTTGGCGGCGAGGAAGCGGATACGGAGTTTTTGAACAAAGAAAGTAAAGGCGGGTATTGATCGTTGGCTGAATTGCTTCAGAATCAAGTGACAGGCTTGACTTTGCGGAAAAAGAAATATTCAGGTATTGTATCGTTCCTCAAAAATATCCGTAATCACCATAAAACACCGTGAAGACCTTTTTTATCAGCTCCTTAGCCATTGTTTTATTACTTGCAGGTTGTAAAAAAATACCAGCAGGCATTAACAGCACCGTGAGCGGTACGGTTATGGACAATAACCGGGGCGTTCCTATTATGAATGCTAAGCTTACCGTCCAGGAGGAGAAATACCATTTCTATGGTGACGAGGCGGGTGAGTTTCCGGTTGGCAGCCCGATAACAACCACCTCAGGGCCCGACGGGAAATATTCGATTACTTTTACGAGCAATGGCCAGGGCGATGAATATGAGTTAGGCCTCTCGGTGGACAGCAATTACCTGAATGAGAATAACTGGCAAAAGATTCCCGTCGGCAAGGATACGGTTGTAAACTTTAACGCCTGGCAACTGGCAACACTTAAAGCCCACATAATTGTGAAAAACAATCCAGCCCCGCCATTGACAGTGTTTTGTGATGACTTTGCCGGCGTAGGTATTTGGGGTACTAATAACGACACTGTTGTTACCCTAAAGGTTATTCCAAACCGGCCTAACGGGCTTCAATTCGCTATAAAAGTCCCCGCCAATCAATACGAAAGCATGCTTATCTCGGATTTTACGCTCTCTGGTTTTTCAACTACCTATTACCAAACTTTCACCGTAGACCCTTCCACTTTTCCTGAGCTTTGATGGCCTGATTGAAAAACAATCCTTGAATAGAATTGGCGTAACGAGAAATAAGCTCAATTGTAAAAAATATAACCTATTATTTACAGCTTTCTCCGGTCCCCGCAACGCTCTTTCGCAGTTGCGGCGCTTCAAACCTCTCAAACTGATGCGCGGTTAGTGTTCTCCACAAAATTAACTACCTCAAAATCAATTTGAAGCAGGTTTTTATTCGGGCATTATTGTTTTAAGAAACAAATTATCGCTATATTGCGTACAAGGGGCATATACATTATAAAACCCCGAAGATGGAGCGCAAATATTTGTTTGGAATTGATGACGGTGGAAGGACCGCCGGAATGGTAAGTTATTTTTTTGTTATTGGTTGGTCGCTGGGTTATTTCGGCTTTCACCAGCCTAATAAGAACACCCTGAGCGCCTTTCATTTAAGGCAGACCTTATTTCTGTATCTCTGTTTTTTATTGGTGTGGTTTGCCCTCTCGTTAATGCCGGCCCCAATATTGCTTCAAAGCGGTCTTTTGACGGTTTCGAACCTAAAATTTCTTGTTGTGGCACTTTTCCTGGCGCTTTGGCTATCTGGTTTGAGCGCAGCCAGCAATGCTGAAGAAAAGCCGATCCCTGTGTTAGGCGGCCTGGCGCAAAACGTGTTTGCGTTTATCAGGGAGGAGTAGTTTTAAGTCGAAAGTCTTGAGTCGAATCCCGATAGCTATCGGGACTTAAGTCTTGTCCCTTAGCACCGCTAAAAATCATTGCATAAAGTCGAATTATAAACTTGTGTTTAGACATGTTACCCGTGTCCAATCACAAGTCTCGTACCTTTGCAACACTGCCAACTGCCTATCGGCTACTGCAAAGTCACCACTACTCACTTCCGCCCACACACCATCATATGCGGGCTGAAGGCTAAGAGCGTTTGATCTTGTTCGGTTTGACGAAGCAGTTTCATCATTTTTTCTTTTTTTGCCGCATTAGTGCGGGTTTCAAAATATTTATTGTCGAGCCAGATCATGCCTTCTACTGCAAATAATTCTGCACCGGTAAATCCTGCTTCCTGTACCTCTTCGATGAGTTGCGCAGGTTTATGAAAATAAGCTTCGGACAATATGCCGGGCCAGGCAGCAGGGGCATTGTGCATGCCTGTAGCGAGTTCGCCGAGGCACATTTCGTAAAACTGCCCGTCATGGATCATGCCGTTGAGTAAACCTGTAAGCGTTGAGATGGAATGATTGATGGCAAAACCCAATAGTACGCCGCCGGGCTTCAGTACCCGGTATGCTTCCTTCAATGCGGCCAGCCTGTCTGTCCTTTTCTGCAGATGATATAAGGGGCCATGCAGGACGACGAGACCGGCGGACTGATCTTCAAACTCCAGCGATCTTGCTTCGCCCAAAATTGCTTTGAACGGTTTTTTAAGTTTTGCAGAGCGCTTTTGTGCCTGTTGAATATGTTTGCTTACGGGATCGACGAGGAACACTTTATAACCCAAGCCCGCCAGCCACCCCGAATAAACACCGGGACCGCCGCCGACATCGAGCAAAGTACCCCCCTTTTTTGGCAGAAAACGGCCGATCAGTTCCTGGTTACGTTCCAGTTCCAGCGGCCCGAGGCCGTAGGTAAGCCGTTTTTCCTCTGCGGCATTCTTATAAAATTCATCAAGCTCTTTACTGATCAGCATGTCAAATCAATTTTCATTCAATGGTTAAGAAATTAATGCCCCGGTTGGGAGCCAAGCCCTACAGTACAATTTGATAGCTACAGAAAGCCTCCAGCCCGTTGCAGCTGTGAAGCTAATAAAATTCAATCTTTCAAATGACCCGGCCACGCTAAAGTTTTCAGGATAAGTTTTACCAGGCTATTTTTATTTTACGGCAAACAGGAACCATTCCAGTATTGCGACGAAAAGTATGCATTTTTATTTTAGAGATCAGGGCAGTGTATTTTTGCGGGTATTTTCTAACACAAAATACGTATTTTAAGGGAAGACCCCTTGCTATAATTTTTCGCTATTTAATTACCATTCAATTAGTTAAGTAATGTTAGAATGAAAAATCATATTTTTATCTTTCTGCGAGGTTGGATTTCTTAATAATCCGGTTTAATTTTAAACATAATATTCAAAACCGCTAAATAATTACCATTATGGAACCTATCGTCAATGAAGAAACCGGCAAAACAGCCGGCATTATCAGTTATTTTTGGATCGTGGGATGGCTTATCGCCTATTTTGGATTTCATCAAAACAGTAAAACTGGTTTGGGAAGTTACCAGCTTAGGCAGACTTTGCTACTGCATATCGTTTCGACGGCTGTTTGGATCGTCTTTGATTTTGTTTTGATCGGGATTTGGTACTCGTCAGGCTATTTCTTGTTAACGACACTATGGTGGATAATTCGACTGGGGCTATTTGTGTTGTGGATCATCGGCTTCATCGGGGCTGTTAACGGTGAAAGAAAACCAATACCTTTATTGGGCGACCGCGCGCAGGGGATGTTTCCGGGAATATGATCCGGCAGTTGGCAGTTGTGAGCAGGCAGAGGTGAGTTGGCAGTAGCAGTTGGCAGTTGGCAGGGTGTGTAGTGAATGACTTAAAGAATTATCTATGCTTGTAGTTGATATTACTATAATATAACGGCAAGCAGCCCTATATCAGTTTTTCGACTCCCCACTCACCATTTTCAAAGCAACAACGCATCCACATAATGCGCATGGACGATCTGTTCGCAGGGCGACCAGGAGAAGATGGTAAAGCGGCCATCCTGGGAAGAGACGAGGGCGATGGCATCCTGCTGGCTAAATACAAATTGCGCCGCGGAAAGGTGCCGCGTGCCGCCGTTTTGTGAAGGATGGATAATGGTACCGATGTTTCCGACTACGGGTTCGGTTACCAGCATCTGGTCGACCGACTGACCGTTTGAGGATAAACCGATCTTTGCGCCAAATGCCAGCAATTCCAGGTGGTCGGTTATAATTGTCGCGCCATCTACCGCGGTAAGGCCACCAATATTTTCAACGACGCGATTGATATCTTCCTGCCAAAGGGTAACGTCTTCTCCCCCGGGCTTTTCTTCCAGCAGCCGCTTCAGCATGTCATACGCCGGTGTTACGGGGTAGGTAATCGGCTGGACAATGGAATCGCGCCAATCGTCGCTCCCGGAAGGCA
This sequence comes from Bacteroidota bacterium, assembly GCA_013286235.1. Lineage (GTDB taxonomy): Bacteria > Bacteroidota > Bacteroidia > Sphingobacteriales > Sphingobacteriaceae > Mucilaginibacter. The sequence goes on from JABDGE010000056.1 coordinate 8,119, forward strand.
CTACCAGCAGGGAGCCGCCGTGGCCGTGGGCACGCATGGAAGCCGAAAGCTGTACCAGCAAATTTACCGAATCGTTCCAACCTGAAGTTGAATTGAAATCCAGTAAAGAGGTGATCATGGCGGGGCAGTCGGGGAGGCTCCTGCTTTCTTCGTCGATGATCTTGATCTCATCGCCTTTCAACACAGCTACATTGATGAATTTTCCGAATCCCTTCAGGCGGCGGTGCTTTATCACCAGCAAGCCCGGTTCTATCACCTCGAGCACGAACGAGCAATCGGGTATGGTGCGTGTGGTGCCCCAAACATACAGGTTATCATCCTCACCCCACACCCCCAGGTGAATGCCAGACCGTTCAACGGCGGGAGCAAGCTTGGTAAGCACATAAGGGGTTAATAAGATAGGTTCCTCGAACACCAGGGGTTCGCCCGCTAATTCAGGCGACAGGTAAACCAAAGATATCTTTGGCGACCGGCCTTCTTCTTTCCGCAAACTGGCCCAAAAAGCGACATCGATAATGGTACCCACCACTTTTGCCGATGGCGCAGGGGCGAGGTCGGTTTCACCCTGCTCGGCGGCCGTGCGCAGCAACCGTTCGAAGTGCTTTTCGATAACCGGCGCCGCTGTGGCCGCAGCCTGGTAAGTTGAACGGGTAGCAGTAGGTGCTATTTGCATTGCACAAAAATACCGCTATTATGTTTTGCGGCTGCAAATTAATTTAAGTATTACAGTGAGATTACCTGGCCGATGGCTTCACGAATTTACACTGCCGTACCATCTTTTATTATATAACTGGCCTTTATTTTATAAATAACACAGCCGTGCCGGCGGCACCCTTCATCGTCTTAAAACAAATATTCATCGGCATTTGTAATATATCTGTCTGTTTTCTTTCTTATTACAAAAAATAATATCTACAATTGTGTATTATTGACACAATGAGAATAACGCCTCAAAACCAATGTATTAAACCAATTAAATTATTTAAATGAAAACGATTTACAGATCATTTGCCGCGCTGGTGATCCTGCTCAGCACCTTTATGCTGAACGTGCACGCGCAGGCGAAAAAGCCGTTGCCCCAATTAGGCAAAAGCCCGCTGAAACAGGTAATAGACGCCATGACCGTTGAGGAAAAGGCGAAATTAGTGGTAGGTATGGGCTTCAAAATGCCGGGTATGCCGCCGCCGGTAAAAGGTGAAAAACCCAAGCCTATTGACATTGGCGGCTTTAAGTTGCCCCCGTCAGACCCGGAGGCCTATGAGATACCCGAAAAGGTTGCGGGTACGGCAGGAAGGACGCATGCGATCCCGCGTCTCGGTATTCCCTCCATCACGGTATCTGACGGCCCTGCAGGCTTAAGAATAGACCCTACAAGGCCCGGTGATAAAAACACTTATTATGCGACGGCATTTCCCGTTGCAACCCTGCTGGCTTCATCGTGGGACACCTCACTTGTGCGAAAAGTAGGTGTAGCTTTTGGGAACGAGATACGCGAATATGGGGTTGACATTATATTGGGCCCTGCCCTTAATATTCACCGCAACCCGCTCGGCGGCCGAAACTTTGAGTATTATTCGGAAGATCCGCTGATCGCAGGCAGCATGACCGCCGCCATCGTTAACGGTATCCAAAGCAATGGGGTGGGCACCTCGATCAAACATTTCGCTGCCAATAACCAGGAAACGGACCGCAACACCGTTAATACAATTGTAAGCGAAAGGGCGATGCGGGAGATATACCTGAAAGGTTTTAGTATTGCTGTAAAAGAATCGCAGCCATGGACCGTAATGTCATCTTACAACAAAGTAAACGGTACCTACACTTCGGAAAGGCGCGACCTTTTAACCGACATTTTGAAAAGGGAATGGGACTTTAAGGGCTTTGTAATGACCGACTGGTTTGGCGGTCACGACCCGGTTGCCCAGATGAATGCCGGCAACGACCTGTTGATGCCGGGTAACCCGGATCAATCGGAAGCGATCGTGCATGCCATTAAGGACAGCACCTTAACCATGGCTCAACTGGATGCCAACGTTACAAGGATGTTAAAGATCATCCTTAAATCGCCAACTTTCAGGGGTTATAAATATTCCAATAAGCCCGACCTGGCGGGGCATGCAAAAGTGTCTCGCATGGCTGCTGCTCAAGGCATGGTATTGTTGAAAAACGCAGGGGGTGCGCTGCCGCTTGCTGCTGGCAAAAAGGTGGCGGTTTTCGGCAACACCTCGTATAATATTATCGCCGGCGGTACCGGGAGCGGAGATGTACACAAGGCTTATACCATATCGCTGCTGCAGGGCCTGGCGAATGCTGGCTATAAAGTGCAGGAAAAACTGGCAAAAGAATACAAGAATTATCTCGACTCGGCGAAAGCGCATCAGCCAAAAAGCAATAACTTTTTTATAGCACCGCCGCCAATCCCGGAATTCAACCCGGAAAATATATTGGCACGTGAGGCCGATGGGGCTGACATAGCCGTTATTACCATTGGCCGGAACGCCGGTGAAGGCGCCGACAGGAAAGTGGAAAACGATTTTACACTATCCGACGCGGAAAAAGGAATCATCAACGGGGTGTCGAACGCGTTCCATGCCAAAGGCAAACAAGTTATTGTTATCCTGAACATTGGCGGCGTGGTTGAAACGGCCAGCTGGCGCGACGAGGTTGACGGCATATTGCTGGCTTGGCAGCCGGGCCTTGAGGCAGGTAACGCCATTGCCGATGTATTGAGCGGCAAGGTTGACCCATCGGGCAAATTGGCAACTACCTTCCCGATGGCTTATGCGGATGTACCTTCGGCAAAAAATTTCCCGGGTAAAGAATTTCCTATGCCTGATGGACAACAGGCCAGCATGATGATGGGTCACCCAGCCGAAGTGGTGTACCAGGAAGGCATTTACGTTGGCTATCGCTACTACGATTCCTTTAAAATTAAACCTGCCTATGAGTTTGGTTATGGTTTATCGTACACCAGATTTAAACTGAGCGGTCTTGCTATCAGCTCGCCCACGTTTCAAAACAGCATAACCGTGAAGGTGATTGTTAAGAACGAGGGCAAAGTGGCAGGTAAGGAAGTGGTGCAACTGTATTTGAGCGCACCAAATCAAAATATCGACAAGCCGGAGCAGGAGCTGAAGGCATTTGCCAAAACCAATTTGCTCGCTCCGGGGCAATCGCAGGTTATTATGCTTACCCTGCATGCCGCCGACCTGGCTTCATTCTATACCGATAAATCGGAATGGATAGCCGACGCAGGTGAATATAAGGTAAGGATAGGTACTTCGTCGAGAGACATTGCCAAAACGCTGAGCTTTAAGCTGGCAGCGGACGTGGTTACCGAAAAAACCCATAAATCGCTTACCCCACAGGTACCTATTGACGAAATGATCAATAAGTAACATAAAAATACTATAAGGCGCCGTCGTTTTATAGTTGAACATGAGTACAGGGGGGCATTTTTTGCTCCCCTGTTTTGTTTTACACGGGGTGGTTGCCGCTGTGGTGAAAGAAGGTTGTGGCCCCGCTAAAACTCGAACAAGCTTAACTGATCAGTGGGCTTTTCTTCGCGTTGACGGGATGGCGCCGGCGGGTTAAAGTTGGACAGCGAAATTCCGAGCAGCCTGATCTTTACTTCGTCAATACCGGTTGCTGCCAACAGCCGCCGGGCAGTGGCGCTAATGGTTTCCAGGTCATTAATTCCCTCGGAGAAGGATTGGTTGCGGGTGATCTGTTTAAAATCGCCGTATTTTATTTTAAGGGTGACGGTGCGGCCTTTTAGCTGGTATTGCTGCAGGCGGTTACATACGGTTTGTGCGATCTTTTCGAGCTCGGCTTCCATTTCCTCCAAGGTGGTAAGATCGTACGGGAAAGTATCTTCGGCGGCCAGGGATTTGGTTTCGCGGTCGGGCTGCACCTCGCGGTTATCGATACCCCGAACGATCTGGTAAAAAAAGCGACCCACTTTGCCGAAGTGCCGGGTAAGCTCATCTTCGCTCAGTTTTTTCAGATCGGCGCCGGTGTGCAGCCCCATGCCTTTCATTTTTTGCGCGGTGACCTTCCCTACACCAAAGAATTTTTCAACAGGCAGCTTTTCCATAAAGCCTTCGACGGAGGACGGCCCGATGAAGGTGAGCCCATCCGGTTTTTTAATGTCGGACGCTGTTTTTGCCACAAACTTATTGATCGAAACACCCGCCGATGCGGTTAGCTGCAGTTCGTCCTTAATGGCTTGTTTTATTTGCTGCGCTATTTCTATAGCGGATCCTATGTTGAGTTTGTCGGTAGTTACGTCCAGGTAGGCCTCATCCAGGGATAAGGGTTCGATGAGGTCGGTATACCGGCTAAATATTTCGCGTATTTTTTGCGACGCTTCTTTATAAGCCGGAAACCGGGGCCGCACAAATATCACATGGGGGCAAAGCTGAAGGGCTTGTTTTGATGGCATCGCCGACCGGATGCCAAACTTCCGGGCTTCATAGCTGGCGGTAGCTACCACCCCGCCCCGGCCTTGCGGCAGGCCGCCCACAACGAGAGGTTTGCCGCGGTATTCGGGGTTATCGCGCTGCTCAACCGAAGCGTAAAAAGCATCCATATCAATATGGATGATCTTGCGGAAATTTTGAGGGGCGTTGTTTTGCATTTCGTGCGGGTAGTTTGCCCTAATGCAAATATATTCATCCGAAAGAAGGAATAGTAATTAAACGCCTTTGAATGGATGGCGGAGTAAGGAGGCTCCTATGGAGCCCTGTATTTTGGAAACGGAAGCTATAAACCGGGCGGCTGCTCTGCAGCCAGTTGGCCGAACTTTTTCACGTACCATGATAGCGTGAATGGCTAAATGAAGACTTCTTTGGGGCCTTACCAGGAACCGTGTTTAAAAATTCGCCATCTTTCTTAACACCACAGGCTTAAACCATCTGCAATTTTAAAAGCAATTTCCCCGGGGCTTTACTGTGGAATATCGTAATTAACGACGACTGTTGGGAGTAAAATGCCATTATCCAATAGTGCTTCATTCGCAGCCGTTATTGGCCGCCTGTTGATGTTATAATCATACACAGCGTTCTCCAAATCGGCGGAGGGTGCGGCCGGCGGGTTAAAGCTAAAGGAAAATGTGATCAGGTAATCATTATACAACTCACCACCCGGAATAACCCATCGTTTTTCCGATCGTTTAATTGCATCAATAACCGGCTGTATCAGTATCGGGTCGTCGGCATAAAACACGACCATTTTGGATACATGGCCGGAGCGGTCGACGCTGAACTTAAAAGTGACGATACCGTAAGCTTTTCTATCAACAATGGATTGTGAAACGATGAGGCTGTCTTTGAAAAAATTCATCATATGCTCTTTGCCGCCCTTAAACGGGAACTGGGATTTCTTTTGAGCCATTACGCCGTAAGTAAGCGATACCAGGGCTATCAATAAAAGGATTTTTCTCATTCTTATTAACAATAAGACAAAGGCTGACCAATGTCCGGATTCTATTAAACCTCGTCTTTCGGCGCCCTGCGACTGCCTTCATAAAGATCGTATTCGAGCAGGCGGCAGTCCAGTTTGCCGTTGTAAAATTCTATTCTGCGGGTGGCCGACAAGCCTATTTTCTTTGCCAGGTCTGGGTTGCCAGTAAATATGTAGCCCCGGTAACCTTTGCATTCTTTCTTCATAAAATCCCCCATCCGCCGGTAGGTAGCCTCTAATTTAGTGTGCGTACCCAGGCGTTCGCCGTATTCGGGGTTAAACATAATCACACCACCACCCTCCGGTACTTTGGTTTGTTCAAAGTCACAAACGTCAAAATCTATCAAATGGTCTACACCCGCTGTCTTTGCATTCTTTTGCGCGATGTCGACCGCGTCGGCCGAAATATCCGTTGCAATAATGCTAAAGCCGGTTTCCTTCCGGGCCTTATCTTTTAGTTTCCTCCTTTCGGCAAAAAAAACGGTCTCGTCGTATCCCATGATGTGCATAAAACCGTAATTCATACGGAAGAGCCCCGGGCACTTGTCTGTTGCCAAAAGGGCCGCTTCGATGGCCAGGGTTCCCGAACCGCACATCGGGTTAATAAAGGTACTTTTTTTATCCCAATTCGTAGCCATAATGGTCGAAGCTGCCAGGGCTTCGAGCATGGGCGCTTTGCCGGGGATCTTACGGTAACTGTGTTTTGCAAGCGTTTCGCCTGAGGTGTCGAGGAAAATGCTGGCCTCGTCATCCTGCCAGTACAAATGGATAACCGTTTTGTTGGCCTCGGCGCCGGAGTTCGGCCTGATGCCTTTTTTCTCCTTTATCCGGTCGACAACGGCATCCTTTACCTTTACGTTTGCGAAAAGCGGGGTGCGGATATGTTCGTTATTTACGTTGGAAGTGACCGAGAAATAACCGGCAAAATCAATCAATTCTTCCCATTCAATTTGGAGCAATTCCTGGTAAAGCTGGTCGGGATCGGCGGCTTTGAAGCTCTTCAGCAAGTATAAAACCTGGCTGGCGCAGCGCAGATTAAGCGTGAGCGCTATACAGTCGTTAACCGTTCCGTTAAGCTCAAGCCCCGTTTGAAAAACACGTAAAGGCTTAAACCCCAGGGCCTCTGTTTCGGTTTGCAGGTAGGGCGCCAGCCTTTTGTTGCAGGTAATAACGATCTTGCTTTCGGTGTGGAAAACTTGCATAATATTGTGCGAATTTATCAATTAAATCGGGCCGATTTTATTTCTTATCTATTACCTTTACGTTTTAAAGAAATATTTTAAGAAATGGAAATTAAGGGCAAGGTGCATGAAGTAAGCGCCACTACACAGGTTACGGAATCGCTCAAGAAAAGGGAATTGATTCTGGAGTACATTGAAAATCCGCAATACCCGGAATACCTGAAGTTCGAAGCCATACAGGACCGCTGTAATTTGCTGGATAATGTGAAAGTTGGGGATGATGTGGAAGTGTTTTTTAATTTAAGGGGCAGGCCATGGACCGATAAAACCGGGAAGAAAACCTATTTTAACTCGCTACAGTTATGGCGGATAACTACATTGGCCCCTGCAGGCGCAAGCCCGACACCGGAATACGCGCCGCCGGCTGATATCAGCGCTTCGGCTGATGATGACGATCTGCCGTTTTAACAGGGTCGCCGCAGTTTGCACATCATATCTAAAACTTAATATCATAACAAAAACGCCTTTCAGTTTTGAAAGGCGTTTTTGTTAATTGGGAAGCCCGGAAGTCCGAAAGTCGGGAAGTCCCCAAGTCGGATAATTTAAGCTACTATTATTCCTCTTTCATGATGCGTTTTACAGCAACGCCGTTTCCTTGTTTCACCTGCAGATAATAGATGCCATTAAGGCCCATTACAAAGCTTTTGGTAAAGCTGCCGCCCGATGCTTTTTCGGTCCACAAAATATTGCCCTGGCTGTTTACCAGTTTAACTTCGGCAACGGCCTTTGACGGCAGGCTAAAGATTACCAGGGTTTTACCGGTCGAAAATTGCGGCACCAGGTTAAGATCGTTTATCTCCAGGCGCGGTCCCTCAATATGGGGCATCCGTTTCAAGTCGTCGTTGGTAACGTCTGATACATTGAAGCTGATGCGGGTGCTGATGTCGTTATTATCCGTATTTACATAGTTAAAGCTTTGGCTGTTGCGCCGGCCGTAACCCATCATCGGCGGCCTCATTGCGTCGGCTCCCCGGCCCGGTTTCCATCCCATCCCATCGGGCGAATTTTCATCCCTGTTGGGTCTGCCCAAACGTTTCCCTGAACGCATTTCCACAATATTGCCTGCGCTGTCTCTTTTTACGACCACATCGACGGTCATGCGTTTTCGGGTCGAGTCCTGTCTAAACATAAAAGTGCGTTTTCCTTCTCCGCTGCCGTTCATTGCAATGTCCGACGATAAATGCCTGATGTCTCTCATAGCGATCTTCCTTTCGGCAGGGGTAAGGTCTTTGATGCTTTTTCCGTTAACGGTAGTATCGCCGTTTTGTATTTTAATCTCGATGTCTTTTTGGTCTTGTGCCATCAACATGGGCGGCAAGCCTAAAATCGCGATCAGGCTAAGCGCGAAAATAAATTCAAAGCCCGGTTTCAGAAAAGAAGTTTTCATGGTATATAGATTTATTTAATTCAAAGTTAGCAAACAACTAAGCGTCACGGCGTTAAAAACCAGCTTTATTTTGTTAAAAATTGTTAAAAGCCACCTTTGCGGCCCTTATTTAAAATAAATTTGTTTCTGGATGAAGAAAAGAAGCATAGCGTTGATCATCGGGCTGATGAGTTTTGCCTTATTGGGCGTGATGGCTATGCAATTGTATTTTTTACGCCAGTCCTACCTGATGCAATCGGATCTTTTTGACCGCTCGGTAAATGAAGCGCTGGATAACGTGGTTGCAAAAGTTAGCAAGCAGGATGCCCTGAATTTTTTAAATGTAAAAGCAAATGGCGGGGGCACTTTTGGTCCCGGCTGGAACGGGCTTAACAACGGTGTGAACGGCGTCGCTGGAAATGATAATAATCCATCGGCCGCAGACGAACTTAAGACAAAACATAAGCTTACGCTGCGGGAAAAAAAGATTGCGCTGCTGCGCGACAGCCTAAAGCGAATGATCCTGCACAAAAGACTCGATGACGAGCTATCGAAACTGATACCTGGCGGGACACTCAATCTCCAGATCCGTTATGAAGAATATACCGATGATTTTGGCAACGTACACGGGCGCGTAATCCCCGAGATCGTTAGGCCCCCGGTTGTACCTGTCAATAGTCACCATAAGCTGCAAAAATATGATACCGCAAGATATACTTATTTCGATCCCCAGTATGGCAAACAGGTGATATCCATACCGCATATCAATCCACTTTGGGTCCAGGAGCAAGAGCGGAAGCAAAAGGAGCGGCAGTTGCGCGAAGTAAAGAAAATGCTGGAAGAGGACTCGCTTCAGAACGTGCCCCAAACAAAAACACAGGTTATTGAAAACCTGGCCGAAGAATATGGCAAATACGGGGAACCCTTAAGAATGCGGATAAACCCGATCTGGATAGATACGCTGCTCCGGTTTGAATTGCACAACAAAGGCATCGACTTGCCCTTCAGTTATGAGGTTACCTCGGCTAACAATGATTCGCTTATCTTTTCAAAGGCGAATGATGTTTCGGGAACCAAACCGGTTTTTACCAACATACCAGTCTATCAAACCCCGATCTTCAGCAAGGATGTGATCAATGACCCGGGGCTGATCAGGCTGGCCTTCCCTCAAAAAAGCTCGCTAATCCTGAAAAAGATGACCGCAACTATGGGCACTACCGGCGGCCTGCTGCTGGTGCTGGTGATCTGTTTCGGGTACACCATTTTCTCGATACTTAAACAAAAGAAGATTTCGGAAATGAAAACCGATTTCATCAACAACATGACCCATGAGTTCAAAACCCCTGTGTCGACCATTATGATTGCAAGCGAAACTTTGAAGGATAGCGAATTAGCATTTGACAGGAACAGGGTTACCAGGCTTGCCAATATTATTTACGAAGAAAATGCCCGCCTGGGAAGCCACATAGAAAGAGTACTGAACATAGCCCGCATTGAAAAAAATGACTTCAAGCTTGAAAAAAAGCCGCTGGATGTTAACGAGATGATCCTTATAGTGCTGGACAGCATGGCCCTGAAATTGCAGAAGTACAATGCCAAAACCACTTTGCACCTCGACGCAGAACATGCGATCATCAAAGCAGACGAGCTTCATTTCTCAAACGTTATCTATAACCTGGTTGATAACGCCATCAAGTACAGTATCGACGAGCCCGACATTACCATCAGCACGCTAAACAGGAACGACCAGGTGGTTATCCGCGTTGCTGATAAAGGAATAGGGATGAGCCGCGACCAGCAAACCCGCATATTTGAACAGTTTTATCGCATACCAACCGGCAACCTGCACGATGTTAAAGGCTTTGGGCTGGGATTGAGCTATGTAAACACCATTGTGAAAAGGTTGAATGGTATGATAAGCGTGCGGTCGGAGAAGGAAAAAGGCTCGGAATTTGAGTTGAAATTCCAGGCGGTGTGAGGGAGAGTCTTATCCCGATAGCTATCGGGACGAAAGTCTTAAGTCGTACCGATAGCTATCGGGGGTCTTGAGTCATGTTTTCGCATACATTAATAAGTTAAAATTACACTAAAAACAGTCTTCCGGACCTGCGGTCCCGATAGCTATCGGGATTCCGACTTTCGGACTTGAATAAAACATGAAAAAAATACTGCTGGTTGAAGACGACCCGAACCTGGGTTTATTGTTGCAGGATTACCTGCAGCTAAAAGGTAAATTCGATGTTGTTTTGTGCAAGGACGGCGAGGAAGGCTTGCGTAATTTCACCAAAAACACGTACGACCTGCTGATACTGGACGTAATGATGCCGAAAAAGGATGGGTTTACCCTTGGTAAGGATATCCGGAAGATCAACAGCCATGTGCCCATTATTTTTGCTACTGCCAAAGGCATGATTGAGGATAAAACCCAGGCCTTTAACCTGGGTGGCGACGATTATATCACCAAGCCATTCCGCATTGAAGAGCTGTTGCTTCGGATCAACGCGCTGCTGAAAAGGGCAGGTAATACTGACAAGCAAGAAGAGGAAAAACAAACTACGTTTAAAATAGGCCGGTACACCTTCGATTATACCCAGCAGGTCATCAGCATCGGTGATACCCAGCAAAAACTATCAACCAAAGAAGCCGAACTGTTGCGCTTGCTTTGCCTGCGTAAAAATGAAGTGCTGACACGGGAGGAAGCCTTGTTAAATATATGGCATGATGATAACTATTTCAACGGCCGAAGCATGGATGTTTTTTTAAGCAAGATACGGAAGTACTTAAGAGATGATACCGATGTGGAGATCATCAATGTGCATGGGAGAGGCTATAAGTTGTTAGTGGATTAGTCGGGAAGTCCGAAAGTCCGAAAGTCGGGAAGTCCGAAAGACGCTGCGACTCACGTTTGGGGTAAAATAACTATTAAAAAATCAATTTATTTTAACCGCAGAGATCACAAAGAAAATACGCAGAGAACACAGAGAAAAAATTGACAAACTATTAAGGCTCTGCGACTTCTCTGTATCTCTGTGGTAAAACTATTAGGCGTTTTGTTATATAGAAAATTAAGTTACCCGACCCGCTCACCAAAATGGATGATATTGCCGTTATTATCCAAAATACTGAATTGCTTCATTTTCCAGGGCATCTCTTTAAGCGGCCCGTTAGGGTGAACCACTCCAACCGTTTGATATTCATCATATAACTTCTCCACTTCAGTAACGTTGATATAACAGCCCGTTGCTTTCGGAATTTCCGGGTCGTTACAGGGCCACAGGTGCAGGGTTATTTCGTCGCGTGCCAGGATCACATACCCGTCCCAGTTGTTAATAAGGGTAAAGCCCAATGTTTTCGTATAGAATTTGATCGTTTCCTCCGCATTCAGCGAAGCAAGGATAGGAACTGCTGTTTTTAGCATGAACTATGGGATTAAATTTTCAAGATCGTTTATATCTTTTGCCCTGCCTGACGCTTTTTTTGCATCGATCAGGTCGTTTATAAATATAGTGCGTATCATCAACCCATCTTCTTCAAAATAAACCGACTTTTGATAACAATCGTCAAACGTCAGCCCTTTAACTTCAACCATTATGTCAATTGCCGATGGCGGGCGCCCGAATGTGAACACGTCTAAATTAAGATTGTTTAAGAATGCGTCTTCCGTCATATCAAAAACAGGCATCCCGAACTTCGAGAATGCTGCCGCAATTTTCAGATAGTTTTCCGGCGTTCTTTCAACCCAAATATCCATATCGCCGGTCGTTCTTGCATAGCCATGCAAAATAACTGAATAGCCTCCCACGAGTACATATTTTACGCCTGCGTCGTTGAAACACCGGATAAAATCACGGAAATCTTCGTTAAAAATATTGCCCATTTTATTTGCGCGACCTGACCTCAAAATAAGTTTTATCCATCCGGGGCGGTTGGTCTTCGGGGTAATTATACGCAACGCTATTGAGGTAATTGGCAATACGCAGCCGTTCCTGCCAGGTCAGCGTCCTGTAATAGGCCCCATGATCTGCAGCCTCTTCGGCTGTTTGCGCTTTAAAAGCCGTCCTGTCTAAGGGGAATGAACTCATTAGTCAAATATACTTCACTGATGCCATGAAATCAAAACCTGGTAGTGTCTCAGTTCGAATTTAACTTAACGTTTCCATTAATGAGCAGGTTTTCGATTAAAATATCAATTTCGATAAACTTGTTGGCAATCTTTACAATATCTTCTATGGGAAAATCTAAATTAACTATTTTCCATCCCTGCATCAATGTTTGCGGCCCGAATTTCATACTAACGTTTGGCCAATTGTGTTCAAGACTTTTGAACTGTTCTCTAAAGTCGTCAGCAAATTTTCTGCTGGTTAAAGTATAGCCATTAAGCTTTCTCAACTTTAGTGCATGGATGTTGTAAAATAATTTATGCTCTTTGATATCGGCATTATTAATCCAGATAGAAAAAAAAATCGCAGGGCCTGTTTGCGGTTTTGCATCCGGGTTATTTGCCCAATGCTGTTTGTGTAATCTTAAAACAACAGAGTCTAACCAAACGCCCGTTTCCACTTGCAGTTGCTTTTGATTCAATAGTCTTTTGTCAAGTTTATCAACAGCTTGCTGAAATAAGGATAAATATAAATTGGTATCCATGCGCTGCTAACCTGAAATGTATTAATATGTCAAAAATAAGTTAAATTCAAACTGTGACAAACCAAAAACCTGATCACAGCTCAATCTTTTGATGCTGGTAAGGTATTTCAACCGCCGCAAAACCCTTTCCCAGGATCTTTTGCCTGAAATGTTGCTGCACCTCATACTCGCCGTGCACAAGGAACATTTTCTTAACCTGTTTATTATCCTGTGCGGCAATAAAATGGAGCAGATCGTTATAATCGCCGTGCGCACTCATTGATTTGAAGGCTTTCACCCAGGCTTTCACCTCGAATCTTTCGCCATAAATAGAAACTTCACTATCGCCCCTTTGCAGGCGTCCGCCAAGGGAATTTGGCTCGCAATAGCCGGTGAACAAGATGGTACAGTTGGGCTTGCCGATATTATTTTTAATATGGTGTTTTACCCTGCCGGCTTCAGCCATACCCGAGGAGGAAATAATCACACAAGGGGAGGGATCGATATTTAACGCCTTTGATTCGTCCGCCGATTCGATAAAGTGCAGGCCCTTAAACCCAAAGGGATTACTATCGGTTTTTAAAACCTTGCTAACCTCATCATTATAAACTTCGGGGTGACTCATGACCACCTGGGTGGCTTTTTCGGCAAGGGGGCTATCCACATAGTAATTGAGATCGGGCAATTGCCCCTGAAGCTCGAGGGCATTTAGCGCATATAGCAATTCCTGTGTGCGGCCGACGCTGAATGCGGGCATTATCAGTTTCCCTTTATTAACCACACAGGTCTCGTTAATCACCTGTAAAAGCTTTTCCACTATCGAGCCTGCTTCATCATGCAATGAATCGCCATAGGTCGATTCGAGCAGAATGTAGTCTGCCTGCGTAAATGGCTGCGGGCTTTTGAGCAAAATATCGTTATACCGGCCCACGTCACCGCTGAATGTGATGTCAGTGGCACGTCCGCCTTCGGTGACCGCGAGGTGCACTGCAGCGCTCCCCAAAAGGTGGCCGGCATCGGTGAAGTGAAATTTTACTGATGCGTTGATCGCATATTCCTGGTTATAATCCACCGTCTGAAATAACTTCAGGGCAGCTGCAACGTCATCTTCGGTGTATAAGGGGATTAATGGCGGAAGATTATTTTTCGCCCGGTGTTTATTGCTGTAAGCCGTGTCCTCTTCCTGTATCCTCGCCGAATCGACCAGCATGATCTTAACCAGGTCGAATGTCGGGGGGGTGCAAAAAACAGGACCCTTAAAGCCCTCGGCTACCAGGCGCGGGATCAAACCACAGTGATCTATATGCGCGTGGGAAAGGATCATATAGTCAACCTTTTCCGGGTTGAAGCCAAAGTGCTCATTTAAATCGTCGGTATGTTCGCCCATTCCCTGGAACATGCCGCAATCCAGCAAAATGCGGGTGTCGTCGGCCAGCGTGAGCAAATGCTTACTGCCCGTAACCGTGCGGGCAGCGCCGTGAAAGGTGATCGTCATAATTGGTTAAAGAGGTGGACAAGCTACAAAAAATTTCGGTCCCGATAGCTATCGGGATCGGATTTTCGATTTCGGATTTTGATTTACACGAATTTTTCGCGGATTGTTTTTTTTCAGCGGGGTCAAGGGGGCTGCGCCGTTTCACGAATGGGGCGAATTTCACGAATGAAATTGGAATTCGGAGGCTCCATCCGATAGCTATCGTTCGGATTTAATATACGCCCACGAAACTCAATGTTTGGTTGGGAATCTAAATCGGATCAAAAAACTGAAAGGCACTTTTATTTTTAACAACTAAATATTTAGTTGTTAATTTCATTTATAAGTTCTACATTCGATTTAACTTTTGGACGCTTTGTCCACCATTACCAATTATAGCCATGGAAATTAAAGAACTTACCCGTGCCGAAGAACAGATCATGCAGGTATTATGGCGACTGCAGAAAGCGTATGTTAAGGACGTGATCGAAGTTTTGCCCGAGCCAAAACCGGCCTACAATACGGTGTCGACTATTATCAGGATACTCGAGACAAAAGGCTTTGTGGGGCACACCGCCTACGGAAAGAGCCACGAGTACCATCCCATCATCAGCAAGGAGCAATACCAGAATTTTGCAACCGACAAACTTATGAGCGGCTATTTTGACAACTCGGTGAAAAGAATGTTTTCCTATTTTGTAAAAAAGGAAAAGATCGATCTTAAAGAGGCCGATGAGATCATGAAATTGATTGAAAAACTAAAAGAAAAATAACATGAGCTGGTGGCAATACCTGATGCTGGTAAACATTTACCTGCTGCTGTTCTACGGTTTTTATGCGTTGCTGCTAAGCCGTGAACGTTTTTTCCATCTCAACAGGATCTACCTGGTTTCGGCAGCGCTTATGTCGTTTCTAATACCGGGAATGCAATCCCAGTGGGTGCAAGGTTTGTTTATAACCCAAAAGGTTCAATACACCATTTATAACAGTCCCGTGTTACTGTACCGTTTTAAACCGGTTGAAAATACACCTTTTACTGTTGGGCAAGTACTCGCCCTGGTGTACCTGGCGGTGACCGTGATTTTTTTGGCGAGGTTTGCATGGCAACTCATCATCCTAAACCGGACGATTCACCAGCAACAATCAGGCGCGGCCTATTCTTTTTTTAAAAAGATAAAAATCGGAGAAGACCGGCAAAACCGGGAAGTCATTGCGACGCACGAAGATGTGCATGCGCGCCAGTGGCATTCCGCGGATGTGCTGGTGATGGAAATCCTGGTGATATTGAACTGGTTTAATCCTGTTGTATATTTTTACCGGTTTGCCATCAAACACATCCACGAATTTATTGCTGATAAGCAAGCTATAGAAACAGGCATTGATAGGGCTGACTATGCACTGATCTTATTAAGTGAGACATTCGATGCGCCGGCTCACCGGCTGGTGACCCCTTTTTTTAATAAAAGCCTGCTTAAACAAAGGATACTCATGCTTCAAAAAAACAAATCGAGCCGCGTGGCATTGATCAAGTATCTGCTATCAGCGCCCTTGTTCATGCTGATGCTTATCCTATCATCGGCAACCGTAAATAACAGCAAAACAGTGCTTAAGATCACCAAAAAAGTTGAATTAGAACTGCAAATGCCTGCCAATATCATCACAGCGTTTGAATTGAAACATACGGATGGGACGTCTCCCGGCCGGGCATTAACTGACACGCCAAATAAGAAAAAACCAAATACAATAACAATAAAACTTGCCGATCCTTCAAAAAGCAATATCGTATTTACATCGGTTGAACATGTGCCGGAATTCCCCGGTGGACTTAACGCGTTTTCGCAGTTCCTTGCATCAAATATCAGGTATCCGAAGGAAGCGCGTGACAAAAACACCCAGGGGAGAGTTATCATCAGCTTTATTGTAGAAACGGACGGCTCGCTTTCAAATATCAAAGTTGCAAGAGGAATAGGCGACGGCGCCGATGAAGAAGCCCTTAGAGTTCTGTCGATGTCGCCAAAGTGGAAACCAGGCGTACAAAATGGCTTAACCGTACGTGTTGCTTACTCCGTTCCGATTAATTTTACCTTAGAACCAACGACGCAGGCGCAGCCGGCGCCCGTCAGTCCCGGCGTTGGCAAAAACCAGGGAATTATCAATGACCAGGCAGTACCAGACACCGGAAAATCGGCGCGCGTTCATACTTCAAGTGCTACTTACAATCCCAATCCTGCGCCATTATACATAGTAGATGGTATTGAACGGGACAATTTAAATGGCTTGATTCCAAATGAGATAAAAAGCATATCTGTGTTAAAAGAAAAATCCTCGACCGCTTTATATGGCGCCAAAGGCGCCAATGGAGTAATTGTCGTGACAACCAAAGGGAGCAAACCCAAATCACTTCTTGAGCCATCGGCCATCAAACCAAAGGCAGACACAACCATCTCCAGCCCGGTGGTCAACCCTTGAGTTACTTAATGGGCAATTACTATTTGGTTTACAAGGATTAGTTTTTACATTTATATCAAACGCTAATCAATTTAAACCATGAACTGGAAAATCATTTTTCAATTATCAATTTTCGGATTGATAATGGCCTTTGGTACTGTTTCACTCATCCCCGAGGGGTTCGAACCGCTTTTTTGGGTGATTATTTTTATTTTTTGTGCCTGGGTTGTCGCAAAAGCATGCAATGGCAAATATTTTTTGCATGGCTTTTTGATTAGCCTCGTAAACTGCGTGTGGATAACTGCCGTACACGTCTTTTTCCGGGAAACCTATGTAGCTCACCATCCGAAGGCTGCCGCAATGGGCGCCAGCATGCCGCCGGAACTCTTGGTACACCCGCGCTTCGCCATGGTACTCACCGGGCCGGTTTTCGGCATTATGTTCGGAATTATTTTAGGCCTGTTTTGCTTTATCGCCTCAAAAATTGTAAAGACAAAAACGGCAGCCTGATACTCATTTGCGGGCTGCGGTGAAAAAGGGTAAAGAATCCGTGGCTATTGATTTATTGCGGATAAATCATTCCTGTTTTAAAACAAATTCATACATTTGAAACAAATTTTAAAGACGGGCATTCCATCAAAAGAATGCATTCAATCAAACAAGACGTTTTATGAAACCCTTTATCTCCACCGCATTTTACGGCTTTTTTAAGTATATCCTTTCGCTTACGCTGATCGCTTCGCCATGGTTGTTTAACCTGGTCGACATTTCGA
>JABDGE010000057.1 GCA_013286235.1 Bacteroidota bacterium
ACCGCGCGGTAGTAATAATAATCCGGGTTGTTTTTGTCTAATTCTATCGCTTTATTAAAATCCGGTAGAGGGTCGCCTAAGTTGTCAACTCTACTTTTGGCATACGCGCTGGCAAAATAGGCATCGGCATTGTTTGGGATGTAAACCAGGTACAAAGCAATATCCATCACAGCATCGGCATATTGTTTCAAACTAATTTTGGTTTTGCCACGGTACAAATACACTTCAGCAGATCGTTGTATGGAAAGTGCACTATCCAAATCCCTAACAGCATCAGCATATTGCTCCATGGCGTTTTTCGCCATTGCACGGCCAACGTATGCACCGAATGATCTTGGCGTTATCAACAATGCATTATCAAAATCGCTTATCGCCCCCGCATATTGTTTTAAAGCGTTTTTAGCTTCACCGCGTTTGGTATAGGTAGTATCCGACTTTGGATCGAGGACAATAGCCTGGTCGTAATCATTAACGGCAGCGGCGTATTTTTCCAATTGTGCTTCCGCCACTCCACGCTGAAAATGAGCTTCCCACGTTTTTGGATCGAGGGCTATTGCTTTGTCCAGGTCGCTTATTGCAGCCGTATAATTCCCCATCTCATATTCTGCAGCTCCTTTGCCCATATACGCACCATATTGATTGGGACGCAATGATAACGCTTTGTCAAAATCGCTTATGGCCTCGGTATATCGCTGTAAATTAAATTTGGCGGTACCTCTGCCGACATATGCGGAGTCGGATGCTGGCTTAAGTAAAATTGCCGTATCCAAATCGGTTACGGCGCTTTCAAATCGCCCCATCGCGCATCTTATAGTAGCGCGACTGCCACGGGCCTCAAAGGATTTTGGATTTAAAGCGATCGCCTTATCATAGTCCTTTAGGGCATCTTCAAATAGCTGTAAATCAAATTTTGCAGTGCCTCTGCCTTTATAAGCGTCAAACGATCGCGGATCCAGCGCGATCGCGCTGTCGTAATCAGCAATAGCGCCATTAAAATCCTTTTTTTGATATTTTTCGTAAGCTTGTTTCAACAATTCTGTTATCGTTTGTCCGTACAGACGGCCGGCAAAATCAAATAACATCAGAAGGATAAAGAATCGTTTAAAGGGTTTCATAGCGGGTCGAAAAAAAAGAAACGTCCAGGCGCGTCGATAATTTTATCGCTGAATAAATTTCGAAAATTCTTAATCTATAATCGGGAATTTACTCATAAAAGTAAACTCTTTTTACCCGCTGCGAAATATTGGTTAAAATTTCATAAGGGATGGTTCCTATTTGTGTCGCCAGGTCCTCAATGCGCTGTTTTTCATCAAAAACAATCACTTCGTCGCCTTCGCGCACATCCATGTTGCTTACATCCAGCATGCACATGTCCATGGTAATATTGCCCACGGTGGGCACAAGCGACCCTTTGACCAGCATTTTGCCTACGCCGTTGCCAAAAGCACGCAGGTATCCGTCAGCATAGCCAATCCGGACTGTTGCAATTTTCCCGTCTTTGGCGAGGCTGCCGCTGCGCCTGTAGCTGATGGTTTCTCCGGCCGAAACTTTCCTTACCTGCGAAATGCTGGTTTTGAGGCTCGCAATGGGCTGCAACCCGTTAGTTTCCTTCGGAATGACCGAATCTATTCCATACAAGCCAATCCCGAGGCGAACCATGTCGTATTGGGCATTGGGCCAGCGTGTTATGCCCGACGAATTGCACAGGTGCTTGATTACCTTATAGCCAAGCGCCGATTCAATTTGCTTGCAGGCTTTTTCAAACTTTTTGATCTGGGTTTTGGTGAATTCATCGTGTTCAACGGCTTCGCTCGCTACGAGGTGCGAATACACGGACTTCACCGTCATGTATTTATTCTCTTCCAGCAAGTCGCATAGGGTTTCCACCTCAAAAGTTTCAAAGCCGAGGCGGTGCATCCCGGTATCGATCTTTATGTGGACAGGATATTCTGTTATCCCTTGCTCCTGCACATATTTAATGTATTCATCAAAGAGCCCGAAACTGTAGATCACAGGCTCGAGGTTATATTCTGTGAGCTTGTCAAAGGCCGATATTTCGGGATTAAGCACCATTATCGGCAAAGTTATTCCCGAGTTACGAAGAGAAACGCCCTCATCAATATAGGCGACCGCCAGGTAATCAACCTTATTGTATTGCAACACATTGGCCACCTCGAAGGTGCCGCTCCCATACGAGAACGCTTTTACCATGGCCATTACTTTAACACCCGGTTTTAGCTTGCCTCTGTAAAAATTCAGGTTATTCAGCAGCGCGTTCAGATTGATCTCCATCACGGTTTCGTGCGCTTTTTGGACCAGCGCGCGGCTGATGCCTTCAAACTCAAAACTGCGGGAGCCTTTGATCAGGATGGTTTCCTCTTTAAAATTCAGCGAACGCAAGTGCTGCAAAAGCGTGCTGGTATCGGCAAAAAAGTGCTTTTCCGGTACGTCGAATACGTTACGGTATTTTGTAAGTGCTTCACCCACGCCGATAAATTTGTCCACTTTTTTGGCGCTGATCATATCAGCCACATGCTGGTACAAAATATCCGGCGGCAGGCCTGTTTGAAATATGTCTGATAAGATCAGCGTCCGTTTTGCATACTGGTTCTGCTGGTTCAAAAAATTCAGGGCGATTTCCAGCGATTGAATGTCCGAGTTATAGCTGTCGTCAATGATCGAGCAATCGTTAATGCCGGTTTTTAACTCCAGCCGCATGCTTACGGGGTTAAGGTGCTCCAATCGGTTGTCAGCCAGCGCAGGCTTGTAGCCCATGGCGAGCATAGTCGCCCAGCAAACGATCGCATTCTCTACCGAGGCTTCGTCCTGGTAGGGGATAAGGCATTCTATTTCCTTCTCATTGAATTTTGCCCGCAGGTAAAAGTTCCGGGATATAGCCGTGCCGCTAAATACGTATAAGTCGGCTTGCTTAAATTCGGTGCTCCAGGTGAAGCATTTTTTAGCATGAATGTCGTCCTTAAAATTGAGTAGGACTTCATAATTGTGTATGAGCAGTTTGCAATGCCTGAATAAGCCCAGCTTCTCTTTTATTTTTTCATCGCGACTGGCAAAACCTTCATCGTGGGCCGGTCCGATATGGGTTAATACGCCGATGGTTGGCTGAATGATCTTCTCCAGGCGGATCATTTCGCCTTTGGTGGATATGCCCGCCTCAAAAATGCCAAGGTTATGATGTTCATTGATCTGCCAAATGGACAATGGTACCCCGATCTGTGAATTGTAGCTTTTCGGGTTGCGCACAATGTTTTTGTCGGCACAGAGCAACTGGTAAAGCCATTCTTTTACAATCGTCTTTCCGTTACTACCTGTAATCCCAATCACCTCCAGGTCAAAGCTGCTCCGATGGTGTGCAGCTAAAGCTTGTAATGCATTCAGCACATCATCAACTAACAGGAAATTGGCCCCGGGCAATGCCAATTCTCGTCCTTCCTTTACTACGAAATTACGTACACAGGCGGCATAAGCCTCCGCAATAAATTCGTGTCCGTTGCGTCGCCCGCTTAAGGCAAAAAAAATGGCTTCGCCCGCGTTGGCTATACGCCGGCTGTCGGTCAGCAGCGTGTTAACCGGGTTATCGCCGACGATGGCGCCTTTAGCGCCGACGATTTTTTTTATTTCGGAAACCAGGTATTGATGAGCGGGCATGTCGCGAATTTGCTTATATTTCTTGTAATACAAGAATTTTTAGGAATTTTGGTTTTAATGGATTTCCCGAATACAGCAAAAATTTATGATGCTAACGCTGTCTATGCAAAGGCCGAAAATTACTGCGCCTACCAGGAGCGTTCGCAACTAGAAGTAAGGGACAAGCTGGGAGAGTGGGGACTAAAACTTGCAGAAGCCGAAGCGGCCATCGCTAAACTGGTGGAAAATGATTTTTTGAACGAGGAGCGTTTTGCGATCGCCTACGCTACCGGGAAATTCAACCAGAAAGGCTGGGGGAGGATCAAGATCAAACAGGGTCTGAAGCTAAAGCGTGTTCCGGATGTGTTGATCAAAAAAGCGCTCGAGCAAATTAACGGGGATGCGTATTATGAAATACTGGTTAAAACTATTAGAAAAAAAGCCACGTTGCTGACTGAAAAGAACCCGGTTAAGCGGCGCTACAAATTACAGCAATTTGCAATGTCGCGGGGGTTTGAGGGGGATTTGGTTAATGATGTGCTGAGAGATATTAGTGAGAATAGTAAGATCACATAAACTAATAGCCGCCTGCCTTATTGTCCAGATCAACACACGTTAATAGTCTTGGCATTGTGTACTTTTGATTGGTATGCCCGAAGAGTATTCGTCGTTAGTCAATTGTTAAACCGGCAGGAAAGCGTCTTATATGGAAAAATTAGATCAACTTACAATTAGTGAAATTACAGATATTTTAAAAAATCTCGAATTTAAGTATGAGGAAACCTCTGAGCAATATCGTAGCCCCTTCTTTAAAGAATTTTCCGGATTGTACAATACAGATCCGATTTTATTGAGATGTTCTTGCAAAGAGCCGAAACGGTTTTCTGAAATTATAGAATCCTTGCATTTTTTTGAACGGCTACGAAATGATATTCTATACCTGGATATTAACATTGTCAAAAGTTTGATAACAAATGTTTTCCTGAATCCAGGCCCATCACCGATAGCCGAGTTTACGGATAGTATTAATTGGAAACTGTTCAACACCACTTGTTTCGTAGAAATAAATCCACTGTCGTTTGTGTTAAAATTGACCGAGCTAGTTGAAACGGGCGGCCTATTCGTCAAATCAAAGCGATCCTCAAACCAGTTGATAAGTTTATCCTTGGATTTTTGCAATAGTATTTTTAAAGGAGGGAGTCAAAAATTTAAAATATACTACACATTCGGGGAGGGTTGGTCTTCTTATTTCGGAAAAATGGGCATGGGACTGGATGTTACTTTTTTCATTTTCGACGCAGTTTTAGGAGAGTTTTGGATACTTTCAAAAACTGATTACGATTAGGAAATAAGAAACAAGAATGCCGATTCGATAGTTAAGTTCAGCCCTCATTCGGACGGGCTTACACATTAGTTGCTTTAAGTTTATTAGTTAAATGGTTTGTTAATAAAACGGTTAGCTAGTCAATGTATTGATAGGCTAAAAGCAAAGCTTTACCGGATACGCGTTTGCCGAGCGACAAAAATATGTTATAATTGACTTTCTGACAGAAAAATAGATATGGTCATCGAAACACGACAACAACAACATTGTAACCAGACTAAACGCAAATGCAATTAGCTTGGAAGACGTTCAGAATTTTGCCGATTAATTTCGAGTAATTGAATCGAACGCGCAGAATAGAGACAATGAAGAGGCCATTTAAATGGTGGATTTGTTTGAAACTGACTCGAGACGAATCGTTACAGGGGCTCATCCAAAATATCCTGAGCCCTTTTCAATGCCCCTTCAAACGTTTCCTTCACATTGCCTTTACCTATTTGAAAAAGCAACCGGGTTTTACCCAATTCGCTGATCACCCGCTGGCTATCCACTTCGGCCAGGATCAGTTTGCGACGGTTCTTTTTTAGTTCTTTATTCACATCGCGCAAAACTCTAATCCCTGTGGCATCTATCACGGGTACGTGGCGCATGCGGATGATCAGAACCCGCGAGGGTTTTTCCAGCACTTTCATCGCATCCTTAAACTTATAGGCCGCCCCAAAAAATAAGGGGCCGTTGATCTCAAAAACATCAACGCCCTCCGGAATTTTCGATGTGTCCAGTAGTTCCTCAACGCCCTCGGCATGCGCAGTGGCCAGCTCAACAGAGCTGGATTGCATCATTTTTCGCATAAACAGGAAGACAGCCAGGATCATACCTATTTCGATGGCAACGGTGAGGTCAACCAGTACCGTCAGCAAAAGTGTGGTCACCAAAACTGCGGCATCGCCTTTTGCGCCTTTGGCAACGTCGATAAAATTGCCTATTTCACTCATGTTCCAGGCTACCACAACCAGTATCCCTGCCAGCGTTGCCATGGGGATCCAGGCCGCCCATTTGCGAATAAAAAGCACAATAACCAATAAAGTAAGGGCATGGACAATGCCCGCGATAGGGGTCCTGCCTCCGTTTTTTATATTGGTAGCGGTACGCGCGATTGCGCCGGTGGCCGGTATCCCGCCGAAAATTGATGAACAAATATTGGCAATGCCCTGTGCGATAAGCTCCGTATTGGAACGATGATTTCCTCCCATCATACCGTCGGCGACCACGGCGGATAAAAGTGATTCTATACTACCCAGCAGCGCAATGGTAAACGCCGGCCTTATCAATTGCTGTAAAGTTGAGAGGCTTACCCCCGGGATAACAGGCCGCGGTAAGGAAAAAGGGATCGGCCCAAACCGGCTGCCAATGGTCTCAATGGGAATCTTGAAAAAATGAACGGCCAAAGTTGTAATAATGATGGCAATAAGGGAGCCCGGTATTTTATGGGTTATTTTCGGCCATAATAAAATCACGAACAAAGTAAAAGCGCCCGTAAGCAAGGCATATGTGTTGACAGAGGACAGGTGCTGGTAATAGGCTATCCATTTGCTGATAAAATCGGCAGGCACGTTGCCCATTTTGAGGCCTAAAAAATCCTTTATTTCCGATGAGAAAATGATAACGGCAATACCGGTTGTAAAACCGATGATGAGCGGGTAGGGGATAAATTTGATCACATTACCCAGTTTGGCAATACCCATGATGATCAGCAGTATACCGGCAATGAAGGTGGCCATGATAAGGCCGTTGATCCCAAAGCGTTGAACTATGCCGTAAACCACCACGATAAATGCCCCGGTCGGGCCGCCGATCTGCACGCGGCTGCCGCCTAGGGCTGAGATGATAAACCCGGCAATGATGGCTGTAAAGATCCCTTTTTCGGGTGATACACCCGACGCGATGACAAAGGCGATGGCAAGCGGCAGCGCCACCACGCCTACAATCAGCCCTGCAACTGCATCCTTGTAAAACTGGGCTTTGTTATAGTTTTTGAGGGTATCAATTATTTTAGGGCGAAATAGTTGCATTGTTTTTTCCTTCGTTCACGTTTCCGTCTGCATGCCTGTTGATGAGCCTAAAGTTGTTCCGATAACGATCAGAACGATCGTAGACTCAACACGAGCTGCGAATATACCCCAGGTACCACCCGTCCTCTATGGTGTAATATCATTTAGAAAAATGATATTGATCAGTTTTTTAAATTGTCTATCTTAAATGACGAATAGTCAAAGGCATGGATAACTTACCTTTGCACGTGTGAATGTATAGGATTTCGATTTGCCCAACCCGCTAACAAAATAAGATTAAGACGCGACAGGCCAGCCTTCGTGATAGGAAAGCGATGGCGTTACCGAACAAATTAAGTGTTAGCTTGCGTGTTAAGAAAGACGCCGGCCTTTCCGGATGAAGTAGAATACGGTCAATGTTAATCCGGGCACTATCACCGCCTGCAGACCTATCCATTTCGCCAACAGGCCGCCCAGAAGGCATCCAGCTAAAAAACCACCGACCAAAACCAATTGTCTTTTGATGCTTTCGAGTGATAAACGGTCGGTTTTAAATCCCTTAAAAAGCAGGTTGCCAAGGTCTAATGAGGCCTGTGTAACGTTGCCGGTCATCATCGTCGTGGGACCGTGCGTTTCTTTCGGAAATAGCCTGCCAAATGTATTTTGAAGTGCAAGGGCGAACACCGTTAGCATGACCACGAAATATCTCCCGGATTCATCTGTGGCCAGCCAGAAAGCCGCGGCCCCGGCAAGCACTAATAAAATGCCCTCAATCAGCAACAGAATATATTGTTTCCCCGTTTTGGCGGCAAGCCAACCCCCGCTTATTACCGCAATAATAAAAACCGGGAAAGTAATCAGCTTGACCCATGCAGTAGGGTCGGCACCCAGGACTGCCTGCGCGGCGAAAATGATAAAGTTGCCGGTTACATGTGCCGAAAAAGTACCGTTACCGGCAATAAACGTTGCCGTATCGCAGTAGCCCGCAATACCCGATAAAAGCAGGGTGAACCATTTGACATTTGTTTGCGTTTCCATTAAAGTTCTGCCATTTTCAAGTTATCATAAGTTTACTGAAACAGGAAGGCCGGCTGCTATCCGATTCCTTGACGACCATACCTTTTGCCTCGTGTCACTGACGAACAACCCTATAAGCGCTATAAACTGATCTTACCCATTCCTGCCTGGACTAACTGATCATTTAATAATTTTAAACTATTGCCTGTAAGCTCATTAAATTTTGAATTTAGCAGGGTAACAGACGCATCGGCCTTGGTCACAGCCTGCGAAACCACGGTTGTAACAGGCATATCACTTTCCTGCATTAAATTCATCAGGCTAAACAAGCTGTTTCGTAACGCTTTTAGGTTTTGACCCTTCTCTTCCGCGCTCCCATTTTGCAAATTTAGTACGCTGGTATCCATGTTTTTTAAACTTACAGCCAATTGGCCGTTTGCATTGGGCAACAATTTTTCAACCTGCGTTTGTAAATTATTCAGCTTATCCGATTCTTCCATTAACTGTTTCAATTCCTGGTAGCATTTATCCGAAAGATCATATTGCTTTTTTAATTCGGCAGCCGGCGTTTTTACCCTTGGGTCCATTTTGATAAGCAGGGGCTGGGTGTATGATTTTCCATCAATCGTTAACTTAACCGTGTAGGTGCCCGGCATTACCCAGGGCGACGTGGGGTTTGGCGCAGTTTGACCGTAGATGGCGGCTATTGCATAGTTTGGAGGCATATTTAGGGGTTGGGTGTGTAAGTCCCATATAAAACGGTGTGCTCCTTTTGCAGCGGAAAGGATTTGCTGGGGCCTGATCCAGTATAGAGGAATGTTTACGGGGGGAATAGGGTAGGGCTCGTCGTTACTTTTGTAAACGCGCACGAGTTTGCCCGCCGCGTCAAACACCTCAAGGCTGATTACCGAACTTGCATCATTTTTCAGGTAATAGTCGATGATAGCCCCATCCGGCGGATTTTGCCCGGCCGGCTCTTCCTGTGGCAAAGGCGTATCCGTGTTCATGTTCCAACGTACCCGGTATGCGGAGCCTGTTTCAAATAAGACTGTTTGTTTGCCGGCTTTTGCTTTTGCCAGGTGCCGAAGGGAAGTTATATCATCCAATATCCAAAAGGAACGCCCATGGGTGGCTACGACGAGGTCATTGTCCTTAATCACCAGGTCGCGGATGGAGGTAGCGGGCATATTGAGCCGCAATGGCTGCCAAAGGCCCCCATCGTTAAAAGAAACATAAACCGCCGTTTCCGTGCCGGCGAACAATAACCCCTTGCAAACCGGGTCTTCTCTTACGGCGTTAACGGGCTCAGCGGGCAAACCGTTTGTAATCTTTTCCCAGGTTTTACCGCCATCGTGTGTTTTGTAAACGTATGGGTTCATATCGTCCACCCGAATCTTGTTGACTGCCGCGTAAGCCGTCTGGTCATCAAAATGACCGGCATCAATTAATGAAACCTTGTTCCATGAGGTAATTTCGGGCGGGGTAATATTTTTCCAGCTTTTGCCGCCATCATTTGTAAGGTGTATTAAGCCGTCGTCGGTTCCGGCCCAAATGGTATTGATGTTTTTATTTGAGGGTGCAACGGTATAGATCACACCCCGCTGGGGCATTTGTTTCATGTTATCGGTGCGATAGATTCCCACGCTTTCGGGAATATCCCAGGTGGATCTTGTCAGATCAGGACTGACCACTTCCCAGGAATTGCCCCCATCCAGTGTTTTAAACAAAACATTTCCGGCATAAAACAGGCTTTTGTTATCGATAGGGGAAAAAATAACGGGCGCAGTCCGCAGAAAACGGTATTTGCCGCCCCGGCCAATTTGGGGGGCTATATTTTGAACCTGGCCCGTGGTCTTGTCAAATTTGGTCAACTTGCCCCCGTAAATAATATTGGGGTTAAGGGGATCGGCGGCAACATAACCATATTCTTCGGCCCCAGCCGGGTGCCACTCCCTGAAAGTGATCTGCCCGTCGTTCCCCCTGCTGGCAATACCTACTGATCCGCTTTCCTGCTGGCCGCCATAAACATTATAAGGGAAGGCATTATCGGCGCTTACATGGTAAAATTGTGCTGTGGGCTGATTGTACCAGGAACTCCGGGTCTGGCCGCCATTGACGGTGATTTCTGCTCCCTGGTCGCTTACCAGCAGTATGATTTCGGGGTGCTCGGGATTGATCCACAAACGGTGATAATCATCACCACCCGGCGCGCCGCGGATGGCCAGCCAGCTTTTTCCCGCGTCAACCGATTTCCAGGTAACCACATTGGCAATGTACACCACATCCGGGTTTTTAGGGTCAACTTTACATTCCGCGAAATCGTCTCCACGTTCCCATAGGCGCTCGTCGGTACTTTGCTCGGTCCATGATTGGCCGCCATCATCCGACCGATATAAACCGCCGCCCTTTGTTGCATCAACACAGGCGTACAAGCGTTGTGAGTTGCTGGCTGATACACAAAAGCCGATCCGGCCAAGGCCATCTGCAATTGATGGCAGCCCTTTGGTTAGTTGCGTCCAGGTTGTGCCGCCGTCTGTTGATTTGAACAAGCCGCTTCCCGGGCCATCCCAGGCACCGTTTTCCCAGGGTCCCTGCCGGCCAGCCCACATATCGGCATAAACTATATTTGAGTTGGATGGATCGATCGTGACCTGTATGGCTCCTGTATTTTCATCCTTATATAAAACCCTATCCCAGGTTTTGCCGCCGTCAACGGTACGGTAAACGCCACGCTCCGTATTTGGCCCGTATGGATGGCCTAACGCAGCCACAAAAACCTTGTTCTCATCATTTGGGTCGATGGCCAAACCGCCGATTTGTAATGCGTTCTTTAGGCCTGTATTTATCCAGGTGTTGCCGCCATCCGTGGATTTATAAACACCATCGCCAACCGAAAGATCGGGCCTTTGTATCCCTTCCCCGCTGCCGGCATAAACCACATCCGGGTTTGACGGCGCCACGGCAACATCGCCTATCGAGCCTGTTGGCTCTTTATCAAACACTGGCTGCCAGGTGCGGCCATAGTCGGTGGTCTTCCAAACGCCGCCGTTGTTAACGCCAATGTAAAAAACATTCGGCTGCTTTGCTGAACCGCTTGCACCAACCGTTCTGCCGCCGCGAAACGGGCCTATCATGCGGTATTTCAGCATGCTATAAGCCGATGAATCAATAGTTTGTGCGCTAATTAACAGGGAGTAAAAAGAAAGAGAGATAAAAGCGACCGTAAAAGCGAGGCTTTTGGGGAAGGACTTAAGGTTCATACCGAAAAGATTAAATTAAAGATCAAATGAAAATGCAAACTAAAGTAGCCAAAACTTATTTCATTATTTATGAGCCGGTGTAAAATCAATAGGTATTAATAATTTTAGGCTGACGTTTCTTCCCATGTTAAATACACCCACCCTGTCAGTCGTGTAATTTACCGGGTAATACTTAAAACGGCTCATGTAGTCGATATAGGCGGTATTGAACAGGTTAGTGCAAATAAGGTACACCTGGCAAACCGTTTTGCTATTTGAAAGAATATCGCCTCCCGCGCCCACATTAAACAAGGTATAGCCTTTGGCAGCTGCCTTGCTTGCCGCATATTCGTACGGTGTCAAGGCAGTATTTAGCCCATTATAGATAGCATATTGCTGGTAAATGTCCTTTTGCTCGAAACAACTGAGTACGCCGGCTTTCAGGTAGGCATGTTTTATTGTTTTACTAAACTGTTTTAACGGAAATTTAAGGTCGGCGGTAATCCTTCCGGGCGGTACGAATGGCAGATATTTGGTTGAATCGGGAACATGGAGCAACCCGCCGGTTACATAACTGAATGTTGAATTGAGTTGTACCCAGGATAGGTCGGAAGGATGCACATTGAAAACTATTTCGCCGCCGTACAATTGAGCCGGTCCCTGCGTGTATTTGTAAACCGGCGCGGCGCCCAGGCCCGCGGCATTCAGGGAATTGTTGATGGAATCGAGCCCCTTCGAATTTTTCAGTCCTTTGGCATAAATAAAGTCGTTAATACTGTTGTTGAACAGGTCAACTTCAAAATCAACATTCTTCCCGTTTACACCAAAGGTTACATCCTCTTCAAGGCTGGTTTCGGGTCGAAGCGTGGGATCACCGATCTCATAAACTACCGTCCCGTCGTGTACGCCGTTTGCAGCGCATTCCGCTACGTTGGGCGCCCGCCACCCCCTTGCGATGTTTGCCTTAACGTACGTGGATTTCGACAAGTCATAAGTACCCCCAAGGCTAAAGGACATACCGCTGAAGTGTGATGTAAATCCCTGGAACTCGTGAAAGCCATTCGGCGCATTTGGGGCAACGGGTGCCTGGTTTAAGGAGTCGACCCAATGGTCAATACCGGTAAATGTCCGCTCATCGTACCTGATGCCGCCGCTTAAGTTTAGCTTGCCGATCTTTTCATTGGCAATGGCGAAGCCGCCAATCTCGAAAAAATTATAGTTGGGTATCAGCATCAATGTGCCTAAACTTTGCGATTCCTGGTAAACGCCGTTCGCCCCGGTCGAAAAATTGAATCCCCCCATTTGGGGTGAAATGTACCGCACATCATAGGTAGCGCCATTTGATAAATAATAAATATCAGGGGTATTGGGGATGGTCGGGTCATTCGTTTCCTGGCGCTGATTTTTTTGCCAGGAAAATATTGCTTTGATCCGTCCATCTCCCAGGGCGATGCTGTTATCCCAAACCAGTTTGGTATGCCGTATCCTTTGGTTTATCACAAACGGCGTGTACGATGTTTCTTCCTGGTGGGTAGGTATTACATACGTGGCCGCGCCACCGTTAAGGCCGGGATATGCAACCTGCCTTTCCAATACGCCGGTCAATGAATCCCTGGTGCCGTCAACAATACCGGTTTGCATGTCAAAATAGCTCGCATGCAACTGCGTATATCCCCATTTGCGGTGCAGCCCGATGGTGCCATTGGCATTAAAATTGCTGAATTGCGAGTTCAAAACATAGCCGTCATAAGGGTCCTGGTAAGCATGTGCGGCAGTATTATCGAC
The DNA here is from genome assembly GCA_013286235.1 of Bacteroidota bacterium. Classification (GTDB taxonomy): domain Bacteria; phylum Bacteroidota; class Bacteroidia; order Sphingobacteriales; family Sphingobacteriaceae; genus Mucilaginibacter. The sequence goes on from JABDGE010000057.1 coordinate 13,062, forward strand.
CCTTGCGCTCCAGGCAATACCATCTTTTGTACCAGCCAGGTGAAACATATTATTGATGAGACCATTATTCGTTTGATAATTAAACAGGATATCTCCTTTTAACTGACCTTCGGGAAGCGACTGCTCAGGGATAAGGTTTACCACCCCGGCAATGGCATCGGAACCATAAGCCAATGATGCCGGTCCTTTTAAAATCTCATATTTATTTACCGCGTCGGGATCGGCCTCTATGCCGAATTCGTCAAACCAGGCCTGGTCCACCTGTTCAACGCCGTCGTTCACGGTAAGCACCCTGTTGTATCCTAAACCACGTATAACGGGCTTTGAAATGCTCTGGCCGTCAGTCATTGCGGAAACGCCGGGCGCCTTTGCAATTGCGTCGATGACGTTGGTTGATGAATTTTGAAGCAGTTCGTCATAATTCATAGTTGTAATTGAAACAGGAGCCTGCTGCTTGTCGGTTGCGTTAGTCACCCCGGTTACAATCACCTCTTTCAATTGTGTTGGCGAAGGTTCAAGCAGGTAATTTTTTTTAGTACTGCCCTTTATAACCACTGATTCAATTTTAGTTGCATACCCTATACTGGAAACTTCCACCAGGTAATATCCTCCCGGAATATTATTGATCTTGTAATTTCCCAGCGAATTGGCTATTGCCGACACATTCAGGTCGGCGATATGCACCCTCGCGCCGGCAAGACTTGTTTGATTGTTGCTGTCTGTTATTTTACCCGAAAGGGAAGCCTGTGCTTCCGCAAAAAAATGGGTCGCCAGGAGCACGGAAAATAAAAGGATATATTTTAAGGTAACATTTATCAGTTTCATGTTATAAGGGGTAGCGTAAAAACATTCAATAAAATAAAATGTCGGGGAGTCCGAAAGTCAGTAATCCCTATAGCTATTGGGAGAAACTGCCGCTTCGGCAAGAATAACCTAAGTTAAATAGATGACATGCCCTATTCGGACTTTGGAAATTTAAATCGATGAAAAATAATCAGGAAAGGAAAGGGTTTGGAGGAGGGGAGAAGATGTCTTTTGAAATGCGCGGATAAAATATTGATTCTGTGACGGCTGGAAGATCAGGAAGCCGTTCTAATGAAAAAGAAGCAGTATTAAGATTGTTTTTAACGGCAAAATATTTTGCCTCAAACGCCTTGATGGTTTTTCCCGGCAATGATCTCTCTGCTGAATTATTTTTTTCGAGGGCAGTAAGTCGGTCCACATACTCATCCTCATCATTATCGGCGAGGGTATAATACAAAATTTCCCCTTTAACGGCTTGTGTTCTTACAATATCGTACATTTTGCCGTCAACACGGATCTCGGTTTTATTAACACGCTCAAAGCCTTTGGTGTCTGATGAAAATAAAATTAACTTTTTATCCCCGATGTCACGGCTCTCATCAGCATATTCTTCGGCTCTTATTTTACAAAGCTGAATTTCGGCGAGATAGAAAAAGGATAACCCGAACGAGTTAAACCCGAGTAACAGCGTCAAAAATATAGAGACGGTTTTTTTGATAGGGTGATGTTGCTAATACTTAAAGTAAATATAGCAATATAGGCGAAAAAGGAGATATATTGTTGGATTGAACCTCACAAAGATGCAAATGAGAGGACATACACAACCTTCTACCGCTGAAGCGTGCTAAAGAACGAGCATGGGCCGGACTCTTATTTTACAAACTAACCTTTATCCAAAAGATCATTCAAAAAAAAATTTCAAAAAAAATTTGCGTAGTTAAATAACTACATTTATATTTGTAGTCAAATAACTACACGATGAATTTGAGACGAGATGTTTTCCAGGCCATAGCCGACCCAACGAGGAGGGCCATATTGCTACTGGTCGCTTCGCAGGCGCTCACGGCAGGGGCGATAGCCGCAAATTTTGACACAGCGCGACCAACAGTTTCAAAACACCTGCAAATACTTACCGAATGCGAGCTGCTTGCACAACAACAAAACGGAAGGGAAATTTACTATCACATTAACGCAAAAAAAATGAAAGAAGTAGCCGACTTTATCGAGCCGTTCCGCCAGATGTGGGATGACAGGTTTAATGCATTGGAAGCGATTATGAAACAATACAAAGCAAAAGAATAAAATACGATGGAACGAAAAACAAAAGTCAGTGCCGGGGAAGGCAAGCAGGACATCGTGATAACGAGGGAGTTTGATTTGCCGCTGGAGTTGCTTTTCAGGGCTTATGCTGAGCCCGAACTTGTTGAACAGTGGATGGGGACCAAAGTGTTGAAACTGGAAAGTAAAAAACACGGCAGTTACCAGTTTGAAACCACCGATCCCAAAGGAAACAAACACGGGTTCAGCGGTGTAATTCATGAGTTTATCCCAAACAGGAAGATCACCCGGACGTTTGAAATGGATAATGTGCCATTCGGTGTTCAGCTGGAGATAACAGAATTTGAAAAACTTACAGACGACACCAGCAAAGTAAACATGCACGTGATATACGAATCAGTTGCACAAAGGGATCAGGTGCTGAAGCTGCCCTTTGCCTATGGCATAAACATGGCACATAACCGGCTGGAGGAATTATTAAAAACTTTAATATAATATAAAAATGGAAAAGACAAAGCTAATTTGGTATTGGATAATCACTGGATTATTATCCTTTTGTATTTTTACCGGCGGATTGTTCCAGGCCCTGCAGTTAAAAGGCGTGTTGGAGGGTTTTAAGCCCCTTGGGTACCCCCACTACTTTATTTCGCTGATCGGTATTTGGAAGATGCTGGGCGTAATTGCGATATTGATCCCGGGATTTAAGTTGCTAAAGGAATGGGCATACGCGGGTATATTTTTTACCATGACAGGCGCTGTCGTCTCGCACATTGCAGCCGATAATGTTTCCGTTCAAATAGTCGCGCCGATTGTTTTGGCCATTTTTACGGTGTTGTCATGGTATTTGAGGCCAGCGAATAGGAAGATCATTTCAGTTAATCAATAAATATTTTTTAGCTGACATGTCAGTTACTTTTTTCCTTCGGACTTTCGGACTTTCGGACTTTTTCAAATTTATCAACCAAAAAAATCAATAATTATGGCAAGCGTAGCAATCTATTTAAACTTTCAAGGCAATGCCGAAGAAGCATTCAACCATTACAAAAAAGTATTTGGAACGGAGTTTTCCAATCCGCCAATGCGTTTCAAAGACGCGCCGCAACAGCCGGGAGCACCACCGCTTTCCGAAGCCGAGCAAAACAAAATAGCGCATGTGGCTTTGCCCATCCTTGCGGGCATTCAAATCATGGGAACCGACATGCTGGAAAGCATGGGACATAAACTGGTGGAAGGAAACAACTTTACCATCAGTTTGAATCCCGATACCAAAGAAGAAGCCGACCAGATGTACAAGGACCTGTCAGAAGGCGCAACCGACGGCGTGCCCCCGCACGACGAGTTTTGGGGATATTGGGGCACCTGCAAAGATCGTTTTGGTATCCGCTGGATGTTCAATATTATGAAACAGTGGTAGTTTGTTGAGCCAAAAGTCGTAAGCCTTAGGTCTTTGGTTCAATTATTGAGACTCTAAGGAAGAAAGAATTAGCGTCAATCCCGAACGTGCGGGATTGATGAAAAATTAACACCCGGCTTATTTACAGCTTTGCGGGGAATGAAATATATTATACCATTTTTTTCGATCCTTTATCCCGATTGATATTTTTTCTTGATTCTTGGCTCTTGATTCTTATAATAGACATATAAACATCATGAATCCTAAAGTTAATTTCTTTTTTAATAAAGCCAAACAATGGCGGGAAGAATATGAGGAACTGAGAAGGGTAGCGCTTGGCTGCGGCCTTACTGAAGAATTGAAGTGGGGTTGTCCTTGTTATGTGCACCACAACGGCAATATTGTTTTGATTCACGGCTTTAAAGAATATTGCGCGTACCTGTTTTTCAAAGGCGCTTTATTAAACGACCCCAATGGTATCCTGATCCAGCAAACCAAGGATGTGCAATCGGCGCGGCAGATCAGGTTTACCAATGTTGAGGAAATAAGAGAGCTTGAATCTGCCCTGAAAGCCTATATTCATGAAGCGATCGAAGTAGAAAAGGCTGGCTTGAAAGTTGAGCCAAAAAAGACGGAAGACTTCGAGGTCCCCGGTGAATTCCAATATAAACTGGACCGGATCCCCGCCCTGAAAAAGGCTTTTGAGGCGCTGACCCCCGGAAGGCAAAGGGGATACCTGTATTATTTTTCGCAACCCAAACAATCCAAAACCCGCGAGGCCAGGGTAGAAAAATTTATACCGAAGATTCTGGATGGGAAGGGGTGGGATGATTAGTGGTGAGTGGTGAATTGTGAGTTGTGAGTGGCAGTGGCAGTAGGCAGGAAAACTGTAGGATGGACTTAAGGCTTACTAAATCCGTAAAGTTGCTATGAAGTAATTTGCTGCATGAACTAATTTCGCAGATTCGTGAGCATTAAGCAACGCGTTTGAACAGGCGGGATAAATGTACCATATTTCAAATTCATTTATTATTATGTATTTTTGAATACAAATTGACCGCCGGACTTGATTTTAATTATAAACTACGATGACAACATTAACGTTCCAAATACCGGATACAGAGGCCGACAAGGTTGCCGAATTAATTAGGAAAAGAGGCGGTACCATCATCGCAAACTCAAAGGCCGGCCTTTCAAAATCTGAACAAATATCACTAACCCAAAGCCTAAAGGAAGCAGACCTTATACAGCAGGGTAAACTTAAGGGTTTTACCTTTGATGAACTTTGGGATGAATAACAGTGTTATTTATTCACCCGAATTTAAAAAAAACTTAAAACCGCTTGCAAAAAAATATAGTACGCTAAAGGATAGCGTTAAATCTTTAGAAACCGCGGTTATTAAAGATCCGCATTTGGGCGAAGCATACGGGGATAAGATTTATAAAGTGAGATGCGGCGATGAAAGCAAAGGAAAGGGGAAAAGCGGCGGGTTCAGGATAGTTTATTATTTATTAAAGGAGAGCAGCGCAGGAACAGAAATTTTGTTTTTAACCATTTTTGACAAGAGTGAGGCCGACACAATAAAAAAAAGCGCAGCTGTAAAACTTAAAAATTACGTTCTGGAATCAATGGGGTTAGCGGGGAAAATCGGTTATAGAAAAAAATAGGAATATCAAACCTTACTCACATCCGCATTGCTCCATATTTTATCTATTAATTAGCCTTCCCCACAGCCATAGTGCAGCGCCGGGTACAGTTCCGGAGACGCGGACGGATAGAGTTGGTTTTCTTGATCAAATACGTTAATTTTCCACAGTAAAAAGCCATGATCCCATGAAAAACCTTGCGTTCTTTTTAATGTGTTGTGCCGCTTTAATTGCCGGGTGCCGTTGGGCCGATAAGCCACAAAATAGCGAAAATAGCGAGGGCGACACTTCGCCCGGCATCCGCTTATTCAATGCCGATTATCGACCCGGGGTAAAAGCCGCACGGCTCAGCATCGATGGCGCTGCCTGTGCGTTCAAATTGTCCGACACTACCGGCAAGCTGTTCCACGCCGAATTGGCGGATAGTACCCGGCATTTTTCAATCTCGCAAAGCACCGATGAAGATGTGCATGTTGTCGATTTTAGAATGGACAAGATAGAACATGGAGAAAACCGTACCGACAGTGTGGGTGTCACCCTGCGCCTGAACCCCAACCCGGTTTGGGACATCACCCTTAAAACGGCAGCATCGGCGACTGATTTCGACTTGACGCCCTTTAAGATCCGAAACCTGAAGATAAATTGCACGGCCGGTGATGTTAAGCTAAAACTGCAGCCTGTTTTGCCCGATACCTGGTTGGATATAAACTCGTCGGTAGCGGCAGTGGAGCTGCGGATTCCCAAAGATGCGGCATGTGAGGTGGAAACCGACTCCTCCCTTGGCAGCACAGATTTAGAAGGATTTGACAAAACGGATGACAGGCACTATCAAACTCCTGGCTATTCATCGGCCAAAAACAAAATTCATGTGAAAGCCAAAGTCTCCCTGGCATCGTTTGAGATCAAAAGATTTTAGGGCAACCCACCCGGGACGAAGCAGAAGGTTGAAGGCTCGTTTTACAAGAGGATGGGAGGGAACCCTGCTGTCAGTATTTTTAAAACGAGGTTTTTAAATAAAAAAATGGAAAACGAAGAGATCATCCACGCAATAGCTGCTGTTTTCAGCGGCGCCGACGAGCGCAACTGGGAAAAGGTTCAACATGCTATGGCGGAAAATGTGTTGCTTGACTACTCTTCCCTGTCGGGTAATGCTGCCGCTACCTTATCATCGAAGCAAATTATCGAAACATGGAAGGGTTTCCTTCCTGGCTTTGACAGGACGCATCACCAACTTTCAAATTTCCAGGTAACGCAGCATGGCAATACTGCTACTATTCACTGCAATGGTAAGGCCAACCATTTTATCGACAAGGACGTATGGACGGTTGAAGGGACCTATGACGCGGAAGCCTCGAAAACTAATGGTCAATGGCTGGTAACGAAACTAAAATTCAATCTCGCCAAACAAAGCGGTAACACGAACCTGCCAGCTCGCGCAATTGAAAACATAAAAAGTAACTGAAAGCGAGAATATTGGCTTAAAATATTCCCCGGAAAATATTAATTCATATACAAATAGCATGAATCCCAAGGTTGACGAGTTTTTAAGCAAAGCCGAAAAATGGCAGGAAGAATTGGAGAAACTGCGAGCCATCTGCCTGGATTGCGGGCTTACCGAAGAATTGAAATGGGGGCAGCCTTGTTACTCGCTTCATAACACCAACGTCGTTATCATAGGCGAATTAAAAGACCATAGTGCGCTTAGCTTTTTCAAAGGGGCCCTGTTAGCAGATGAGCATGGTTTGCTGCTAAAACCCGGGGAAAATACGCAGTCGGGGAGGTGGATCAAGTTCAGCAACGTGCAGCAAATAGTTGAGCTGGAGCCTGTCCTTAAAGCCTATATCTATGAAGCCATCGAAGTGGAAAAAGCCGGTTTAAAAGTGCAGCTTAAAACCACGGCCGATTTTGTCATTCCCCAAGAATTTCAAATAAAGTTAGATGCAATGCCTGCGCTCAATACGGCTTTTTATGCATTATCGCCGGGCAGGCAAAGGGCATACATCCTCCATTTTTCTGCACCCAAACAATCCAAAACCCGCGAGTTGAGGGTTGAAAAATATATACCGCAAATTCTCGGTGGCAAGGGGTTGAACGATGATTATATGCGATGAGAAAATAAATTCATCAAACGTCGTTCACGCAACAAAGGCCTGTAAATTATTTTATCCAACCGGCAGCGAAACTATAAATTTTGTACCCTCGCCTCCCATACTCTCTACTTTTATCTCGCCTTTGTGCGCCGTAACTATGTCGTAACTTAAACTCAACCCCAAGCCTGTGCCCTGGCCTGAAGGCTTGGTTGTAAAAAAAGGCTGAAATATTTTATCTGTTATGTTTTTTGGAATGCCATGGCCATTATCCGAAACTGTGATGATAACTTTATCATCTTTTCTTTTAGTATTGATAGTAACTGTTGGCCGGTAACCGGCTCCGGCGGTTTTTGCTTTTTCCGTTACGGCATAAAAAGCATTGTTAAAAAGATTTAGCAATACCCTCCCTACATCCTGCGCCACAATATTTACTTTGCCGGCTTTGTCATCAAAATCAGTGTTCATAGCAGCGCCGAATGTTTTGTCTTTAGCGCGCATGCCATGGTAAGCAAGCCGCAAGTATTCGTCGCCCAGGGCATTAATGTCCGTAAGCTCTTTATGCCCGCTGCTTTTGCGGCTATGCTCCAGCATGCCTTTTACTATGGCATCAGCGCGTTGACCATGATGGATTATTTTTTCAAGGTTTTGTTCAATATCACTTGCAATGTGTTTTACTTCGTCAATATCGCCTTTGTCAATCTTTTCTTTCATCTCTTCCATCAGTTCTTTACTTACTTCCGAAAAATTACTTACGAAATTCAAGGGGTTTTGTATCTCATGCGCGATGCCCGCGGTAAGCTCGCCAAGCGAGGCCATTTTTTCGGACTGGATGAGTTGCTTTTGGGTGGCTTTAAGATCGGTGATGGTTACCGAAAGCTGGTCGCGTTGCGTAGTGATCTCTTCCCGTTGCTCATTTAATTCCTTGTTCGCCTCACTTAGCTGTTTAGTGCGCACTGCTACATTTTCTTCAAGCAGATGCTTTTCCCTGATCAGCTTACGCGACCTGTAAGCGATAAAAGCATAAACGGATGTTATGAATAGCACAACATAAAGCACCCGGGCCCACCAGGTTTGCCACCATGGCGGGCTGATGGATATCATCATGACTTTTTCCGGCCCGTTAAATTGCAGTGCAGCATTGGAGGCCTGCATGCGCAGCTTATATTTGCCGGGCTGCAGTCCTTCAAAGCGGATTGTATAATTAGCAGGCCCATATTGCCAGTTTTCATTTATTCCTTTTCCTTCAAGCTTGTAGCGCATGTGGCTGGTTCCCTTTGAATAGTAATCTATTATACCGGTTTCGATGGTGATATTGTTCTCGAAATAGCGGAGGGATAATTCCTTTAGGTTGTTTACACCGGTGGGAAGCTTGAAAGGGTTTTGATTAACTTCGAGCGATTGCAAATACAACGATGACGGCGGATTAGTGTATTTGCCCGGGATAATCCTGTCAAAGCCGTTGCCAAATACCGCCCCTGCGAAATAGATATCACCGTTATCATCTTTATAATTACCGCTCAGCACTAATCCGAAATTCTGTTTTTCAAAACCGTCCTTTTCAGTTAGGGTTGATATTTCGCCTGTTGTTATATTTAGCTGGTGAATAGACCTGTCCGTATGAAACCAGATATTGCCGTTATTATCCGCAATCAGGCTCGTTATTACAAGGTCAGGTAGTCCGTCTGCCTGCGTATAGGTACGTATCATTTTGAAATACTCGTTATAATGAAGGAGTTTACCTTCGCCGGCTACCCAATAAGTTCTGTCCTTTTTATTAAAAAAGATGCTTGTCCATTGCAAACTGTCCATCTTATGATGTATCCGCGTAAACTTACTGTGCAGGTAGCTAACCGTTATGTTGCCGGCCCGTTCGTCCTGTTTCATAAACAACAGATGATCATTGTCGGTAGTGGTATAAAATGGATTGATAGAATTGTTGGCGACCGAAATGCCTTCCCGTGCAGTTATATTATCATTGCCGCCCATAAAGATGATTTCTTTACCCTTGCAGGGGGCGGCCGCCATCCAGCCATTTTTTAGGGGAAGAATGTACGTAATACCGTCGGGGGTTATAGCTTTGCCTAAGCTGTCCTTAAAAACAACCGGCCTGCAAATTTTGGTTTTCATGTCCATTTCGAAATGTCCTTCATTATTCGCCATCCATGCTTTATTCAAAGCAGGGTCGACATAATCGGTCATGATGAATTTATCGACTTTTAAGCTGGGAAAATCTTTATTAGTTAGCGCCTTAAGCTCGCCGGTTAGCTTGTTAAATTCAAATAATCCCTGTTCGGTGCCAATCCAAAGCATGCCGCTCCTTGCTTTTGCAACAGAGAAAACTGCATTTTCAAAAAAGCCGGCAGGCCTTTTTTGATTAGGCGTATATAATTTTACGGCTGGCGAATAGGGGATTAATTGGTAAAAGCCTTTTCTCAGCCATGTGCCGAGCCAGTTCATTCCCTCCTTGTCGCAATAAATCACCGCATTGGCAACCGAAACGTCATTTTGCAGAACAGTATCTTCGGGGAAAGGGATACTAATGGATTGGTTTGATGGATCGTAAATTTGAATACCTTTCGGGTCGGTGGCCAGCCATACTCTTCCCTTCAGATCGAGGTCAATACCTACGTAACGATGATAGTTTTTCAATTTCAACAGGTTGTTCATGGCGTCAATATGATGAAATTGTTTGTCGGCAAGCTTAAATTCCATCAACCCATCAGGACTGTTTATCCAGATGGCGTTTCTTTTGCGATCGTAACGCATAGCCTCCGAAGTATGAATATGGCCGGGTATCTTTAAGTAACATGGCCAACCATAGTACTGCTTTTTGCCATCAGAAAGAGAGACATTTAAAAGGCCGCCACCCGGTGAATCGCTCCCGCGCAGCATCCAGACGCTGTTTGAACGCTGATCAAAAATAGCGTATGCTACGCTTGTGCCGAAACCGATACTGTCGGCTGCTGTTAAGTTTACCAGGTCTCTTTTCGCAAACGAATGAATATTGTAAACAACGATCCGCGAATTTGACGCTACGGCATACAGATCATTCTTTGTGGCCCAAAAGGGGATGACAGAATTATCGCGGGCATTTTTGGAGGGTATAAAATTCGAAAAAGTATCGGCTTTAATATCGTAACGTGATAGACCCATATTAGTGCCAATCCAAACATTATGCAGGCTGTCTTCAATTAACCCGCTTATGTCGCTTCCGGCTATTGTATGTGTATTATGGGGATCGTGGTAGTATTTCTTAATCAGGTTCCCGTCAAAACGGTTTAAGCCAATCCTGCTCCCAATCCACAAAAAGCCGCTCGCGTCTTTCAGCATATAATAATTTTCCCCCTGCGACACGCCGTCATAAATGGTCCAGTGAACAGCCCGGTAATTGTTTTCGGCCGCTTTATGCTGTACCTGCTGCGCAATTGAAAAGCTGCCGGTAAAACAAAGTGCGATTAAGATTACTATTCTTTTTGAAATCATTACTTTTTACCTTTTTTAGCCGGTTGGGTCATTTTAATATCCCGGATTTTGTGTCATAGCTGGTATTCCATTTGCGCCTGCGCTCAAATCAATCTGGCTTTGCGGTATCGGGAAATATTCGTTTTTGTTCGGGGTAAATACGGCCTTGTTCAAATACTGGGGATGGTTGTACTTTGCCAGGTAAGCATTAATTTCTGTGGCGGCAATTTTCCATCTTACCAGGTCGAAAAACCGGTGTCCCTCCATACCCAGTTCCAGCATCCGCTCATATTGCACTGCTTCAAGGGCAAATACCGGGCCCTGTGCTGCGAAATACCCGGGCGGATAGGGGCTTATTTTATAGTTGGCCGCAGGGGTATTGGTTGAGCCATTTTCCGGGTGTGCATCATCAATATAAGTATGCACAAATCCTGCGGGGTTAGCGGCCCTGTTCCTGATCAAATTTACATAGTATTCGGCCTGGTCGAGGCTTCCAATTTTCACTTCTGTTTCAGCAGCCCATAGCAAAACATCTGCGAAACGGATCAAATTAACGTTCATTGCTGTTAGCGCGTTCCAGCTGTTGTCTGTATAACCTGCCGCCTGGTACTGATAAAAAACGTTTTTTTTGGGACTATACGGCCCTGCAAAGGTCGTGTCGAGTACCCAGTCACTACCCGGATCTTTTCCCCAATCAAGGTAAGGGATCCCCCTCCGCCCAACCGTCCAGTCGAGGCGGGGGTCCAATGTCCCGGTATATGGTGTAAACGACGTATCACTGGATGGAATACCCAGATCGTTTTTAACATCGGTGTTATTAAAAGTAGTCAAATCGGGGAGGCCGGTTATTGGATCCGTTTTAAAGTGATTGACCAGGTATTGTGAAGGCGGGAAAAATCCACAGCAGCCTACTACTCCGCCATACGGGAAGTTTGCCGCATCCCCTCTGTCCGCATTGGCCCCATTGGAGCCATCATTCACCGAGCTTTGACAAGCGAATACGCATTCGGACGAGTTTTTATGTGCTACATTAAAATTATCACCATAATTGGGAAGAAGGGCATAAGGT
>JABDGE010000058.1:0-23908 GCA_013286235.1 Bacteroidota bacterium
CATGTTTTTACAACTGATTTCTTATTTGAATCATTCAGGACACCAACTTTGCGGTCCAGATTATGATCAATATAAGGGCCTTTTTTAATTGAACGTGCCATTATTTCTTCCTTCTTTCAATGATATACCGATCCGATGTTTTCTTTTTGTCGCGGGTTTTAAAGCCTTTCGCTAATAAACCTTTGCGTGAGCGCGGGTGATCGCCCGAAGCGCGACCCTCGCCACCACCCATAGGGTGATCTACCGGGTTCATCGCTACACCGCGCACCCTTGGCCTGCGGCCTAACCAGCGATTGCGGCCGGCTTTGCCCAATACAGCGTTTGCTCTTTCGCCATTTGAAACAGTACCGATAGTTGCCAAACAAGTTGCCAGTATCATACGTGTCTCGCCTGAGGGCATTTTTATGATGGCGTATTTACCATCGCGTGCCGAAAGTTGTGCGTAAGTACCCGCGCTGCGTGCAATGGTACCGCCCTGGCCCGGGTTCAATTCAATATTATGGATGATTGAACCCAATGGTATGGTTTTTAACGGTAACGTGTTACCAACCTCAGGGGCGGCTGTCTCACCCGAAACAACAGTTTGTCCAACAGTTAGTCCTTCAGGGGCCAACATATATCTTTTCTCTCCGTCCACAAAATGCAGCAGTGCTATCCTTGCCGAACGGTTAGGATCGTACTCAATAGTTGCAACCTTCGCCGGGATATCAAATTTATTCCGTTTAAAGTCTATCAACCTGTAGGCTTGTTTATGGCCACCGCCCAAATAGCGCATGGTCATTTTACCGCTGTGGTTACGTCCGCCCGATCTTGTGTTAGTCGAAACCACCAACGATTTTTCAGGAACGTTTGTAGTGATGTCCGCCGTAGAAGTATCTATCCGGAAGCGGGTACCGGGCGTAACCGGTTTAAATCTTTTAACTGCCATCTTTATACTTATATACTGCTATAAAAATCTATTACTTCGCCGTCTTTCAACGTAATGATCGCCTTTTTATAAGTTGCAGCGCGGCCGCTCACGGCGCCTGCCTTAGTATTGCGGGTCTTTAGTTTTCCAACGTATTTCATGGTGTTTACAGCCGTAACATTTACACCATACATCGCCTCAATGGCGCCTTTGATCATTATTTTGTTAGCCCTGTGATCAACTTTGAAAGCGTAACGGTTAAGCTTGTCAGTAAGCTTTGTTATCTTTTCAGTAAGTAAGGGTTTCTTTAAAATTTCCATATTACTTAGCTAATGCTTCCTCCAAAGTTTTAAGTGCACCTGCGGTCAGCAAAAGCTTGCCGGCATTCAGCACATCGTAAGTGTTCAGCTGGTCGGCGGTAATTACTTTCGCTTTCTTCAGGTTCCTGCTTGATAAATATACATTCTCATTTGCAGCGCCCAATACTAACAAGGTCTTAACATCGGTAACATTCAGGTCGGCAGATAACTGTACATAGTTTTTAGTTTTGATGGAATCAAAATTGAAATCCTCTAATACTACGATGTTGTTATCCTGAGCCTTGTAAGTTAAAGCCGATTTACGGGCAAGCGCTTTCAATTTCTTGTTCAGCTTAAAGCTGTAATCGCGCGGCTGCGGACCGAAAATACGGCCACCACCATTAAACAATGGCGATTTTACACTGCCGGCACGGGCGCCGCCTGTACCTTTTTGTTTATATAATTTGCGGGTTGAACCTGCAATTTCGTTACGCTGTTTTGATTTGTGCGTTCCCTGGCGTTGGTTGGCAAGGTATTGCTTCACATCTAAATAGATAGCGTGGTCGTTTGGCTCGATTCCGAATATGGAATCAGAAAGCTGCACCTTAGTGCCTGTTTCTTTACCTGATATGTTTAATACGTTAACTTCCATCTTATTTATCCACTATTACGAATGAACCCTTAGCGCCGGGAATTGAACCTTTAACTACCAGCAGGTTTTGCTCGGCAAATACTTTTACCACCTGCAAGTTCTGCACTTTAACACGTTCGGCGCCCATATGGCCGGCCATGCGCATACCTTTAAATACGCGCGAAGGCCATGACGATGCACCCATTGAACCGGGAGCACGCAGCCTGTTATGCTGACCGTGTGTTTGCATACCCACACCACCGAAACCATGACGTTTTACAACACCCTGGAAACCTTTACCTTTTGAAGTGCCCACTACATCCACAAAATCGCCGATCTCAAAAATATCTACGGTGATGGTGTCACCAAGTGTTTTTTGATCCGGAAAAGTTTTGAATTCAACCAGTCTGCGTTTAGGAGTAGTACCTGCTTTCTGGAAATGGCCTTTTAAAGGAGCGGTGGTATGTTTTTCCTTTTGTTCGCCATATGCAAGCTGAACTGCTGCATATCCGTCTGTATCAACAGACTTAACCTGTGTCACCACACAAGGGCCAGCTTCGATCACAGTACAGGGGATGTTCTTCCCTGTCTCGTCGAATATACTGGTCATGCCTACTTTTTTACCAATTATTCCTGACATTTCTAAATTTTTTTGTGCTCATCGAAGCAGTAGGGCCTCGTTCAAAGCATATTCTTCCCCGTTAAGGGACGGCAAAGATAGATATTTTAGATTAATTGTCAAATAGGGAATGAAATATTTTTTTAAGAGGGGAAATGGGGGTGTTTTGGGTTGATTGGGTTGATTAAGTGAGTGGTTGGTTAGGCTGATTGGCTTTTGAACCCGTACAAGAAAGGGGGTTAATATTTATCAATAAGATAAACTTTGTGCGGTTCGAAATGTAATAGCTGCTCTTTAAATGAGGGTACGAATTGACGAAGATCTTCAATTTTACTGGTAACTGTTTTAAGCACAGCTATCGAAATTTTATATTTGCCGAGATTTTGCTGATAGATAAGGTTCTTGTCTATCGTCAATAAAACATCAAAATCATTTTCAACACACAGTGTTAAAAGTTTGCCATTTTTAACGCCGCCCCACCCTAATTCGATTACCGTAAAAACCTCAAATTCCTTTAAATAAGGTTTAAGTTTTTTAGTAACACATTCATCAAGCAAAATTTTCATTCAGAATATTAGAGGATGATTCAATAAGGTTTTTTGACATTTCCAGTATTTTTATAACCTGTTCACGCTTCACACCCTCAAAATCCTCTAAAAAAGTTTCAATTGAATCGCCTGTTTCCAAATAATCAAATAAGTTTTTAATAGGTACCCTGGTACCAAAAAAAACCGGCGTCCCACCCATTATTTCTTTATCTATATTAATTACCCGTTGTTGCATTGCAGTAATGTTAACTATCAAAAGTACAAATAATGGCATGATTATAACAATTTTAAATCGCCGGGTTAAATCCCCGGATTACCTTATCGCCGAAATTTCGCTATAGCTGAATATATTTTAGATTAATTGTCAAATAGGGAGTGAAATATTTTTTTAGGAGGGGCTTTGGGGGTAATTAGGTGAGTGGTTTAGGGCTTGTGAATGGCTCAGATAACATTTTGAATACTGTTACATGGATTTTGCCGTTAAGTGGCCTCCTTTGAATATTGCCATAATGCTCTGTCCAAAGCTCTCATGTCGATATTTAAATCGTCAGATAAGCTTCTCGTATAATTGGTGTAAGATTTCCAAAATGGAAAGTCATACTCATCAGGTTTAATATTCTCACAATTTAGTGAAAATAAAGCCCTGAAGTCTATAATTGGGTATTTTTCTTTATGATAGAAATGTAACAGAACGGATGCAGTAGGCCAACTCACTCCTTCCAGTAGGTTTAAAATTTCAATTCGGATCTTTTCGTTTTTAGTCGAAAGAGCAATTGAAGTTATCTCATTTACATAATCATCACTGTTATTTGTAATTCTTGATTTTGATCTGGGTGTTTTCCAATATGCAATTTTTCCTAATTCAGATTTTGTTAAATACCCTCTATCAATAATCGCCGACCTATTTTTACATAAGTCTTCCTCAATATCACTAATAGAATATCGCGAGGCAATTTGCTTAATTTGGTCTAAAGGAAATTGTAATTCGAAATTATATTCAGTGTGCGATTTCATGATTATTGAAATTACTCAAATTCAAATTGTAAACAAAAATAAAAATTTTAACTGCGAGATTTAAAAAAAACACCGGTATAAGCTGTCAAATGAGCTTTCTCGTTGACATATTATTGCTTTCGACCCCAACCTCGGTCAAGAATGCAGCGCGGGCCTAAAGAGGTGGCGTTCGTGCACTGGCTATCCTAAAAACTTGCGAAGTTTCCAAAACTTCGCAAGTTTAATCCGGTGCAAAATTTGACAGCTACTATTTACATCGTAGTTTTATGGAAAAGAAATTCATGCTTACCCTTTATAGAATTACATCGAACCCTAACGTCATGAATGGTAAAGCCTGTATAAGGGGTATGCGTATTAATCCCGACCCTGTTCTTCATCATTGTCTTCATCCCTGAAATTTTTCCTATAGCGGTCAGCGATGTTAATAATGGTTTGTTCCACACGGGCGGGCAGATCATCGTCCAGGTAAATAAGCTGTTGTCGTTCTATCTTCAGCAGAGATTTAAATTTACCGGGATCATTTGAAGCGTCAAAAATATCCAGCTTGTCAAATCGATCGGCTAAACGTTCAAGAAGAAATTCCAGGAACATATCAGGCAGAGCCGCGGTGAATGGAGTATATGATTGCCGTTAGTGTCAAATCAGGATTGAGAAATCCTTAAACATGGAAAAGTTTAACAATCGCGATCATAGCTGCCAATTGTCCTACCCAGAAAATAAACATCCATTTGATCACATCACTGCGCATGTTAGCCAAATCTTCCTTTGTGGCTAAGGTGTCTTTTTTTGAATCAAACTCTTTTTCAATTTTTGTTTCAACAAATTCAACCAAAGACTGGGCTTCTTTTTCGCCAATCTTTTCGCGTAACATTTAGAATAATTGAATTTCTGAAACTTGCATATCCACAAATATATAGCAAATTAAACTCCAAACAAATAATTTCCATGACTTATGTAGCTCCCATACAAGCATGCACATTATTTAATGCGGCACTTAGTTTACTTACTAACGGGATAGCCAAAGACGTGAACGCCGAGGTGTCCCCTCAAAAACTTGCGAAGTTTCCGAAACTTAGCAAGTTTAATCCGGATCGACAAAATGCCCAGAAATAAAGAGGAGAGGATGGAAAATCAGGTATTGTCAAAGAACGATTTTGGAAAGGGATCACCCGTTTCTTATTAATTATGCCGGCACCTGGTTGCGGTAGCTATCGGGACATACGGCCCTGCCTATTGGGTCACATTAGCTACTTTTGGCGGCCGAAAAACATTATTGGGGTACTTTTATGATAAGTCTTAAAATTAGATTCATTGATATATAGCTACTTGCGATTTTATTTGGTGTTTTTAATGCATGGTTAATGCGAGGTTAATGCTACTTTTTTTACGACTTTATTGTCGATTTTTGAGGGGTAATGCGGGGTTAATGCTACTTTTTTTGCTCGGTTTGCATACTTATTGTTATGCCGTTTTCCGTCGATAAACCATAAGCAAGCCGTTTCCAGCCTGCCATTATAAATGCCAATTTTGTGCGCAAGTTACTAATTGTTACCTATTTAAAGAACGATTTTATTAAGCAAAACCAAACAAATCCGTGACGTTTTATCGCCAGCAGAACTTTAAAAAATCTCCGACCAGGGATCGTTTTTAATTGGAACCCAAAATAAACAGGTACAATTTACTTTGGGATTTGCTAACAAATTTAGTATTTTAATTGTGTACTGTCAAGGAAAACTTTTCAACAGTGTTTGGGCGGGTGCAAAATTTGATAGCTGCCAATTACATCGTAATTTTATGGAAAAGAAAATTATGCTTACCCTCGATAGAATTACATCAAACCCTGTCATAATGAACGGCAAGCCCTGCATACGCGGCAAGCGCATTACCGTTTGGATTGTTCTTAATCTTTTGGCAAACGGGATGAGCAAAGCAGAAATTCTTGAAGATTATCCTTAGCTGGAGCCGGAAGACATTGAGCAGTGCCTTCAATATGCGGCTTCCTCTAAAAAATTGTCCGATAAATTTGCGGGTAAATTACCACCCAAGGCCGCAAGGAAATTACAGGATCATATCAGGCAGAGCCGGGAGGAATGGGATAGATAACGATATAGACTTCTTCCCAAATTTAATACGCAAGCCGGAAGATATTATTTTTTCTTGAGAACGGACAGATCAATTTTGCTTAACGCTTCTTTGGCTTCCGCATTCTTCTTTACAAAGAATGGATCGTTGGCATGACTTTTGACTTTATCGCTTACAATAGCACGACCAGGGCCGTGTTTAATTGTTTCTTTTTTAGGTTCAGGCATGATTGTTATTTAACTATGATTGTTTCTTTTTGTCGTCGGGTAAGCCAACTCTTAAAAGTGTCTTTCTTGCTTGTTCAGTTTTCTTTACGAAGAACGGATCATTCTCGTAGCTGCGTACGGCTTCCCTTACGATAGCACGCCCCTTCAATTCTTTCCTTTCGTCTTTTTTTGCTATTGCTGACATAACTTAAACATGGAAAAATTTAAAAATTGCAATCATAGCTGCCAGTTGGGCCACCCCAAATATAAACATCCATCTAATGATAGATCGCTTAAAAAGTGCTAATTCCGCTTTGAGAACCAATTTGTCCATATTCAAACATGTCCCATTTATTCAGGCAAACAATCCGAAAAGCTTGCGAAGTTTCCAAAATTTCAAGTTGGAAGCCTTATGCCACCTGGAGTTTAAAGACCTCCAGCTCTGCTCCATTTTCAATAGCTGTATTCCCTTTTTCCATCACCAGGCGGGTAATTTCTTCGGAAAGATAGTAATGGCCGCAATTGGTGCAGATTTCCGCAGGAACATCCTTGATCAACACAATCGCCCCATCCCTTTCCAGGGTAACAGTCACTTTGCCTTTTTCGGTGGCGCCCACTTTACACAGTGCACATTCCATAATTTATTTTCTCTTTAATTTGAACCCGGCTTCCCAAAGATTTACATCTGGTTCATAAGCTGTAATAACGATGCATTTCCCAAACTCATCATCTTTTCCTAATACAACATGCAGAGGGCGGGTATCGATAAAATGCAATATGAGGAGACTGGGATAAGGCCTATCATTCGGATATTCAATTATCACTTCCCCATTCTCAATTACAAATTTAACAATATTCACCGAGATACCCCGCTTAAACATTTGACTAATGGCATGATCGCTAAAAAAAGTTTCTTTGCAAACCATACTAAAGCTCGTTCAGCAATTGTTCTATTGATTTAGCTCCCACCTTCCCTTCCTGGTGCAACTTAACCCAAGCTATAGATTCCTTGATACCATCCAAAATTTGTTTTTTCTTTGCTGCTTTGCTATTTTTTTTAACTGCATCTGTAGCAATAACCTTCCCCCCAAGTTGCTCCACCAAATCAGACAGGGTTCTTTCAACCTTCTCCGGAATTTCTATAGTGAGTGTTGTCATATAACAAATTTAGAGAATTAATATTCATAGCCTGTTCAAAGATTTGCGAAGTTTCCAAATCTTCGCAAATCTGACACGCGGCTATTTAACTTACGAGGGCTTGTATAAAATCAAAAGGCCTATTTGCTATTGCAATACGACACATTTGATCGCACAGCAGCAACAACATTCCACATTCCTCTCCAAATTCAACACTTAACCGTTGATAACTTATTTTGCTTTGCGCGGTATTGTTCCCTAAACTTGAGCAAATCACCAAGAAGCAGATAATGATCGCATCCATAAAAAAACAATTAGCAGCGTTTAAAGAATCGCCTGAAATAAGCGACTTAACGTACCGAAAAGCAAGGGCGATCTACCTCAATGGAAATTGCCAGGTATTAAGTCAGTCGGTGCGGGGCTTCGATTTATTGGTGTTTGACGGGCAGGAAGATACAGAGATAAGAATAGCCCTGCCCGAGGGCGGACAAGTGCATAACCTGATTAAGGGAGAATATGCCCCCTGGGACAGCTGCAGCATAGCTGCTCTGATGCAGGCGGAAGAAGAACTGGAAAAAACTAAGCTCCGGCCCGTGCTGGATGGTAAAGCATACACCCGCGAAGGCATGATGAAAAGGGTATTGGAAGAGCGTAGGGTAAAAGCGCTGAAGGCAAAATATACCATAAAATTTGCTGACAACATTTATGGCGAGCACGTTTTGACCACCGAAAAAGGGGTAAACTATAAAGTCACCCTCCGCGATTTTGATGAGGAGACCGGCTATATCGATAACCCTGATCTGAAAACGAACAAATTAGGCACCACCAAGCACATTATGTTTGCGTTTAACGCACTCAAGTCGCAGCCCGAAATTTACCATAGCCTAAGCCATGTTTACCCGTTCGTGGAAATTTATCTCGATCCGCTTAATGACTACCGTATCACCTGGCATTATCCACACCCTTTAAAACCGGAAATTGTTGAATTGATCAAAACATATTTTAAGGGCAAAAATTATATTGAAGACGGGGAGATAAAGGAATTCCTGAATTTTATCATGGCTGCGCGCGAACACCCGCTCATACTGGTTCGGCCTGAAGTGGAAGAGAAAGTAAAGGAGGCCTGGGATGCGGAAATGCTTGAACTGGCGCATAAAGAAGAACAACTCGACTTTTCCCTGATGAAAACGTCGTTGTTCCCTTATCAGCAGCAGGGCGTAGCGTTCGCCGTGTTCAAAAGCGGCGCCATCATAGCGGATGAAATGGGCCTCGGTAAAACCATCCAGGCGATAGCTACCGCTGTAATGAAAAAGAAGCTGTTCAATTTCAGGCGGACGCTGATCGTCTGTCCCGCTTCGTTAAAAGAGCAATGGAAACAGGAAATTGAGAAGTTTTCGTATGAGCAGGCGGTGATTGTCGACGGATTTCCGAAACAACGGGCCGAATTGTACCGGGAAAGCGATGCCTACTTCATGATCATTAACTACGAAACCGTGCTGCGCGATTGGCGGGAAATAAACCGGATGGAAACCGACTTTATTATTTTGGACGAAGCGCAAAAGATCAAAAATTTTTCCACCATCACCGCGCAAAGCATCAAAATGCTCGAAAAAAAGCACGCACTGGTTATCACCGGTACGCCGATAGAGAACCGGCTGATCGACCTTTATTCCGTTGTTCAATTCATCGACGCACAGTTTTTGGCCCCTTTATGGGAGTTCTCTTACCAGCATTGTTATTTTGATGAAGCCAAGGCTGATAAGATCACCGGCTATTACAATCTTCAACAGCTAAACGACCGCCTGAAACCGATCCTGATCCGGCGGGAAAAAAGACGGGTGATAAAAGACCTGCCGCAGGTAACGGAGATCACCGTTCCGGTCGCGATGCATGAAGAGCAACAAGCTTACCACTGCAATTTTGCTAAGGGTATTTCGCAAATACTCCACAAAAAATTCATTTCGCCGTTCGATCTGCAGAAGCTGATGCTGCTGATGAGCAATATGCGCATGGTTTGCGATTCAACTTTCCTGGTGGATAAGGAATCGTACGTTTCGCCCAAGCTGCATGAGCTGAAACACATCCTGGTCGAGAAATTAGACTTGCCAAACAATCAAAAAAAGGTCATCATATTTTCCGAGTGGGTTACCATGCTGCACCTGATAGGTAAAATGCTGCATGAGTGCGGAATTGGCTTTGCGCAATTGAGCGGGCAGGTAGCGATCAAAAACCGCGACAAACTGGTAAAGAAATTTGAAAACGAACCCGATTGCCAGGTTTTTCTTTCAACCGAGGCCGGCGGCGCGGGCCTTAACCTGCAGGTGGCGGATACGGTCATCAACTTTGAGCTGCCCTGGAACCCCGCTAAAAAGAACCAGCGTATCGGCCGCATCGACCGCCTGGGGCAATTGAGCAAGCATCTTACTGTAATCAATCTTATTACAAAAAATTCCATCGAAACCAAAATAGCCTCAGGGCTTACCCTGAAGCAAAATCTTTTCGACGGCGTGCTGAATAATGAAAACGGCCCTGATGTGGTTGATTTTTCCGCTTCGGGCAAGGCTCAGTTCCTTGCGGAGTTGGAAGGTATTATGGAGGGTTTCACCTCGGTGCAAACCGATCTATACGAGGAGGCCTCAGAGGAAACTGTCCCTGAACAGCTTACAGAAACCATCGAGGATATTGTTGCTGATGACAACAGCCCGCAGCCGGCCATCGTCGAAAATAGTAAGACAGAGGAAACAGCCATATCACCGCAGCAGCAGGAACAGATAGAAACCATGGAAACGGTGATGAACCAGGGGATGGAATTCCTTGCGGGGATGTTCAAAATGGCGACAGGCAAAGACATGGGACTTGAAAGCAAAAAAATGGAAATTGATAAAGAGACCGGCGAAATAGTTATGCGGTTTAAAATGCCGGGGCTGATGGGGCGGTAGAACCGGACCAGGAAGAGATTACGCGACAGCGATAAGCAAAATGGCTATGAATGGATATGTGACGAAAAACCTAAAAACTTGAAGTTTAATTCGGAGTTAACTGTTTTTCAAAGGCCTCATTGAGGGCTGCGCCGTTTCAAAACTTCAAGTTTAATCCTGTGTAAAATAAGATAATCCTTTTTGCTAATAACCGTTCAAGATGCCTTTTCCATTTCCTCAGCCCCGATACGGCGGATGCCATGCACCCGTCCGCTGTGCTTTATCTTCCAGATATCATAGGCTTTCTGCATATCCAGCCAAAATTCGGCGTTTACGCCGAATGCATCCTCCAGCCGGACTGCCATTTCAGCAGAAATAGCAGAAACCTCATTAACCACTTCGGATAGCTGTTTCCGGCTCACCTGCAGGTTTTCAGCAGTTTTGGTAATTGACAACTTCATCTCTTTCAAAATGTCTTCCCTTAACACTGCGCCTGGATGGACAGGTGGCATTTTACTTTCCATTTCTTTTTTGTTTTAATGATAATCTGAATAATTAATGTCAAAAACGTTCCCGTCTTCAAATCGAAAATAAATCCTATAGTTGCCGGTAACCCAAACCGACCAAAACTCTTTCAATTCGCCGCTTAGGGGATGCAGTTTATATCCCGGCACCATTCTTAGCGGCTCTAAGCTTTTGGCGGCATTCAATGCAGAAAGTATTCGCCTTATTTTTTCAATTTGAACGGCTGGCAGCTTTGAAGCATCATTTTTCTCCCACAAGAGTCGCAAACCTTTATGGGCAATACTTTCGATCATTATTCAAATATACATCGTAACCCCGAAGGTTACAAATTTTAATGAATATAACCACACGAATGTCATCAATATGCCTTTAAGGATTTCGAACTTCACTCTGATTACCAAATTCTTTGTTGCCATTTGCATCGCGTTTGCGTAAACCCATATTTGTTAATAATTTTAGCCGCCGGCTTGTCCGTCCGGTTTGCTCAAAAATATAAATGGAAGAAAGTCCTAAGCCAAAGCTAAACCCCGACCAAAAAGAAGCTTTGAGGGCAATCAAAAATTTCATGAAGGACCCGCTGGCCGATACGTTTGTTTTAAAGGGCTATGCCGCTACGGGCAAAACGTTCCTGATGCAACTGTTGGGGAAGCGGCTGCAGGAAAAGAAATACAAATTTTGCATGCTGGCGTCAACCGGGAGGGCGGCAGCCGCACTGCGGGGGAAGACAGGATTTATCACCAAGACGGTTCATGGCGAGCTTTACCACTTCAGTAAGGTTGACGGCATTGAAGACTCAATGCTGATCGCCGACAGAACCTCGAAAAACGGGCAAATGTCGCTGCAGTTTGCAACGCGGGTACCCGATCGGGACAAAATCCTATACATTGTTGATGAAGCGTCCATGCTTTCAGGTGAGCTTTCCGACACCAATTTCTTTGCAACATTCGGGTCGGGCATATTGCTGAACGATTTTTTTGAGGTATTGGGAGAAAACAAGGTGATCGTCGTTGGCGACCCATGCCAGCTGCCTCCTGTAGGCCAGGGATTCAGCCCGGCCTTAAACGTGGCCTGGTTAAATAGAAACCGCAGACATGCCGTATCCGTTACGCTGAAAATGATTGAACGGACGGAAGCCACCAATGATATATTAAAGCTGGCTGGCGAAGTGAGAAAAATGGCCGACTATGAAACCTTTATGTCGCGGCCAAAGCTACCGGCGCTGAATCTTAAAAACGTAATGCTTCATCCAACCGAGCAATCCTTGTTCGCTCATTATTCAAATGCATACCGCAACTCGGGCGCGAATGAAACACTTGCAATCGCCAGGAGTAACCGGAAAGTACAGCAAATAAACCGTGCACTGCGCCGCGACCGGTTTGGAATGGAAGATATACCGTTACAAATAACCGATGTGCTGCTGGTGACCCAAAACAATTACGGGGTACCACTATCAAACGGCGACTTTGTGGCAATACTCCGGCTTGGGGAAATCAGGCATGTGGATATGCTGAAGTTTCAGGATGTTCGGGTAAAATCGGTTTCTTCAGAAAAAGAGTATAACTTGCTGCTGTCGCTTGATATTTTACATGGCACAACCGGGAATTTCAACAATGAACAATCCAAAACTTTGATGATCGACTTCAGCCACCGGATGAGAGCTGAAAGCATTCCGCCAAACACTCCACGCTACAAGGAGGAAATGTTAAAAGACGAATTCCTGAATTGTCTGCGCTCCACCTATGGCTACGCGGTTACCTGCCATAAGGCCCAGGGCGGGGAATGGTCGGAAGTTTGCCTTTTCCTTGATAGTAAAATGTATGGAATGCCGCCTAATGAGCTATGTAAATGGTGGTATACGGCTATTACCCGCGCCCGTGTAACGCTGCATTTGGAAAAAGGGTGGTGGATAAACTAAATCCACCGACTGATCCACCCTTACCATCAATCAACCTCATCATCAAATCACAAAAATCAGCGGTCCAAAATCACAATATTATGATATTTTCCGACGTAAATTCCTTAACTTTGCACCTCTAAAAATTTTGGTGAGAGCGCTAAATGTATAAGGAATATAAGGCTTTAAACTTATCCCAGACCGGCAAGGATGTCCTGGCGTTTTGGAAGGAGTATAACATCTTTGAAAAAAGCATCAGCAGCAGGCCGGCAGATAACCCTTACACGTTTTATGAGGGCCCGCCGAGCGCCAATGGCTTGCCTGGGATCCATCATGTGATGGCGCGCGCCATAAAAGATATTTTTTGTCGTTACAAAACGCTTAAAGGTTACCAGGTAAAGCGCAAAGGCGGCTGGGACACCCATGGTTTGCCGATTGAGCTGGCTGTTGAAAAGGCCCTGGGAATTACCAAGGATGATATCGGCAAAAAGATATCCGTGGAGGACTATAACAATGCCTGCCGCAAGGAGGTGATGCGTTATACCGATATCTGGAACGACCTGACCGAAAAAATGGGTTACTGGGTCGACCTGGAAGACCCATACATTACCTACAAAAACGAATACATTGAAAGCCTTTGGTGGATACTGAAGGAGTTTTATAATAAAGGCTGGTTGTACAAGGGCTATACGGTGCAGCCGTATTCGCCAAAATCGGGCACGGGTTTAAGCTCGCACGAGCTGAACCAGCCGGGAACCTATAAAAACGTTCGGGATACCACGATTACCGCCCAATTTAAGGTGAAAAGGGACGAGGATTCCGAGGTGATTTATGAACAGCTTGACACCGACCTGTTCATCCTGGCCTGGACGACGACCCCCTGGACGCTGCCTGCCAACTGCGCGCTGGCGGTGGGGAATAACATCAGCTATCAATGCATAACCACCTATAACCAGTACACCGGCAACAAAGTATCGGTGATATTGGCGGAGGCTTTGGTGAGCAAGGTGTTCGATCCAAAAAAATATACGGCGGTTGCCACAAAGGAGGAACTCGCTAATTTTGATTTTGAGACGGCAAAGATGATCCCTTACCGCGTCGTCCCGATAGATTTTACCGGCAATGTTTTTGGCGATTACAAGCAACCAAGCTTTTTGGGAAGCAAACTAATTGGCTTGCACTACGAGCAACTGATGCCCTACGTTACCAATGCCGACCTGGAGGCAAACGCATTCCGGGTCATTTCGGCGGATTTTGTGACTACCGAAGATGGTACAGGTATTGTTCATACCGCCTCGGTTTTTGGCGCGGACGACTTCAGGGCCTGCAAGGAAAACAACGTGCCCTCGGTAATGGTGAAGGATGAATATGGCAAGGATGTGCCTTTGGTAAACAAGCAGGGCCGTTTTGTGGACGAGGTGACGGACTTTGCGGGCCGCTATGTAAAAGAAGAATATTACAGCAAGGACGAACGCGAGGAACCCGGCTTTAGAGCCACGGACGTGCTGATCTCCATCAAGCTGAAAGAAGAAAATAAGGCATTTGACGTAAAAAAATACGAGCACAGCTACCCCCACTCCTGGCGGTCGGACGAGCCGATATTATATTACCCGCTTGATAGTTGGTTTATCCGCACCACGGCGGTAAAGGATAAACTGGTGGAACTGAACAAAACCATCAACTGGAAACCCGAATCCACCGGGACGGGCCGCTTTGGCAACTGGCTGGAGAATTTGGTGGACTGGAACCTTTCGCGCTCCCGTTTTTGGGGCACTCCGTTGCCGATTTGGCGGAGTGACAGTGGCGAGGAGAAATGTATCGGCTCGATAGCGGACCTGGAAGCGGAGATTGCCAGTGCTATTAAAGCCGGCGCTATGCCCGAGGGCTATGAGGTGGTCGACCTGCACCGGCCTTATGTGGATGACATTATCCTGGTTTCGCCAACCGGGAAACCAATGTTCCGCGAACCGGACCTGATTGACGTTTGGTTCGACAGCGGCGCCATGCCCTATGCGCAATGGCATTTCCCGTTTGAAAATATTGAGTCGTTTGAAAAGGCCTACCCGGCAGATTTTATTGCCGAGGGTGTGGACCAGACCCGCGGCTGGTTTTTTACCCTGCATGCCATCGCCGTGATGCTAAGCGAGGCCAGCGAAGTGATAAAAGCCGTAAACATCAAAGTAGGCAATAAGGGGGTCGCGTTTAAAAACGTGGTTTCCAACGGGCTGGTACTGGATAGGGACGGCAATAAAATGTCCAAGAGGTTGGGTAATGCGGTTGACCCGTTCTCGACCATTGAGCAATATGGCCCGGATGCCGCCCGCTGGTACATGATCAGCAATGCCTCACCCTGGGATAACCTGAAGTTTAATATGGATGGCCTGGATGAAGTGCGCCGCAAGTTTTTCGGAACGCTTTATAATACCTATGCCTTTTTTGCGCTGTATGCCAACATCGATAAATTTAAATACAAAGAAGCGGATATTGCGCTTGCGGACCGGCCGGAAATCGACCAGTGGATAATTTCCCTGCTGAACACGCTGAGCAGGGACGTGGATGGCTTTTATGCGGATTTTGAGCCGACAAAAGCATCCCGCGCCATACAGGATTTTGTGGATGAGCACCTGAGCAACTGGTATGTGCGCCTGAGCCGCCGCCGTTTTTGGAAATCGGAAGACTCGCATGATAAATTATCGGCATACCAAACGCTTTATACCTGTTTGGTGACGGTGGCCAAATTGATGTCGCCCGTGGCACCGTTCTTTGCCGACCGCCTGTATACCGACCTGAATAATATTACGCACAAGGAAGCGTTTGAATCTGTTCACCTCGCGTTCTTCCCGGAATATAACGAAGCGCTGGTGAATAAAGCGCTGGAAGAGCGCATGCAAATGGCGCAGGACATATCGTCGCTGGTATTATCGCTTCGTAAAAAGGTGGGCATCAATGTGCGGCAGCCGTTGAGCAAGGTGCTGTTGCCTATCCTGGATAAAAATTTTGAACACCAGGTGGAGCAGGTGAAGGACCTGATCCTGTCGGAGACTAACATCAAAGGCATCGAGTACATCACCGATGCTTCGGGCTTTATCAAAAAAAAGATCAAACCCAACTTTAAAGCATTAGGCGCCAAAGTGGGTAAGGATATGAAAGCGGTAGCCGAAGCTATCGGAAAGTTAACCGCTGAACAAATCGCGAAGCTAGAGGCCGAAGGCAGCATTGAGTTATCAATACACCCGGCTGGATCGCTCACTACTCACTATTCACTACTCACCAACGACGTCGAGATCATTGCCGAGGACGTCCCCGGCTGGCAGGTGGCGAATTTGGGAAAACTAACGGTGGCTTTGGATGTTACCCTTACCACCGAACTAAAACAGGAGGGTGTGGCGCGCGAGCTGATCAACCGCATACAAAACCTCCGTAAAACAAGTGGATTTGAAGTTACCGACAGGATAAATGTAAAGCTGAGCGATCATACTGAAGTGACCGAAGCGGTGAATAAGAATTTATCCTATATTTGCGCCGAAATTCTGGCAGACAGCATAATTGCTGATAATGAGTTAAATCAGGGAGAATCTGCCCTGATTGATGGGAATGAAATTTTGATTTTTATTAGTAAAATTTAAATGAAACAAGAAAACGAAAAAACACGGTACTCCGAATCGGATCTGCAGGAATTTAAGGGTATTTTACTGGACAAGCTGCGCATAGCAAAGGAAGAGCTGAGTTCGCTCGCTACTTCGCTTAGCTCGCCCAATGCGAATGGTACCGACGACACCGCGGGCACTTATAAAACCCTCGAAGATGGATCGGCTACGTTGGAGAAGGAACAGATCAACCAGTTGGCTGCGCGTCAGAAAAAGTTTATAGAGCAGTTGGAAGCGGCGCTGGTGCGCATTGAAAACAAAACCTATGGCATTTGTCGCGAAACAGGCAAACTGATCCCCAAGGAGCGCTTACGTGCGGTGCCACACACTACCCTGAGCATGGAGGCAAAACTCAGGCAATAAATGAAGGCTGCGTACAACAAACCCTTCCTGTTAATTGCCGTCATTATCCTTGTCGACCAGGTCATAAAAACCTGGGTACGCACGCATATGGAACTGGGCGACCAGATCCATTTTTTGGGCAGTCGGGGTATACTCAACTATACCTTAAATAACGGTATGGCCTTTGGCTGGGAATTGCCTGGGACGCTGGGTAAGCTTACTTTAACCACCTTCCGGATACTTGCCGTGGCTGCTATAGGCTGGGGCCTGGTGTACCTCATCAAACATAAATACCACCGGGGCCTCATTATGTGCGTGGCGCTTATCTTCGCCGGCGCGCTTGGCAATATCATCGACTCTACCTTTTATGGCATCCTTTTCCAGCATCGCAAGCTGTTTGAAGGGCAGGTGGTTGATATGTTTTATTTCCCGCTTGTGAAAACTACGTATCCATCCTGGTTCCCTGTATGGGGCGGGCAGGATTTTGAATTTTTCCAGCCGGTGTTCAACCTCGCTGATGCATCCATATCGGTTGGCGTGATAGCCATATTGCTATTCCAAAAACGCTATTTTAAACACGAAACGCCAGAGGTTAGTGCACCGAATAGTGAGATGGTGGAAGAGTAGGAACAGACGCTTTTGCTATAGGTAAATCATATATTTTCATAGAAGTCAACCGGAGGAGCAGCGCGAGCGGTGTCAATGGCAGGCTCTCGAACCACGAGCGCTGGCCGACGAATGCTTAGTTGAAGGTGATTCACGTGGCATGGTGGTAATGCATAGTGTACCCGTACGTATCACCCCGCAAAGCAATAAGCACAGCCATGTTCCTGCGCTCGTCCAACCGCCCAAATACCTGATGGAACGGGTTGAATTCCCGGCAATAGTCCTGCCATCCAATCATTTTTAGGAGCAGCGCGAGGGGTGTCATGGCAGGCTCTCGAACCACGAGCGCTGGCCGACGAATGCTTAGTTGAAGGTGATTCACGTGGCATGGTGGTAATGCATAGTGTACCCGTACGTATCACCCCGCAAAGCAATAAGCACAGCCATGTTCCTGCGCGCGGCCGACGGCCCAAATGCCTGAGGGAACAGGTTGAATTCCCGGCAACAGCCCCGCCATCCAATCATTCTTTACAGTATCCAGGTCCTGGTGCGTCTGTTCGGCAATTACTGCGCAATGAACAGTTATGGCTACGTCGCAAGCGCAGAACATCACCCCGCTGGCCTGCAGCTCGTCGATCCCGATCTTCACCTCCCCTATCCCGGGCGTTTTAAACGTGCCGGGTTTGGGCTGCCAGAAAGGGTTCTGCGTAGCCGGGGCTTTGGTTTTGTCGTCGTTGATCTTAAATACTTCGCCGAACTTATACTTTTCCCAAATTGCGTTTCCAAACGCGTAGGCAATGGCGCTGTGCCGCAGGATGACCACGACGCCGCAATCATTCTCGGGTGTGCCGGTTTTGGCATTGGTGAGCATGAATATCCTTGGCCATGCGAAGGGCAGGGATTCGTTGGGCCCGGGAACGTCGAAAACTATGCGGTGCTTGCCTTTTACCTGTTTAAACCATCCGTCGGCATCGGAAATATCCGGCGATGAGGCATGATCCGCGGCGATCGACTGAAATGGCGCCGCAAGCATGCCGCTACCTAATACGGCCGCACCGGCGGCAAATTGTTTCAAAAAGGTCCGGCGTTCATTTGTTCCCGGTTGACTGTTCCTTTTCATGGCAAGGGTTTTTTAATTGTTCAAAATTTAGAATGGACGCTGTTGCGTAACGCATCAATGTGCTTCCAGCCAATTAACACCAGTTCCGATCTCAACCAGGATAGGCACGGTGGTTTTAATGGCATTCTTCATTTTATCCAGGATGATGGGCTTTACAATTTCCACCTCGTTGTGCGGAACGTCGAATACCAACTCGTCATGCACCTGCATGGTCATGCGGGCGTCCAGGTTGCGGCCTTTGAATTCGCGGTGGATATTGATCATCGCTATTTTGATCATGTCGGCAGCGGAACCCTGGATGGGCGCGTTAATTGCGTTTCGTTCCGCAAAACCACGTACCGTTGCATTGGCAGAGTTGATGTCGCGCAGGTATCGGCGGCGTCCCATCAGGGTGCAGACAAAGCCGTTTTCGCGGGCGAAATTCATGGTATCGCTCATATATTGTTTAATACCGGGGAACTGGATAAAATAGTTTTCGATAATGTCGGCCGCTTCCTTGCGCGGTATGCCCAAGCTCTGCGATAATCCAAATGCCGATTGCCCATAGATTATTCCGAAGTTGACCGCCTTGGCATTCCGTCGCTGATCGCTGTTCACCTGGTCCAGGGCAACGCCGTAAACATTGGCGGCCGTTGCGGTGTGGATGTCGAGGTTTTGCACAAAGGCCTCGGTCATATTGGGGTCTTTGCTGATCTCGGCAATAATACGCAGCTCGATCTGCGAATAGTCGGCAGAAACGATGGTATGGCCCTCGTCGCGCGGGATGAACGCCTTCCGTACCTCACGGCCGCGTTCTGTACGGATGGGAATGTTTTGCAGGTTGGGGTTAACCGAGCTTAAGCGCCCGGTAGCAGCCACCGCCTGGTTATAGGAAGTATGTACCCGCCCGGTTTTTTTATTAACCATGGTAGGCAGCGCGTCTACATAGGTCGATTTTAATTTTTGCAGCTGGCGAAAATCGAGGATGTCGCGCACAATATCGCTCTTGGCAGCAAGTGACAGCAGTACATCCTCCCCGGTTTGATACTGACCGGTTTTGGTTTTTTTCGCCTTCGGGTCGAGCATCAGCTTTTCAAACAGCACTTCGCCCAATTGTTTCGGTGAGGCGATATTGAAGCGCACGCCGGCTTTCTCATACACGATCTTTTCGTATCGGGCAATGTCCTTTACAAGTTCTTTCGAGAACTCATTCAATGTTTCGTGATCGATCCGGACACCTTCAAACTCCATATCGGCCAGCACGTAAATCAGTGGGTTTTCAATCTCGTGAAGCAGCTTTTCGCTGTCGACTTCCTTTATTTTTGGTTCAAAAATATTTTTGAGCTGTAGGGTGATATCGGCATCTTCTGCAGCGTATTCTTTTATTTTTTCGATCTCTACATCGCGCATGCTGCCCTGGCCCTTGCCTTTTGCGCCTATCAGTTCGGTAATGGAAACCGGTTTGTAGCCCAGGTAATTTTCCGAAAGCACGTCCATGCCGTGGCGGGTATCGGGGTCGATTATGTAATGCGCCATCATCGTATCGAACAGGTCGCCCTGCATTTGCACATCGTACCACTTCAGCATCAGGATGTCGAATTTGATGTTCTGACCGATCTTACTGATCGCCGCATTTTCCATCACCTCCCTGAATTCGTTTACAATACTTTTCGCGATTTCCTGGTCCGCCGGAACCGGCACATACCAGGCTTCCCCCGGTTTTACCGCGAAAGACAAGCCTACCAGTTCACAATCGTTCACATCGGTGCCGGTAGTTTCGGTATCGAAGCAGAATGACTTTTGCTGTGCGAGGACCGCGATGATCTGATTACGCTTTTCGGCCGTATCAGCCAGGTGATATTCATGCGGGACGCTATCAATATTTTTAGAGGGCGTAGTAAACTCCGGTTCGGCAATGTCTTCCACCTCGACGGTCATGGTGGTACGTCCTGTGGCTACAGGGCTGCCAAACAGGTCGGTTTGTATACCTACCGATTTCGTTTCCGTGATGCTGAAATCGTCGCCAAAAACCCGCCTGCCCAGCGTCCGGAATTCCAGTTCGGCAAATAACGGCTCCAGCAGGTCTTTGCTCGGCGCACACATTTCAAGCCCGGCTTCATCCAACTCCACGGGGGCATTGAGGTTGATGGTTGCCAGTTTTTTTGACAGCAGGCCCTGCTCTGCGTATTGTTTAACATTTTCCTGCAGCTTGCCTTTCAACTCATCTGCATGGCTAATGATCTCCTCCATCGATCCGTATTGTTTGATGAGCGTTTTTGCCGTTTTCTCGCCAATACCCGGAATGCCCGGAATGTTATCAACCGCATCGCCCCAAAGTCCTAAAATGTCGATCACTTGTTCCACCCGTTCTATTTCCCACTTTTCCAGCACTTCCTTAACCCCGAGGATCTCCATTTCGTTACCCATGCGGGCGGGTTTATAAATGAAGATATTGTCCGACACCAGCTGGGCGAAGTCCTTATCCGGCGTCATGCAATAAACCTGGAAGCCTTTGGCTTCCGCTTTTTTGGCCAGGGTACCTATTATGTCGTCGGCTTCGTAACCATCCGAAGTGATGAGCGGGATATTAAAGCCCAGCACCACTTTAAATATGTATGGAAGCGCCTTGGACAAGTCTTCGGGCATGGCTTCGCGGTGGGCCTTATATTCGGCGAAATCGATGTGGCGCTCGGTGGGCGCTTCTGTATCAAAAACCACGGCCATATGCGTTGGGTTTTCCTTGCGCAATACTTCCAGCAAGGTGTTGGTAAAGCCCATCACCGCCGAGGTGTTTAAACCGCCCGAGGTAAAGCGCGGGCTTTTGCTCAATGCGAAGTGCGCCCTGTAAATAAGGGCCATGCCGTCCAATAGAAATAATTTCTTCATTGTTATTTTTTGGGATTACACCGCCTCCTTCGCCAAGGCTACGGCGGCCGAAGGATTTGATTTTTTATTATACCGACTTCAATCTGCCGACAGATTAAATCAGTATGGTTCAAAAATACAATTAATGTGTCATCTAATACCGCCAGATCTAAAATCGGCAAGCCAGTTATTTAAAAGCACAATCGGGCAAATGATCGTTGACCATGCCCGTAGCCTGCATGTGGGCATAGCAAATCGTTGTGCCAAAGAACTTGAAGCCGCGTTTTTTCATGTCCTTGCTGATGGCGTCGGATAGGGACGTGCTGGCCGGAAGTTTTCCGTCGAAATTGTTGATCGACTTACCATCGGGCATAAAGCTGTACAGGTATTTGTCAAACGAGCCGAATTCTTTTTGGATTCCGATAAAGAGCTTTGCGTTGCTGATGGCCGAAGTGATCTTTCCGCGGTTACGGATAATGCCGGTGTCCTGCATCAGGCGTTCCACATCTTCTTCGGTAAATGCGGCCACCTTTTCCACGTCGAAATCAGCGAAGGCTTTGCGATAGCCCTCGCGCCGTTTCAATATGGTTATCCAGCTTAACCCGGCTTGCGCTGATTCCAGCACCAGGAATTCGAAGAGTTTTTTGTCATCGTGGATTTCTTTGCCCCATTCTTCATCATGGTATTTGATATAGAGCGGGTCGGTCCCGGCCCATGCGCATCTTTTTAAATCTTGAGTTTCCATCAGTATGTTTTGTTCGACTAAATTATATTTTTAACTGCAAATTGCTATGGCCTACTGCTATCTGAATGCGGTTCGTCCGAATACACCGCTACCCACTGAAATGTTGTCGTGATTTACACCTGCCTCATGGCATTTACACAGTTGATACTTAGTGCGATTATCACTGCCCCGCACCATGCATGCTACCATGCTGAGCATTTATTTTGTTTTTTCATCAAGAGCGCCTTCAACGTAGGTGAATGGTTTCTAAGGCAAAAAACGCTTGATATTGTTACGTCCATTTCAATGATTCCATCGTGCATGCTGACGCGCCATCGTTACAAAGAAGTTTTTCACCGGCTCGCGAATGATCCACCTTCAGGCAGGCGCGGCATCTTCCATCCGGGGTTGGAAGGTCAAATAAATTCAATTTGTTTAACAAAATCATCGTATATTTTTCTTAGTGCGCTTTGTATCTTCTTGATAATGATAGCATTAAAAGGCAATTCCAAATTATCACTTTTCCAGAAATGATTGTTATAGAGGTTGTCTTTTAAATCTAATAGCAACTTTGAGTTAAAGGCTTTTTCATTTTCCTTTATTTGGATATAAAAATCTTGTATAAGATTTAAGGAGTTAATTATTTCTAATGCCGCTTTTTTGCCCCTTAAGTCTTTTTCCGAAAAAGTATATAAGCACGTTAAATCAGTAGTGCTATATGGATCTTCGAAAGGATCTTCGCTTATCCAATTTTCAAAGTTTTCTTTATCTAAAAAGATATCTTTAAATTTAAATAATGTTGTCTTAAGGGTGTTAATCTTGTAAAAGAGCAATAGGTTTTTTTTATTCACTAGCAGTTTATCATTATCGTTGTCACCCAAGTCTGTTCCCCAAACCGTATAATATCTATTATCCTTTAGTATTATTTCAACAAGATATTTTCTATATTTTTCAGATATTTCCATTCTAATTATTTTTTTGTGCTATGATCTGTAAATCATTTCCATGCCTTGTTATCCGATCGGATTCAATCTGTCCATTAGTGACATGATTTATTCCGGTTAAAGTGTTTTAACGTTCAGACACCGGCCCTGTGAACTGTCGAATTGTCAATTAAATTTTACCGCAGAAAATTAAACAATCATTCCGAATTCGACATTCCGAAATCCGAAATAAAACCTAATTTTATAAAATCAAATACCAATAACCATGGAAAGCCTATCCCCCAATATTTTTGTTGATAACATGAATGAGACCATCGAATTCTACCAATCCATCGGGTTTCAGGTGGTGATGACCGTACCCGAAGCCAGCGAAGACCCAATCTGGGCCATGCTTACCAACGGCGGCGTTACGGTGATGTTTCAAACCTTCGCCAGCCTGGCGGAACAATTGCCCGAGATCAGCCGGAATAATGGCGGCTCACTGCTTTTTTACATCAAGCTAAAAAATATCCGGGCTTTTTTCGAAGAGATCAAAGATAAAGTGAAGGTATTGAAAGGATTGGAAGCCACCTTTTACGGCGCTACGGAGTTTTCCATCGTGGATAATAATAATTATGTGTTGACTTTTGCCGAGGATGAATAGCCATCCCGTTTGAAAATGATAGAAATTAAAAGAATAGATCACGTTCAATTGTGTATCCCAAAAGGAACGGAAGACCAGGCACGGGCTTTTTATACGGATATTATCGGTTTGCTGGAAATCCCGAAACCGGCCTCATTGATGCCCAATGGCGGTTTGTGGTATCAATTGCCGGGCGCGGAATTACACCTCGGAATAGAACCCGAGATGCGGACACGGCGGCACCCGGCCTTTGAAATTACAGATGTTGCGGCTGCACGA
>JABDGE010000058.1:23918-24412 GCA_013286235.1 Bacteroidota bacterium
GTTGGAAGACAAAGTGGAGATCGTCGAGGAGCCATATATCCCCGGCCGTACGCGCTTCGCCTTTATCGATCCCTTCGGCAATAAAATTGAATTGCTCCAAATGCTTGATATATAGAATCTTTCTTTACATTTATAAGGTCAAACACATTAACCTGATAAAGCTGCATGAAGTTCATTTCACCAACCATCCACGGAATTATTGACTACCTGGTTGTAGTATTCCTATTAATCACACCAACTATATTCGGCTTCGCCGGCACAATTGCGATTTTTACCTACGCCCTCGCCTTCGTCCACCTGGCGCTAAGTTTGCTGACCAATTATCCCCTGGGAGCGCTCAAGCTAATCCCAGTTAACGTACATGCCGGCATTGAGGTAATTGTAGGTATTGCACTTATAGTGCTGGCCTATACCTGGTTTAAGGACAATATTGATGGCAGCAAGCTGTTTTATGTGATCTTTGGGACAGTAATATTACTCACCTGGCTGGTAAC
>JABDGE010000059.1 GCA_013286235.1 Bacteroidota bacterium
GCAGCCCAACTGGCTGGTATTGCTCATCGTGGTATCTGTATTGGTGCTGGTTGAAATAAAAGAAACGCTTTTGCAGTTTTCGGAAAAGTTTGACAATGAAGAATTTATAACGCTGGCGAAGTTTTTGATCCTGGCCGGCGTCATCCTTCCCTTGCTGCCCGATAAGCCCATATCCCCCGCATTTAATTTTTCACCCTATAAATTCTGGCTGGCCATTGTAGCGGTTTCGGCCATTTCCTATTTCAGTTATATCCTTAAAAAATTTGTGTTCCCAAACTCGGGCATTATTCTTACCGGCATTCTTGGCGGCCTGTACAGCAGCACGGCTACCACCATCATCCTGGCCCGGAAAAGCAATGAGCTTGACGAAAAAAATAAGGTAGCCGCAGCCATCATATTAGCCACCACCATGATGTATGTGCGGCTTTTCCTGCTCGCTTTGTTTTTTAATCCATCCATCGCATTCCGGCTGGCGCCTGCATTTGCGGTGTCGGTGGTTGTTTCATTGGCTTTTGCGTTTTATTGTTATCGATCAAAAACAGGTGCAGCGCCGACCGGAGAGGCGCAGCCTATTCAGCCGCACAATAACCCGTTGGAGTTTAAAACCGCCTTGCTCTTTGCCGGCTTGTTTATCTTTTTTGCTTTTATAACCGGCTTTGTTACCCAACATTATGGCAAAGGGGGTATCAGCCTGCTTTCGTTTGTAGTGGGCGTTACGGATATCGACCCCTTTATATTAAACCTGTTTCAAAATAAAGGCGCCATTGGCGATGCAGTTGTGGTAACTGCCGTGCTCAATGCCGTGTCGAGCAATAACCTGCTGAAAATGATCTATAGCCTAACGTTAGCCGACCGGTCGCTTAGCCGACTGCTAATTGCCGGGTTTGGTATTTTGATCGTGCTGGGGTTGTTGATGGCGTATGTGGTTTGATTATATAAAAGCTAAAGGCGGAAAGCTAAAAGCTAAAGTTTTTACTATCGCAGGGCAGAAAGCTGAAATGTTGGCTATCGCTGAGATAAGTTTGGGTTCAAGTGGGACAATAAGCTTTCTGCTGAGCATGAACCGCATAAAATTAATTTAGATCAGGAACACCAACAAAATAAAACTTCTCCCGCTCCCAGTGGTAGGTCGAGCTTTTGATTCTTACAACTAAGTAATTTGGATTTTTGATTTTTCCTTTGTAAATCGCCGACCAGGCTTTAGCTGTCGTTGAGAAATAAAGTTTTTTTCCGATAATTTTGTAATCGCCTTCTTCAACATTGTCGTAACTTAAATTGAACCACGTTTTTAAATCATTGGCTGTTCCGTCTGATGATACGCTAATAACTTTTCCAGTGGAATAAAACCGAAGATAATCGTAGGTTGTATCATTATCTTTTTTATCGATTTCGGCTTTGGTTTTATAAAATCCGTCAAACCGAATTTTTGAATTGTCAATTTTCTGTGCTTTAGCTAAAGAAGTTAACATGAGGAATAAAAATATCCATGTAAATTTCATGTCAGGCTTTATGATCTAATTAATAACAAGATAACAAATTTAGCTCTTGCCGGGTGTTTGAGCGTGCAAAACCTGCTAACTGCTGCTGGTAAGCGCAACCAAATCGTTATTTACCGCCTGTTTCCCTTTCTTTGCGTTTCGCGCGAACGCCGCCGGCGTAGTGCCGCTGTAGCGTTTGAATTCCCTGCTCAGGTGGGACTGGTCAGTGTAGCCCAGCTCATGGGCTAAGCCGGCAAGGTTGATATTCGGATTATGCCACAATTGGTTTCGTACCTGCTCAAAACGTATGAGGCCCGACACGTCTTTGACCGAATAGCCGGATGATCGCTTGAAATTCCTTTCCAATGTACGTACCGTCGCATGAGCAGCGGACGCTACCTGGCTTACCGGCAGCACGCCGTTTGCTTCCCTCATGGCAATGCCCGCCTTGTATAGCATACTGTCAATACCAATCCCCGACCGCGCATCCAGGAAATACTGTTTTACAAGCGCCAACGCTTCCTCTATCCTACCGGCATCAATCGACTTAGCCAAAATGGGTTGAAGTCGGGCAATCGGGTGCTCGAATCTGCGTACGCCGTCTTTACCGGGCTGCAATCCGAGCAGATCGAAAACCGTCCAGGGAAAACACCGGATACCGACGATCTCAAAGCGGTTTTTCGTGTAGAAGACCGCCGGCTGGTTGAGGAGTCCCATCATAAAAGGTGATGGCAATGGCCGCAGGATTCCATTGTCAACAATGCTGCAGCCGCTTCCGAAATGAAAAATAATTTCAGCGTAGCCGTCAGGTACTACCTCAAAACTGGATGGTAGTTCTCCAACGTCCCTGATGTTGTACCAAAAGCACTTGATGGTATCACGTAGTTCTTCGGGAGGGGCGAATTCCTGGTGGAGCATTTTTAAAATTATTATCGTTTTAAACCTTGCCGGTTCAAGCATCCGCTCGACCCGGCGATTAGTACCTGCGGGGCTTAACTAAAACCTTAGCCCCTGGCCCAGCACTTTACCAGCATCATCAAAAAGATACCAGGTGTACGACTTTGTAGTCCAGGTAGCATTCGGATCCTGCGGCGGATAAATTGGCGCTGTTTGTCCATTGGGTGTAGTGACGGAATGATAAGTGAGCAACGTTTTACTACCCGGAAACATTATCCAAAAGGACGATTCGTCTGGCGCGCCCAGCCAAAAGCTGATTGTCTTGCTGGAATCAGTTTTGGATAGTTCAGGCAGTTTTTTGCTCAGATAGCGCAGTGAATTATAAGGCGACTGGCCGGTACTGTAAGAAAAGGCAAAATGACTGTCCGGGCGGTTGCTGTAATACTTCAACACAAAGTTATCAGCTTTAAAATACTGGTCAATCAGCCCTGCATATCCAATTACGGTATTGATCTCTTCCCGGCGCGTCATGTCTATCCGGCCCTCTATTGAAGCATTAGCGGGCATGGCCCTGGTTCTCAGCCAACATGAAAACACATTGCCATACGAGATTTTTTCGGTGATGGTAAAATGTTCGGTCAGCAGTTTCAAATTTTCGGGATAATCATACATCCACCTGAATGTAGCAACAAGTGCATCGGGGTTTTGGTCATCAATATAGTTGTAAATGCTTTCTTTTAGTGAACTGATGTTTAAAGCTTCTTTGTTTGGTATATCTTCGTTACCTATTGCCGCTGCAACAAAGTTGTTAACGGCCATATCATAAGTAAAATGGTTGTTAAATGTCCACGGTAACTTGGTGGGGCACAGATTCCCGGTACTTAGTTTCACACTGTCATTACGCGTTGTAAAGATGGTTACTTCGCAATACTCATAGTCATCCGTGCGGTCAATACCGACCACCGACTTTATAATTGCATCATCAATAACCTTTTGCGTGATGAGTTTTTCGAAGTGAGGTGCTTGTGTGATGGGCGCTTTTGCATCGTTCTTTAACCCCTCGATCAACTTTTGCGCTGTCAACCCAAATGTTAATGGCGTAACAGCCGGATTGATAACTGCTATTCCGCTTAACAGATGGTTTAGCAGTTGCGGACTGATCACTGCAATAAACCTGTGCAATGTACTGTCATAGGATTTACGCTCCGGATTCAGTTGTTGACTTGTTTTTCGGACCAGGTAACTATGCCATTCGTCCTTTTCGGCAACCACTTTAACATCTGCACTCATTCCGCCGCCAAGTCCGGCTACTGCGTTATGGATGACGATTTCTTTAACCTGCGTGGAGGTAACCTTAACCTGCGCCAGGGTTTTCGTAAAAAAAATGGTAAAGATCAGGAGGCCGGCGATGACTCTTAGTTTTTTCATGACGGAAGCTTATAAGGCGATACGAGGTTAGCATTACATGACATGAACGAATTTAAGGCTTTTACCCTAATAAGCCACGCCCTCGGCGCTTCTGCAGAAGCGGCTTAAGAACACTGCCGTTATCTCACCCATCTATTATAATGCTGATAGGTCGGCCTTTAGCCCGGTCATTTGTTCAAGCGCTGCGACGAATTGCTGCTTCATAGCCGGGGGCATATTCCGGATACGTGCTGCGTAGTGGTTTGCGCCGGGCACTATAAACCTTTTAGCATTAACCTCGGCGCCAAATTCGGGTTTGCAGGCCGTCCAGGTGTCGCGGCCACCATAGATGTATAAAATATTATTGCCTTTTTTTGCAATCCAGGCGTTAACTTTTATTTCAAATTCCGGGTCATATTCGTGACGTGGAACGGATGCAGGCAGGAAGGCCGCTGTAGGGTTAGCGCCGCTCAAATAATGCAGGTAGCCTTTAAAGGGTTGTATATTGTATTTATAATAGCCGGTTTGGTAAGTCATGTACGCGTGCGGCAAATAAGGGGTCACCGATTCCTCGTCGGAGAATCCCGACAGGTCGCCGCCGAAAACGTCAACAAAATGATTGTAATAATCACTAAAATTACTATCGGTTGGTATCTTTTTCGGGTCGATATCGCTTATCTGCCAAAAAGAAAACGGGTATTCCATTACCGCATATTCAAACGCGGCGCCCATGCTGCCGAGGGTGTTATAGTGGAGCCTTCGCGTGGATAGGGACTGCCGGTCCAGGGCTTCCTGTTCGTGCGCCAGCAAAAACAACTGTACATTTCTTATTTTCGCCACAACGGCCGCCCCTCCGGCGGTATCCAGGAAGGCATATATGCGCTTATCTTCAATATCATTCGGCATCGGCGCCACATAAGGTACGGTGGCATCAACATCATCCGGGTAAAAATAGCGGTAGGTAAGTGCAGTTTCGCCACCCCGGCTTATGCCTGTACTTATCCATTTAGTGTGGTACAGGCTGCGGAACACCTGGTTTATATGATGCAGATCGGCTGTTGCCTGTTCAAAAGTGAGGTATTGCCATTGCAGCGAATCAGGCTTCGATTTGTTAAAATAACGAAATTCAACATTGAGGTCGTTGCAGTGCAGCATCTTTTCAAGTTCATTACCTCTCGAAGAACCCTGGTAACCTTCAGTTTCCATCACCATTGGTTTTGAAAAACCCCTATGGATAAGATGGACTTGTTGATAAAAATAGCCCTTCGTGGTATCGTTATGGTCAACCGGTTGCTTTATGGTAAGCTGGTACTCCAGTTTATACGGTGAGTGGGTTACCATTTTGCTGATAATTTTCACTCCCGGTAACCTGGCCAGCGCGCTGTCGACCGGGACATCAACATTTTGTGCAAAGATAGCGGCGGTGCAAAACAGCAGTGCGATAGTGAGCAATAGCCCTGTAACTTGCAATTTACAGGAACGGATGGATGGTTGTCTCATGGAAAGCGGACAGGCGATTAATGCCGTCCATAAATATATAGATTATTGGTGGTTGATCATAATGAATCAACCTCGCCAACCGATGTGGATAACAAGCTTTTCCTGCCACGCTACACCGCTTCTAATCGTCCTTCGGTTCCCAAAGCTCAATAATATTGCCTTCCGGATCGAGGATATGAACAAATTTGCCGTATTCATATTCGGCAATTTCATCAACGATGGTCACATTGTCTTTCTTTAGCTCTTCAAGCAGCGCGGCGAGATTTTCGACCCGGTAATTGATCATGAAAGGCTTTTCGGAGGGGTTGAAATATTTGGTATTCTGCGGGAATGTGGACCAGGCTGTGGTTCCTTTTTTTGTGGGATCATCAGCGTCCCGCCAGTCAAATTTAGTTCCCCAGTCACTGGTCTGCAGGCCAAGATTTTTGGCATACCAATCGTTCATGCTTTTCGGGTCGGTGCATTTAAAAAATACACCGCCGAGGCCTGTTACTTTTTTCATATTTAGTCTTTCTATTGTATTATGCGTTTACTGTTACTGGTTTAGATCGTCTTTTAAGTATAAGTGCAACTAATAGCGTTATCAGTATACCAACCGGTACGATTTCCAGGTAAGTGAAGAATGCTCTGAAGATGGCGTTTGCTTTGTATTCTCCCATCGTAGCTGCCAATTCCGCTGCTTGTTTTTTTATGTCGGCCGCGCTTACACCACTCGCTTTCCATTCCGCAATTTGCTGGGCCTGGTATTTATCACCGTAGTCGGGAACAAAGTAGCGATAGTCAATCATCCAAATGATAACATACACCGTGGATGCAATAAGCGTTATTAAGAGTCCTATCCTAAATGCTTTTCCGAAAGTAATTGTGCCGTTTTGAAAACTATCCCGGTAGTTTTTCACTGCTACAAAAATGAGCGAAAAGGCCAGTACCATCGTAGCATAGCCGAAAAACAAGCGGGTGTGCAGGCTCATATGATCGCCTATCATCCCTTCGCCAACTACGCCCCATGATACGCTAATTAAACCTGCAATTACGCCGTAAACCCAAATCGTCTTTTTCATCTTGTTTATTGTTTTAAGTTTAAATTCTGGCCAAAATTGAACTATCGTGCGGGCTTTTCAGTCATACTTTTGGGTGATTTTTAAAAAAAGGGAATGATTATCCGCTGCTGCTAATCATTAGCCAGCCTATATCCCTTAAAAAACTCCCAGATCACCTCGCAGGCATTCATATTGTGCGATACGGAGCCGATGATCATTTTTGGCAGGTATTGTGTTCCGCCCGGCCAGGTGTGGCCGGCGTTGATGACCGTACAGCCTACCACCTTAATGCCCGTTTTTGCGTTGGTATATTCCTCTTTAACAATGCTGGTTCCGTCGCCTGCATTGTCGGGCAAATTTGTTATTACGGGTGTTCCGGCGCATGCATCTGCATCGATCCAAAGCTTAAGAATGTCGGCATGACTATAGATCGCGCCGCGTGCACCGCTTCTTTTTGCACCACCGTCAAATGGCACCAGCGGATCCTTCGTTCCCTGGATGTACATCACCGGGACAGGTTTGGTTGGATGGTAATCTTGATATTTATCCATCGAGGCGCCCACGGCAGCAATAGCCGCAATGCGGCCGGGAAGCTCACAGGCCAGGCGCGAGGCCAAAAAACCGCCGTTACTCATCCCGGTAACATATACCCTTTTGGCATCGCCGTTATATTTGGCCAGCGCATAGGTGATCAGCTGATCGATAAATTTTACATCATTAACGCCTTTTCTATTCGCAGGTGTTTTGAGACCGGCATTCCAGCTTTTGTCGATCCCATCCGGGCAAACGATGATAAAATTTTCTTTATCAGCCAATTGCCTGAAATCGGCAAAGCGCAGCATCTGTTCGCCCGTTCCAAACCGTCCGTGCAGCGAAATTAAAACCGGGAGGCTTTGGGGCGTGCTGCCGGTAGCCGGAACATAAACAACAAAGCTGCGGTTCAGGCCATCTACTACAATTTCACGCTGCTCAGTACGGCCTTGTGCGGCTGCGGTGGCTGAAAAAAATATTAACAAAAAAACGTGAAAATATTTCATGGGTGCAAGCGATAAATATATTGGTTTACAATGAGATAATAAACCAACGGAAAGGTTTAACCCGCTTTTTTATGTGAAAGCGTTAAAGTTTATAGCTGTAAACCAATCGGGCTGCGCGTCTTTCGCTTAACCGAACTAAATTTGCTCCCCGTATAGCCAAAATGAATGAAATAATCGAATAAAGCCTCAATCCCGAGCTACCAGGACGACCCGGGGCATTTTACTTAAAAAGCAGCCCCGACGAGAGATAATAAATGACATCTTTAAACCGCCCCGCTTGCGACTCACTTCAATCCCAATCTCGTTCTCACAGTCTCCCGGTAGCTGCTCCCAACAGGTATTTTTTCACAGTTGACTGTCAACTGGTGGGCCTCGATCATCGTAACGTGCTTAATAGCCACGACATAGGACTTGTGTATACGGATAAAATCCGTTGCGGGCACCAGGTCAAATACACCGCTCATATTCTCGCGGATAAGGATACGTTTGCCCCGGAGGTGAACGGTCATATAATTGCCGTCCTTTTCCAGGTAAAGAATATCGCTGCGCTTCACCGGGTAGGTTAGCGGACCGCTTTTTAAGTAAACGATAGTCTTATCATCATCGTCAGTGCTATTTTGGATGGAAATGGCTTTAGCTGCTTTGTTTATGGCCGTGCAGAAACGCTCAAAAATAATTGGCTTTAGCAAGTAATCGACCGCATTGAGGTTGTAACTTTCCACAGCGTAATGACTATAGGCGGTTGTAAAGATGATCATCGGCATGGGTGACAGCGATTGCACCAACCGCATCCCGCTCATATCGGGCATATTAATATCGAGGAAGATCAAATCGACTTTTTCCCGGCTCAGCCAGGCGACAGCCTTTATTGGCTCACGGAAAGTGGCTTTCAGGTCTACGAGGTCGCTATCGGCACAATACCGTTCGATAACCTCCAGCGCCATGGGCTCATCATCGATGGCTATACAAGTAATCATGACAAGTCAATTTGAAGATTAACGATAAATTTTCCGTCTTCATGACAAGCGCGAAGTTCATGCCTGCCGGGATATACGAGTTCGAGCCGGCGCTTAACATTTTCAAGCCCAATGCCCCCTTTTTCTTCATCCAGCTTTTTAACAGAACTGTAGTCCACGTTCTCGCAGGTAAAGACCAGTTTTCTGAGGTTAACTGAAATGCTGAGGGCAATGGATGAATGACGACCAATAGCAACACCATGCTTAAAGGCATTCTCAAGG
The DNA here is from genome assembly GCA_013286235.1 of Bacteroidota bacterium. Lineage (GTDB taxonomy): Bacteria > Bacteroidota > Bacteroidia > Sphingobacteriales > Sphingobacteriaceae > Mucilaginibacter. Next base: position 8,598 of record JABDGE010000059.1, read on the forward strand.
AAAGGAATGAACAGCATGGGCGCAACCTGAACGACGGCGACCGTTGCCGGCTCGGGGTACTTCAAAGTGACTTCTGCTTCGTTGCCCGCATACCGCATTTGATGGAGGGCGATGCAGTCTTCGAGGTAACTTATCTCATTCGCGAGGGGAACCCTGTCAGTATTGCTTTCATAGATCATATAGCGCATCATGCCCGACAGCTTGGCGATCTTATCCGCCAGGTTGCCCTTCCCTTCCCTTTGTGCCAGGGAGAACAGGTTGTTGAGTGTATTGAACAGGAAGTGGGGATTGATCTGCGATTTCAGAAACCTGAGTTCCGTACTCAGTTGGTTGGCTTGCAGCTGGGTTTGAATAAGTTCGCTTTTTGCCCATTCTTTCAGGAAAAAATAAGCCATGGATATGCCCAGTATCACGAGGAAAGCAAGCAGTATAACGGGCTGCAGGTGCTGCCAGCTGCTGATCATGAAATTTATGACATCCTCACGCTTTGGATCCGGACCGATAAGATGATGGAGCTTTCCTATACTGTCGTCCCTTATAACGCCGAATTTTTGAAACACAGGGCGTAGCATCGGAGGTGTCTCATCAGCCTGGTTGGCGTTGTCAAACAGGGGGCCAACTGTAAAGTAATTGGCGCCGAAGACCAACAGGAACCATCCGGCACATATGGCCAGGCGAACCATGATGTTTTTATACCGGATAGCTTTGCTGAATACCCAGAATATATTACCATAAAAAAGCACCGCAAGGAAAACCAGGATAAGATAAACATAGGATGAAATGGAAGTGTCCTGATACTGATCGCGAACCCGATGCCCGATTTTGGCCCATACGTGAATGTGCGAACTGTTTAATGACGTAAGCGTATAAAAAACACCCGCCCAAAACATTAGGTGCAGCAATATTTCTATCCAAAGTCTTTTTTTGTCCGAAAGCATATTAACAAAGGTAAAATATGGTGGTTGCCACCCGCCAAAACAGGCAGTGGATCGGGAACCCAATGATGTAACTGGTTTTAACGCGTTGCATAAGCAGCAAAGGTAATACCCATGGCCAATCGCCAGCAAAGAATGTGACGAACGGCCAGTTTTTGTGATGGGGCGGCCGTTTCTTTTTGCCGGATAAAAAATCCGGGGCGTTCAGCACAAAAATTTGAGCAGCCGGGAGTGACCGCCTACTATTGCCTGAAAAATCATTAAAATTATGAAACGATTTATCTTTTCGGGCGCAGTAGCTATCCTGCTGGCTTTAAGCGCTGCGGCACAGCAAGCAGATACGGCGCAGATGCTGGTGCATTACAAGTTTACCTGGCTGAGGGACACCACAAACCGGGCGAATCCCTATACTGAAAATATGGTATTATATGTCGGCAAAAGCGCGGGCGCTTATAAGAGTTACGATGGGATAGTATATAACGCGCAGTTTAAGAAAGCATTTGCCGAGGCGGCAGCCACCAGCCCGGATGGGCGCCCCAGGATAAGCAGAAGGGGGGTAGGTACACCTGTAGAATATTACCAGTTCCCGAATGAACAAAAATTATTCACGAAAGATGAGCTGATGTTCAACAAGTACCTGATCGAAGCCCCGATACCCGCGATCGACTGGAAGATCAGCGGCGATACGGCTACCTTTGGCGGCCTGCATTGCCAACAAGCTACCGGCCATTTTAAGGGCAGGGATTACGCGGTATGGTTTTGCCCCGATCTGCCGGTGCATACAGGCCCCTGGAAATTAAACGGCTTGCCCGGCGTGATAGTTGACGCCCATGATGCAAAAAACGAAGTGGTATTTAAGTTTGACGGGGTGGAGAAAGCAGTCCCTACGCCGCCTTACACCGGGCCTGCTGACGCGGATCTCCCCCCGATATTACGGGGTTTGAACGATGACCAGAATTTGATTGAACCGCCGGCAAAGGCTATCAAAGCCACACAAAAGGAATTTGATAAACTAAAGGAGAGCATGGAGAAAGACCCCGGTGCATTTGCACAAGCCGTTATGGCGGGCAATCGCGCCGACGGCGTCAAAATGGATAACATCATGGTTCCAAAGGGCCCTGCCCCTCGTGGCCCTGTGATCAATAACCCCATAGAATTACCGGAAAAGAAATGAAGCGGTTGATGAAGGTTGCAGGATTAGTGCTTTTGTGTGTTTTATTTGCGGCCTGGGGCTATGCCCAAACAGTAAAGGGAACGGTGAAAGATACCACCGCGAAGGCTGTGCCGTACGCCACCATTAGCCTGAAGAACAGCGCCGGCAATGCCATTGTAGCCTATACGGTTACTGATAGCAAGGGCAGCTTTGTATTGCAGGTACCTGCGAATGCCGATATAAACAAACTGAGGGTGGAGGCGCGCATCCTCGGTTACCAAACCGCGGTGAAAAGCATAGCAAGCTTTGATGCGCCCCTTGATTTTATCCTGGCTACGGCGTCGAACAAGTTGCAGGAAGTGGTAATTAAAAGCAGCCGGCCGGTATTACGTACGCATGGCGACACACTGAGTTACAAAGTGTCGGAGTTCGCTAATCCGCAGGACAGGACGATAGGCGAGGTGATCAAAAAGCTGCCGGGCATAACTGTCGCCGCTGACGGGACGATCAGTTACAACAACAAGCCCATCTCGGCTCTGTATATCGGTGGCGATAACCTGCTCGACGATAAATACAGCATTGCCACCAACAGCATCCCGCAGGTGGCAGTTAACCAGGTGCAGGTAATTCAAAATGACCAGCCCATCAAAGCATTGCGAAACAAGGTGATGAGCGATGATGTGGCGCTGAACCTGGACATTAAACCGGGCGCAAAGCTGCATTTGATGGGGGAGGAGAGTATCGGCGCCGGACTGCCGGGGAATTACGACGTGGATTTGAACGCCATGATGTTTAAGGATAGTTATAAGGCTATCAATTACCTGGCGGGCAACAATACCGGCTACGATGTGCAGCAGGACCTGCTATCACATAACTTAACCGACTACAACCAGCGGATAGACAATGCTTTACCCGCTACGGTACTTTCATTGGGCGCGGTAAGCACCCCGGCGCTCGATGAAAACAGGTATTTGTTCGACCAGTCGGGTGCCCTCAATGTAAACAACCTTGTTAATCTGAAAAACAATGTGCAGCTAAAGATCAATGCTTACTACGTGCACGACACGCAAAAGCAGGATTACAGCCAGCAAACCACCGTATTTTTGCCCGGTGATACGGTGAAATACAACGAGACGCAACACAACCGTTTAGTCCCCGATATTTTTCATGCCCAGTTTACGCTGAACATTAACCGGCCTCAATATTACCTGAACGATGCCTTGCTGATGGATCAAAAAAATATCACCAATTATTCGGGATTAAAAGCCGACAGCTCCTTAGTTAACCAGGTATTGAAGGATAATACACTAAACTTCTCGAACGAATTCAATTTGATCAGGGCGCTAAAGTCGAATAATATTATCCAGGCCTATTCTTATGTCAGCCACTCCGCCGAGCCGGAAAACCTGGTGATTGGCCCTGGGTATAATGCATCCATATTCAATAACAATGTTCCTTACGCGCTGCTGGCGCAAAATGTGAATATCCCCAGTTGGTACACCAACAATTATTTTGCTTTCAAACTCCCATCCGGCCTGTTCACGCAGAGCTACCGGACAGGCTTTAGCGTTCAATCGCAAACGCTTACGTCCCGTTTAAACGTAGTGCAAAATAATAACAGCGTCAACCTGGAGTCGGACAGCGCATTGAACCAAGTCAACTGGACAAAGAAAAAGCTGTATGCCGAAGCGGCTTACGACCTGCCCGGTAAGATACTCCAGGCAAATCTCACCCTGCCAATTACCCTCCAGCAAATCAATTATTCCGATAGCTCGTATGCGTTGAATAAGAGCCTTACGCGCTTGTATTTTAATCCGCAGTTCAGAATGAAATACCAGGTCAGTGCGGAAAATTACCTCAACTTTATCTACAGTTACCGCAATCAAATCGGTACTATAGAAAATGTTTACCCTGGCTACATCCTGACTGATTACCGCACACTTTATGCCAATAACGCCAGCCTCACCCAGCAACAAACCCAGCAGGCGGGCGGCGGTTTTAGCTACCGCAAGGCGCTTACCCTATTTTTTTGGAGCATCAATGCGCTTTATAACCGCACGGAAGCCAATAACATCGCATCAAGCCTGATCACCAATAATATACAGGAAGGCATTGTGCTGCCCTATGCCAACAGTACCGGGTCGTGGATACTAAAGGGCACCGTTAGCAAATATTCATTTGCGTTGCGCACCACCTTTAGCGGGGCCATAACCTGGCAAAATACCAGTTCGGTGCAGATACAGAATAATGCCCTGTTGCCGTTCAATACCACCTCCGAAACATTTAATGTGAACGCCGATACCAAAGTGACCGACGATGTAAATTTTAGCTATAAGGCCACATTAACGCAAACAGGCAGCCATTCGCCGGTGGAGGCGCCCGCTTTTCAAATCGACCAATTGCAACAGCAGGCATCGGTTAACTATGAACCCTTAGAAGCTCTTCAATTCAATCTTTCAGGCGAACATTATTTCACCTATCAACAGGGTAATCCCAATCTGAAGTATTTTTTTGCAGACGCCTCGGTAAAATACCGGATCAACAAATGGAAAACCGACTTGCAGCTAAGCGCAAACAACTTCCTGAACGTAAAAACGTATAACGCCCTTTACCTGTCGGCAAATACGCTGACAGCCAGTTCCTATACCCTGCCGGGAAGGATTATACTACTCAAAATGCTGTTTAATCTTTGATTTTGATATTCTCTATAACTAAAGTCTAAAAGTTTTACCACGGAGGAGGCGCGGAGGTCACAGAGTCTTAATAGTTTGTCCATTTTTTCTCTGTGTTCTGTGCATTCTTTGCGATCTCTGATGTTTACTTTAAAAAGTCATCCAGGTAACCTAATATCGTTTGCGTCTGCATCATCAGGCTGACATGCCCCTGCGAGGGAACAATGGCCAAATGCGATTTTGGCATTGGCCCCAAATCAGCAGATAGGCCACCTCCCAGTAATTGATATGTTTTCATCAGCTCGATTTTATCCAGGCCGTCATTGTCGCCCGAGATGAGCAATACCGGCGAAGTAATTTTCGCAATATTGCTGTCACCCATGTCGAAAGGCGTCCCGGCAAAAGTAATCATGTGTACCAGGAACTTTGTCCATTTTGTGGTGTCAGGCGCTACCGCGTCATATCCCGCTTGCAAAGGACTATGTGTAAAAAATTCAGGCTTGAAATTTTTGAATGCATTGGTTACTTCCGGCCGCCAACCACTACTTTTATAAGTAGAAGAAATGATCACCAATTTTTTTACCCGTTTAGGGCTTTGTATGGTCAACTGGTAAGCTACGGAACCACCCATGCTGTATCCTGCAACATCAGCACTGTCGACTTTTAAATAGTTCATTACGCCTTCCACATCACGTGCAAGGGTTGGAAAGTCCATTTTTCTATCCGAATACGGTGAGTGCCCATGTCCCTGCAGCTCAATGGCGATTACTTTTCTTGTTTTTGATAATTCCGGTATTAATTGCCCCCAGTTCATCTGGATAGTATAAAAGGCGCCATGGATCAAAACGAGCGGCCTGCCCTCGCCATATACTTCGTAATAAACTTTGATGCCATTAACCGGTACGTAGCCGCTGTCGGCAGGTTTACCCTGTTGTCCTTTAGTCTGAAGTACGGTAAAAAAAAGCATCGCTATTATTAATACCGATTTCGGGACATCAGATCCCATAAATACTCTTTTCATAAGACGTTATTTAAATTATTTTGATTTTATTGATAATACAAGCATCGAAGGGATTTCAGGATTTTTGTGTGTTGTTGTTCTATTTGGTTAATAATTGATCCAGGTAGTTCAGTGTCATGGTGAAACCTTCTTTAAAGCCCATTTTCAAAGCTTGTTCCAGCGAAGCAGGGGTTTCATGTTTTATAGAAATGCTTACGGTTGTAACGCCGTCTTCTTCGCTGAAATCCAGGTTCCATTCAGAGGCCGGCATGTCATTGTTAATATTTTCATCCTTATCGGCAAACAAAGAAATCTGTTTGAAATTTTCTATCGGTGAAATAGCGGTAAATTCCTGTACCGACCAGAACTCTTCTCCTCCCGGGCCGCACATTGCATAAACTCTTCTCCCGCCGGTTTCAAAGTTCATATACCGGGTTTTGGAAGTCCAGGGCTTTGGCGCCCACCATTGGTCAAGGATCTCTTGTTGTGTAAAGGCGTCCCAAACGGATGATTGGCCGGCATCAAATTCGCGTTTTACAAATACGGTGCTGGTTGATCTGTCAACGGTAAAGTCGAATAGCAAACTGGTTTTCATTGCTTATTTTTTTAATGGTTAATAATACTTCGTCTAACTGGCTAAAGCGGTAAGCAGGACGAGTATGGCCCTGCGGGTTGGATCGGCTATGGCCTGGTAAATATCGCGTCTCATTTCAATTTGCAACTCATGAGTTGCAAATGTATATGCAACCGATGAGTTGCGCAAATTTTTTTGAAAATATTTTTGGCGCTAAGGAATTTTAGGGCTGCGGTGGGAATTTTGGGAGCTTTGACGAGGTGGGCTTTGATAAGATTTGTCAATGGGGGATATAATCTCCGGGCATACATATCCGAAGTTTCAAAGCACGGACATGGGTGCGTGCATAGTTCATTACCTGTCGACGGGGCACGGGAACGACACCCCTATTGGCCCTTGCGCAGCTTTGTCACGCCTGAATGAGCGCTGCTTTATAAGGCAAAATTTGTATTTTTAAGCTATTGCTGATTAGCTTGTCGGTTACCTGTCGCTTTGCTACCTGTAAGCGGACCACCCCGATGAATCGGGGCGGTAGCGAAAATTGTTTGCGGAAGCGAGGGGGTGAAATTATTTTGGAATTATTTGATTAAGAAAATTAGATTTAAAATTAACGAAGATTGTTAAATTATTTTTTACCAACCTGCTCATCACTATAAAAGAATTAATGATACTAATAGAAAAGAGCATTGCGAGAACTTGCGCAAGTGCAAATCAAAACCGAAGCCATTTGATAAAACTATTCCCCCTGCTGGTTTTATTAGCGATACTGACTACCCATTCAAGCGGACAAACCCAACCGTACGGAATAATTGATACCGCCGACCTCAAAATGACCACTTGCGATTTTGAAAGGGACGCTAACGCTATGGTGCTTTTTGACTATGCCGTGGTTACCAATGAAAACTATACCATAAAAATGCAAAGGCATAAGCGAATAAAAATATTTAATAATAATGCCAAAGATGCAGCGAATATCCGGATTGAATTTGGGGGCTCAGCCGGCGATGAAAGGATAACTGACGTTGAAGCGGAGACCATCAATCTCAACAATAATACGATTGAGTACACCGGGGTTGATAAAAAACTGATCTACACAGAGCTTACCGATAAATATAGCAAGGCTATATTATTTACGTTTCCTAATGTTAAGCCAGGCTCGGTGCTGGAGTTTGTTTATAAATGGACCACAGATTATTTATATAACTACCCGGATTGGGTATTCCAATCTTCGATCCCCTGCCGGTACAGCGAATTTGATGCTACGTTTACAAATAACCCCCGATTTAGTTGTTATCGAAAAGTTTTGCAGCCATTATTCAAGGATAGCACCGTTAAATTAGACGAAAAAGCCGCGGAAAGACATATCTGGGCGCTTGCAAACGTGCCATCTTATAAAATAGAACCGTATACGGATTACCCCGAAGATTACCTGCAGCGGATTGTGATAACAAGGTACGCAAAGTATTTTACCTGGGCATTTTTGAGCGGCAGTATCCTGGCGGACGAAAACATTGGCGGACAGCTGGATAGAAACCTCGAAAACGAAGATAAAATTATTGCTAAAGCCAAAGCTTTAAAAACAACTGACGAAAGGCTCTCGTATATTTTTGACACGGTTAAAAACACCATGAAGTGGAACAAAGTGGATTATGACTTTGCAGTTGATGGCGTTAAAAAAGCCTGGGATAAAAAAACCGGCAATTCAACCGAAATAAACCTTATTTTATTCGACCTGCTTAAAAAGGCAAACGTAAACTGTTCTTTATTGGTCCTATGCACCCGGAATCACGGTAAGATCGACCCTCAATTTCCGGGTGTTTCCCATGTGAACAGGATGGTTGTTTATTACCCGGTCGATTCCGCGAGGTATTATGTTTTAGATGCTTCTAATCCCTATAACAATTACAACAGTATTCCGCCCGACCTTATCGACTTAAACGCATTGCTTATCGACCCGTCAACCAAAAACTTCAGCATTAAATTGATAAAAAATGAACCGGCAAGGGAAGTAACCATCATAAACGGCAGTATTGGCGCTGATGGAAGATTGCTGGGAAATACGCGCATCAGCTGCTCTGCCAACAACCGCGAAAAATACCTGCGGCAGTACAACGAACTGGGTGAAAAAAAATACATTGAGCAACTGGAGGATAAATTTGCAGGCTTAAAAATTACCGGTTTAAAGGTTGATAACCTTGCAATTGATACCTTACCTTTTGAGCAGACCTTTGAATTCCAATATAATTTGACGGCGCCTGATGGCAGCTATTTGTATTTTAACCCGAATTCGTTTTCGGTATTTGAGAAAAATCCTTTTTTAAGCGAGACACGCGTGTCAGCTATTGAATTAGGGAGGCTTAATACTTATTTAATAAACGGGCGTTATACAATCCCCCTTGGTTATAAAATTGATGCCTTACCAAAACAGGTAACAATGAGTATGCCCGACCATGCTATAACTTTCACGCGTTTTACTGCGCAGCAGGATGGAGTGATGGTAATAAATTTTACAATTAAGTATAACAGGTCATTGTTTTCGAAAGAGGAATATCCGAGTATACGCGATTTTTATAAGAAAATGTATGAATTGCTGAACGAACAAGTTGTTTTAAAAAAAGGCTGACAGTTTTTCACTCCGGGTGCTGGCTGGCAAAGGCCTCAGAAGCTTTGAACTTCGGACATCGGGCGCTGTGGTTAATTTGTCCGTAAAGTCAACGTGCCTCATTTCCCTCTATAACCACCATCAATAAAACATCCCGTTGTGAACCCGGTCACGCAATAGCTTCAATTGTTTAGCCCATTTCAATAGCTCGCTAAACTGAAACAGCCGCGCATTGATATTGATATAGGAATAGGATTCGGTCTGCCCTTTGTACCCGATGATCAGCCGATCAAAAAAGCCCCCCGCTCCGCGCATTTCCCTGGGTAAGTAATTCTTTTCGGTAGTGCCAATGAATAGCTGGTACAAGCCGGGTTCGTAGCCTATATCTCCGATCTCATCTATTCGCACCTCCACATCCGTGTTCCAGAGCGCCAGGTACAGCACGGTTAAAAACTCGCCGTTAATACAAACTATACAAGCGTAGCGGCAAAAAATGAAATAAAATATAAGCTCGAAAGCTACCGAGTAAATAATAAGGGCCGGAAAAACACAGCACAAAACGATCAGGACAGGCACAAAGCCAGCCAGCAACAAAAGGCATAAAGGCACTTTGGTTTTTAATAGGTAATTATTGGCAGGCTGCTCCATGGCTCAAATCGCAAAAGCTAACAATAATACAAATTGTTTTTTAAGTTTAATTTCCGGGTACGAAAACCCGCCAGGCATAAAGGCTGTAAATTACGCGCTGTTATTGTTTTTCGCGGATAAAAGGCGCTGAGAGAAAAGGACAGCGCGGCACCAGGGCTTGCATAGTTTATTACCCCTTATTATTACCCCTTAGGAGTCCTATGGACCTGTCGCCGGGGCACGAGGAGCAGCCGCTTTTGGCCTTTGCCTGGCATCCTCGCGCCTGAGGAGGTTGCCAGTCTTTTCCGCTGCCATCGCTGCAGGCAGGGCCCGGGAAGTGCACATCTGTGTGTTTTTTTTGCGGAATATTTGTTTTTTTAGAACCCGGAGCAGACGCTTAGCGTATCAATTATCTAAATATCAATTATTTACGTTTGCATTTCCAGAAAAAAGCCGTGTGTATTGCGTGTGAATTTTCTATAATTTCGTGTGAATGGTGTGTGAATTCCGTATGATCAGCGTGTGAATTCCGTGTGATTTTTTTTCGGCACCCCGGCGGCCGAGGGAATTTGTTGCCGGGTTAATGCGAGGTTAATGCTATGTTTTTTACGTGGTTATTGCTGATTCTTGATGGCTAATGCGGGGTTAATGCTAATTTTTTGCGTGGTTATTGTTGTTAATCAATCTTGACAAAACCGACGCAACATTAAAATTTAATTTTTTGCGCGCGAATAAAGCGATTCGGAATAATTATTCAATATGTCAAAGAACTATATATCAGCTATTTGCTGATAAAAACGGAAGCATTATAGCCCGATTTTTGCTTGTGATTTGATGGTGGCTGATGGTGGTTTCATTGTGGTTGCTTGTGATTTGATAGTGGTTGATGGTGATTTGCTTGTGGTTGATGGTGGCTGTTTTTTTGCTGATTATACTTTGCACCGTGTTTTTTTGCCGCCTCAAACCAACGATTTGATCCGTTTAGCTGGCATCGCACCAGCCCCAGGCATTTGCGAGGCGGCATTCACAAACACACAGCAGTAGCAGCAGTTGACCGAAACTTGTTAATTTTAATTTTGCAATCCCTACCAAAAATGCAATATCGTTTTGAAGAAAAAAAATCGAGTTTTCGTAAGGGTACAATAACTGTAACGAGACGGGACACTACGAGTTACGTCACGAAATTGTATTCAGGGTTTTTTGTGCTGTTTTTCAGAGGGTTAGGTTAGCAGCGATAATGAAATTTGATACAGGAAAATAGGGCCGTGTTTTTTATTTTATCTCCATGCGGTTTGGCTGATTTTTACCTGTGACCGGCGGGCAAGGAGAGGCAGGTTTTTGGGGGTGACACAGCGTCGACGTGGATAAGGGGCAGGGGAGATACCGTCAACGCCGGAGTTGGTAAAGTTTGTTTGGGAAAGGGGTGACATTCAAAATGAATGCTTTTGGCCTGGTTGATAGCTGGGCGGCGAGCCCGGCAATCATAAGGATGCTTGCACAAGGCACGAGGAGCAGCGGCTTTTGGCCTTTGCCCGACATCGCGCCTGAATGGGGGGAAGTCCGAAAGTCCGGAAGTCGAAAAGTCCGGAAGTCCGGAAGATGTGCAGATTGAAGATCACAGGCGTTCAGACGATTTGAAAGTGGTTTTTAGTGGACAGATTTGAGACTGTTTTGAGTTTCTACTCTCGCCACAATTTACGTGCGTGTAGACACTCGCAATTGTTTTTTCGGTTAGCGTGGACGCTTAACCGGGCGTGGCCGAAGCGATAAGGTGATTTGGTGCGCTGTAGATACAGACTACACGCATAGTCGTTCGAAGTCACAGACTTCGAACATCGGGGGGTTTAATCAGATGTATAAACTGAAACAGGAGATGACCGAGCGCGAATTGATAGCTTAATCTTAACGGCGCTCGGTCTTAGGACGCTGTTACCAATACCCACAGTTTTAGTTTATTATACGATCAAAGTTTGGTTTTTAAAAAAATTTATTGTTATTTGCTCGTTGCTAAATTTGATAAATTAGACTTAATAGCAAAAAACTAAATCTTACAACGAAAATGTCTTCTAACAGTGGCACGGAATACCCATATACGGCGCGGGAAATGGCTGAAATGTGTGGCGTGTATTATCTTTACGATGATGATAATTATCAACCTGGCGAAAGGCCGGTGATCGATATCTCTATTCATAAATATCATAAAGATGTCTTACTGGCATTAATCGTCAGTTGCTCTTTGATTGACAGAATGGATATTGTGTTCAACTTCAAAAGCAAAAACATTCGTGTCAATTTATTGGCCAGTTCGGGTGAAGAGAAATCTATCGCTGCGAGGGTAATGGATTTTATGCGGGTTCGGGCCAGAAAAGAAGGTTTCCAGCTTGTGACACTAACAGCATTTAGATCCGATAGACCACTTATTCTTCCAGAGTTCCCCCAAAAAAAATATCCTTGGACTGGCTATATTGCTTGGGGAAAAGTTGGTTTTTTGTTCCTGGAGGACAACGAAAAAGGAGCTTTTTTGGGGATGGTCAAAAACTTTGAAGATTATCATCTGAAGATGACCATGCTTCACCATTTACTTGCAACGCGAAAGGGGACAAACTATTGGGCGAAAAACGGATTTTATTGGGAGGGATTTTACGATTTCACAAACTCGACTTGCAATGAAATTCTTTCGGATTACTTGCAACTTAAGGGTCTAAAATATGCGTAAAAAAGAGCGGCATCTAAAATGTTAAATGCCGCTCTTTAGTTTTGTTGCCTTTTGAAACCGCCATCAGGTCGTTTACGAAGTCTTCTTTTTCAGATTCATCTAACGACTCATATTCGTCGATAAATGGCAAGTCGTCTTCGACTATATGATCCCGGTTTTTTCCAAAATTTATATACTGCATCAGTACGCCATACAAATAGCGCGCTTCTGCATCGCGAGTAACTTCGATGTCGGTATGTAAAAATACGTTATCCACATCGGTCCCCCTTTCGTGTTCTTTTACAGTATAATTCATTGCTGGATACACATTATTGTCTGATTTCAACGGTTTAGCAACAGAATTGTTTCCATTGATGGAGATTTTATTATTAGTTAAAACCTCGTTACCGCTGTCGTAATTACTTTTTAAACCTTCTTTTTCCCCCGCCGCCGGATTCTCATCAGTAAACCTTGAATAAACTAAACGAATTCTTTTTATATCACTTTTGGCGGGCTTGAAATAATTGCCGTTTGCTCTATTGTTTGACATAATCTTACGTGCTGGGGTTTAATTTGTAATTGTGTTTGATTATTTCTTCCAAATTTTGATTACGCCTTAACGGCAATCGCCCCCCGCCGAAAGGGATTGCAAATATACGCTTTTTAGTTTAACTATCAAATAGTTATGTGAAAATATTGCTACAAAGCTATTATTTAACGGAGAAACTTTTAAACCGCTTTTTTCCACAGCGTGTTAACTTCATAACTTTTTAAAATTTATTAAAAACCTTTCATTTCTTCAGGGTTAATTTATACTGATTTTAAATAAAGCGTGGGACGAATCTTTGATATCCATTGAGACATATTCAATACACTATGGGTATGTAACCGAAACAATAAGTCTCCAAATTAGACTGTCTTCTGTTGAATTTGTTGATTTTTTTTTGGGTTTGAAATGTCTGGAACTTACGCCAAATATTGGCTGGTTGAGAAAAACGGATGACCTCTGATTGATCGGAAATGTCGTTCCATTGTAAACGGTTTAGCGTTAGTGATTTATTTTTTAAAAATAATTGTTTTAAATTAAACGCCTGTTTAAAAATGAATGAATAAAATTGTTAGGTGTTGAAAAGTGAGAAAAAAGGCCATCGCTGATCGGCTAAATAAATACTAATTGTGAATAACGACAGACGCAGTTAGTATGAAAAAATATCCAACCGATTTAAGCGATAACCAGTGGCAATTTATAAAAAAGACCTTACAGTTAGGTGAGCGCAAGCGAAAACATAATTTACGGACTATTTGGAATGCTATCCATTACTTGATAAAAACAGGATGTCAATGGCGGATGCTTCCTTTAAACTTTGCCAAATGGCAATTAGTTTATTATTACTATAAGAAATGGTCTGATTTAGAACATTTTGACCTGTTGTTATCCAAACTCAGGGAGCATGTCAGGGTGAAAAAAGGACAAAACGCCGAGGCGAGTTTGGGGATACTGGATAGCCAAAGTGTAAGATGGGGTAACAACAAAGCTCTGAATAGCTACGATGGCAACAAGAAAGTAAAAGGAATCAAACGCCATGTCATAGTGGACAAAAATGGTTTTTTAGTTGCTGTAATGGTAACAGTAGCTCATATTCATGACAGTAAAGCAGTAATGTTACTGATGCGTGTATTGAGAGATATGCTATGCAGTATTAAAGTAATTGTAGCTGACGGCGGGTACCGGGGCGAGATCGCTGAACTGGTAAAAAAAGGCTTTGGTTACCTTATTCAGGTAGTTATGCGATCCGATGATAAGAAAACCGGTTTTAAACCAACCCACAAGAGATGGGTGGTCGAAAGATCATTTGCCTGGTTCGATAACGACAGAAGATTGTGCAGAAATTATGAATTCTTGCTTGAAACTTCTGAAAATATGGTCAAACTCGCCGCTATAAAATTATTATTGAATAAAATTTAAACAGGCTCTTAAAGCCATTTAATGGGAACATTTAATTGCTTGATAATTAATGACCAATTGCTGAGCGAAGTTTATAATTTAAGGGCGGTAATTGCACTTGAATTAATATCTAACTTAGTTGACCTTTTGATTTCGTTCTCAAAAAATAATTCAGCCTGCGTTCATAACAGCCGCAGATTTTGTTGTGATAGTAAGTGCCTGTAGTTTAACAGATTGTGAAGCTGTTAATAATATTAAAAAACATAAAGACCTTCTTCTTTAGGAAGAATGATTATAGATGAACTTGATAGATAATAATTATATTGAAACGGCTTGTAATGAATTAGATTACTATAATGGAGATTTAATCTCCTTAATGGATGATTTTACTGCTAATTTTTCGGAAAAAGGAGACTGGCTTAAGTTGTGTGAGTCCGTTAACGAAATAAATATACTTACAACAGAAAAGATTTTTTTTGTTCACAATGAGCCGATTATTGTTTTTGTTAAGGCGTATGCCACCGAAGATCTCCATCGCATATACAACCGGGTGTGGTGCATGGCCAGGCCACGGCTGCTGTTTTTAGAAACGCAAACAGGTTTATATATTCTTGATCTTGCCACCCAGCCATTAAAAAGCGATAATGATTTAATAGACAACTCTTTAGCTATTGTTAAAAATATCGTTGAAATAAAAACAACCCTGAATAATTTTCGACGGGAACTAATTGAATCGGGCGAAATATTTGATAACGATAGTTTTTCTAATTTAGAAGATCGCGCAGACCGTGCATTAATCAGGGATTTAAAAACTGTTAGAGAGAAACTTTATAATGCTGGATTATCCGGCCAAAATTTAAAATATGCCCATTCAATCATTGGTAAATCAATTTTTATAAGATATTTAGAGGACCGTGGCATACTGACATCTCAGTATTTTTATGAAATAGCCAAGTCTGAACCGGGATGGCAGCAAATTCTTAGTAATCAATCAGACGCACTGTACGTTGAACCTGAAATGGAAAAATTACTATATCCAAAAGTACTGACAAGCAAAAGTTTTACCAATAAACTTTTTAAACAAATAGCCGTTGACTTCAATGGTGATATTTTCCCTACAGATGACAAGGAAGAGGAAATTGTTAGCGATAACCACCTAAAGATTTTAAGTGATTTTCTTTTGGGTAATACACAAAATCAGTTGTTTTTTTGGGCATATCGATTTGACATCATACCTATTGAATTAATTAGTAATATTTACGAAGAATTTTACCACTATAATAATCGCGAACTTGAAGCTATTAAGGTAGGAAAAAAGCCAGACAATAAGGGTACTTATTATACCCCGGCACCTTTAGTTGAATTTCTACTACGTAGAACACTCACTGAAGAAATTTTAAACAAAAAACCCTTAGTGATGGACCCGGCATGCGGCTCGGGAATTTTTCTCGTAGAATCGTTTAGGCGGATAGTCCGGTATCGCTCTTTTAAGAAGAAAAATAAGACCGTTGGATATA
>JABDGE010000060.1 GCA_013286235.1 Bacteroidota bacterium
GGTGATTTTGGTTGCCCTGGTTAATAACCGCATCGTATCGTCTAAATCCAAAGCCGTAGAAAAAACTGACCTGATCGCGGGTAAGATTGCCGGCACATTAAGCCATTTCGCATCGGCATTCGCCATTATCGAATCCGAAAGCTGGCAATCCGATTACCTGAACAAACTGCATGCGGCTATAAAAAAGAATGAAGGTGTTAGTGTGTCGGCCAAAATACTACAGCTTTCCCAACTGATCAACAAGCTCAATTACCGGTTGAATTTGGTGACCGGGGCGATTATGAATGCTTTGTTTTTATGGAGTATAAAACAGGTTTTGGCCATCGAAGACTGGAAAAAAACCAATAACGACAATTTCGATATTGCATTTGAAGTGCTGGCCGAATTTGAAGCCCTGATAAGCCTTTCTGCGTTAGCGATCAATTACCCGGACTGGTGCTTTCCGCAGGTAACTAATGACGAGACTTATACACTTACCGCAAAAGGACTTGCCCATCCGCTTATCGATCCGCGAAAGCGGGTTGAAAACGATTTCGGGCTGGACAATACTTACCATATCGATATAATCACCGGCTCGAACATGGCCGGCAAAAGCACCTTTTTGCGAACCGCAGGCATCAACACGGTACTGGCGCTTTGCGGGGCGCCGGTGTGCGCAACTGAAATGCGCGTTTCAGTAATGACGGTGATCAGCTATATGCGTATCAAAGATTCGCTAAATGAAAGTACTTCGACCTTTAAGGCCGAGATTGACCGGCTGCAAATGCTGCTGAGGGCCGTCGAGGGCGATAAAAAGATCTATTTTTTGATAGATGAAATGCTAAGGGGGACTAATTCGGTAGATAAATATCTTGGTTCCAAGGCTGTTATCGAAAAGCTGATCAGCAAAAAAGCGGTAGGCATGGTGGCCACGCACGACCTGCAGATAGCTAAATTGGAAGAGGATTATCCGGATTATATCCGCAACTTCTATTTCGATATCCGGGTAAAGAACGGCGAAATGGAGTTTGATTACAAGATCAAGCCGGGTGAATGCAAAACGTTCAACGCATCGATATTGCTCAAGCAAATCGGGATTGATGCTGTTTAGTGTTAAGTCAACCATTAATGACGGGTTAGTCTAAAGTCTTGAGTCTAAAACCGGAAGAGCACAGATCCTGACAGCTATCGGATGCCTTAGAGCTTACTACCAGGTACGGTTTATTTGACGCTGACCGAAGGGGATAAAATATAAAACGGGGCGATTTATATAACCGCCCCGTTTTTTGGGAGATATCTGATCAGGCAATTAACGGTTGCCGCTGCCTGTGCCGCCCGCGCCGCCGCCAACACCCTGGTCGCCTTGCTTTTCTTCGTCGGTATCGCTCTTCTTTTGCGTCGGGTTGCTGAATGTAAGCTTGCCAAAGCTATAGCTGAAGGTTATGCCGACCGAACGGAATGGAAAGGCAAATGTACTGCTCTGTACAAATCCGGGGCTGGATGTGTAGGAGTCAAAGTACTTGTACTTGCTGAACGGCTCGATCGTATTTAAGCCGATGGAACCTTTCTTTTTCAGGATCTGTTTTCTGATGCCAAAACCAAGGATGCTGAACGATGGGCTCGAACCCTGTAAGGTATAACGGGGTGAGTTTTCAACCGCGAAAAGCTCCATGATCAATCCGCTGTTAAAGTTGAGCGATGCAGCGCCGAATATGTTGTACTGAACCTTTATCGACGTATTCGTAAAGTCAGCAGCATATGCTGCATAAGGCGTGGGATCGTAGGTGTAAACGTTAATGTTTGTTCGCAGCGTAAGTATCTTGATCGGGTTTACCGATGTAAAGAAGTTAAATCCGAATGAATTATTCTCATCAGCGTTGTGGGATTCCGTGAGCGTTCCAGCCAGGCTGTCGACCCTGATAGGTTGTGCTATACTTTCGATAACGCCTGTGATATGCCGGTAGTAGATGGATGCGTTTACCAGCGACGATTTGATGAAGGTATTGTAATTCAATTCAATCGTTTGCGAAACTTCAGGCGATAACTGGGGGTTACCCTCGGTTTGCCCCAATATATTTGTTTTAATCACGTAGGGATCAAGTAATTGGTAGCTTGGCCTGGTGATGCGCTTGCTGTAGCTTAACTTTAATGTTTGTGTAGAAGTTAACTGTTTTTGAATAGTTAAACTTGGAATATAGATCTGGTAATCGCTGCTAAATGGCATCAGGTCAGTTTCACCCGCGCTCGATGGGTTACCCTGGATGTACGTATTCTCAAACCTGCCGCCTGCCAGAATTGACCAGCTTTTTGGCAGCGTAAACGTTAAAACCGTGTAAGCAGCAGTTACGTCCTGGTTGTAGCCATATGTGCTGGAACTATCCGGAGCGTAAACAAATTGACTGCCTGTATATTCCGACACGGCCGAATTTGCATAAAGCCGCCTGATGACCTCTTTGCCGCCGGCTTCCACCTTCAGCAGCTTATTAACCGGCAGGGTATAGTCGGCCTGCAGGGTGTATTCATTGTTGGTTCCGTTAATGAAATCCTGGTTATTAGGCAACTCTGCAGTAAAATAGTCGGTAAAATCCGTATTTACGCCGGCATGTGTCCATTCGCCCGATAGCACAATGTTTTCACCATCTTTTTTGAATTTGTGGGTATAGTCCAGTGACCAGTCAAACCCCGTCAATGAATTGTGGTTAAGAGAATTGGAAGTATATTGTGTTTGGTAACTTGTATCCGGCGTAACTGTGCTCGAGTTAAAGTTATTTGTGGCGTTTGTGGTGAACTGGAACCTGTTAAACCGGAACGTCGATGTAATATCATTATACGCATTGAAGCTATAGGAAGCAGTCGCCGAACTGATAGTAGCATAACGTTTTACAATGCTTGTTCCATCGGATGACTGCGTTGTGGTGCCTGTCGGGCCGGTAAATTGCTGATTAAAAGTGCTGAGCGATGTTTGCGGCCAGGTAAGGTTACCGCCGGCGTTGATGGACAAGCTAAACCTGTTCTTATTATAGCTCAGGTTTAAGTTGCCGTTGTTTTGGCGTGTGCCGAAACCGCCGCTCACGGAGCCGCTGATACCCGAGATATTTGATGCCTTGGTGATGATATTGATAATGCCTGCAGAGCCTTCCGCATCGTATTTTGCTGATGGGGAGGTGATCACTTCGATGGTTTTGATCTGGTCGGCCGGGATGGTTTTCAATACGTCCGATAAGCTTGCTGCCGTTGCGCCGGATGGTTTGCCATTGATCAATACTTTAACGTTCTGGTCGCCGCGGATGGCTACGTTGCCTTGCAGGTCGACGGATACCATCGGTACCTTTTGCAGCACGTCGCTGGCGCTGCCGCCTTGTGCGGTAAGGTCTTTTTCGGCATTGTAAACTATCTTGTCAATATGGTTTTCAATCAGTGCCTTCTGACCGGTAATGTTAACTTCCTTTAAGGTTTTTGCTCCGGGGGAAACGCTGATTGAGCCGACATTTTTGTCGGGCTTTGCATTCGTGGTGACAATAGGGCCTACGGTTTTGTTGGGATACCCAATGAAGGTGATCACCAGGTTGTAGTTTCCCGGGTGCACATTGTCGATCTTAAAGTTTCCTTTTGGGTCGGTTATGGAACCGCTTAGAGGACTTTTGCCACCTACTCGGTACAAGCCGACCGAAGCATAGTCCAAAGGTTGTTTGGTAACAGAATCGATCAGTGTGCCGGAGATTTTGCCGACGATGGTTGAACCACCCACGCCGAACTGTGCTTTAGCCGTTATAAAAGAAAAGATAATTGCAAAAAGTATATAAAAACGTTTCATTTGTCGTGATTTTCTTAATAAGAGCCGAAAATACTTGAAATGTTACACGCTTATGGGCATTATATTGTCATAAACATGT
Organism: Bacteroidota bacterium; assembly: GCA_013286235.1. Taxonomy (GTDB): domain Bacteria; phylum Bacteroidota; class Bacteroidia; order Sphingobacteriales; family Sphingobacteriaceae; genus Mucilaginibacter. The sequence goes on from JABDGE010000060.1 coordinate 3,873, forward strand.
AATTGTCATAAATTCGTTACCAGGCGGTAAAAACAATCTTCGCACTTTTTTATATCACGATATTAACGATCCTGTTTTGATTTCGGAAGTCGGTTCCGATAGCTATCGGGATTCGATTTCGGATTTATTATCAAACGACGATATTGACTATCCTTCCCCTTACCACGATAACTTTCCTTTCGGGCTTGTTGTCAAGGTATTTTTGCACAGCCGGATTGGCGAGCACAAACGCTTTAATATCTTCTTCCTCCAGGCTAAGTGATATATTCAGGTTCATCCTCGTCTTCCCGTTTACAGAAATGGGGTAGGCATATTCGTCTTCCACCAAATATGCCGGGTTGAAAACAGGGTATGGCTGGTAGGACAGGGTGCCGGCTTCATTTCCCAACACGGTCCATAATTCTTCACAGATGTGCGGGGCATAAGGCGACAGCACGACCACCAGATCCTGCAGGATAGCTTTCTTATTACATTTAAGGTCAGTAAGCTCATTCACGGCGATCATAAAGCTGGATACCGAGGTATTGAACGAAAAACGCTCCACGTCTTCTTCAACCTTGCGGATAATTTTGTGGAGTGCCTTTAGTTCCGCTTTAGACGGCGCATCGGCCGAAACATTGAAATTGAGTTTTTCGTCGTGAAATAATTTCCAAAATTTCCTTAAAAACTTAAATACGCCTTCAATGCCGTTGGTATTCCAGGGCTTGCTTTGTTCCAGCGGGCCTAAAAACATCTCGTACATCCGCAGCGTATCGGCGCCATAGCGGCTGGCGATGTCGTCGGGGTTTACAACGTTGTAATACCGTTTTGACATCTTTTCAATTTCAAACCCGCACACGTATTTCCCGTTTTCTAAAATGAACTCCGCATTTTCAAACTCCGGGCGCCAGGCCTTAAACTTTTTAATATCCAGCACATCGTTTTCGACAATATTTACGTCGACGTGCAAGGGAGAGGTATGGTACTTGTTCCTAAGGCCGAACGATACAAAAGTATTGGTGCCGCGACCCAGTTCATCAATCAGCCTGTAAACCAAATTTGAACGGCCCTGGATCATTCCCTGGTTGATGAGCTTTTTGAAAGGTTCTTCTTCCGGGGCCAGATCCATATCCCTTAAAAACTTGTTCCAAAACCGGCTGTACAGCAAATGGCCGGTGGCGTGTTCGCTGCCGCCTATATATAGGTCCACATCTTTCCAGTAATCAATGGCTTCCTTCGACGCAAATTTCCTGTCGTTGTGGGCGTCCATGTACCGGTACCAATACCAGCTGCTGCCGGCCCAGCCGGGCATGGTGCTTAATTCGTAATCATAAAGCTCGCCCGGTTCCAAAGCCGGTTTATATTTCCAATCCTTTGCCCTGGCTAATGGTGGCTCGCCGCTTTCTGTGGGCAGGTATTTATCAACCTCCGGCAGGATCAGCGGCAATTCCGACTCCGCTAATAGATAGGGTAGTCCGTCTTTAAAATAAACGGGTACAGGTTCGCCCCAATACCGTTGCCGGCCGAAGATAGCATCCCGCATACGGTAATTAACTTTTGCTTTGCCCGCGCCTGTTTCTTCAAGCCGTGCTATAAGGGTTGCGGTTGCCTCCTTGTACGTCATACCGTTGATAAAGCCTGAGTTAATATAACGGCCATCTTTGGTCGGATCGGCCTGTTCGTCAATTTTCTGAATGTCGATGATCGGAATTATGGGCAGCTTATATTGTTTGGCAAAAAGATAGTCGCGCTGATCGCCGGAAGGTACGGCCATCACCGCCCCGGTACCATAGCCTGCCAATACGTAGTCGGCTATCCATATTTCTATCTTTTCGCCATTTACCGGGTTAATGGCATAGCTGCCGGTAAACGCTCCGGAAACCACTTTGGCCTCGGCCATGCGTTCCAGCTCGGATTTCTTTTGTGTTTGGCTGATGTATTTTTCAACCGTCTTTTTTTGCTCAGCGGTGGTAAGCGCCGATACCAGTTCATGCTCCGGCGCCAGCACCAGGAAAGTGGCCCCAAATATGGTATCGACCCTCGTGGTAAAAACCTCGATCAGCTCGTCCATCCCTTTTGCAGCCAACGCCGCTTTGGCCGGTTCGGCGATCTGGAATTTAACGCTTGCGCCAACGCTCTTCCCTATCCAGTTGCGCTGCATTTCTTTCAGCGGCTCGGGCCAGTCGATGGTGTCGAGGCCGGTCAGCAGGCGGTCGGCATAGGCGGTGATGCGCATGCTCCATTGCATCATCTTCTTTTGCTCCACCGGGAAACCGCCGCGTTCGCTGAATCCGTCTTTCACCTCGTCGTTTGCCAGCACAGTACCCAATGCCGGGCACCAGTTAACCGTGCTTTCGCGCAGGTACGTGAGGCGGTATTTTAACAGTTCGGTTTGCCGCTGCTCAAAACTCAATGCCTGCCATTCGCCGGCAGTAAAGCTTAACACATCGTCGTCACAATCAGCGTTGATGCCCGCGGAGCCGTTTTTTTCAAAATGTTCGGCCAACTCGTTAATCGTCCTTGCTTTATTGGCGGCTTTATCATACCAGGAGTTAAATAGCTGCATGAATATCCACTGCGTCCATTTATAATAGTCGGGCGAGCTGGTGCGCACTTCGCGGCTCCAGTCGAAGGAAAAACCCAGCAGGTCGAGCTGGCGCCTGTAAGTGGCAATATTGGTGTCAGTGGTCAATGCCGGCGGCTGCCCGGTTTGAATGGCGTATTGCTCGGCAGGCAGCCCGAAGCTATCGTAGCCCATGGGATGCAAAACGTTGAAGCCCTTCAGCCTTTTATAACGCGCGAAAATATCAGAGGCGATATAGCCAAGCGGATGGCCCACATGCAATCCCGCACCCGATGGGTAGGGGAACATATCGAGTACGTAATATTTTGGTTTGGTTGACTTATCCTCCGCCTTAAACGTTTGATGATCGGCCCAAAACTTTTGCCACTTTTGCTCTATATCCTTAAACTGATAGTCCATTATAATGAGATCCCCCGTAAGCCCGCGAAATTAAGAAAAATGTTGAGAAGATGTGCGGATGTGGTTAGATGTGCAGATGTGCGAATGTCGGATGCAAGGAGATGCGAGACATGAGAAGAAGGTTCATGGCTCATGGCCGGAGCGCGTCAATTACCGCCAATGCCTTTGTTAACTTAGTAACATTGCCTGATGGATTAGTACGTTCTCAGTCCAACCGTACTTTCTGGTCATCCGGAGATAAAATTCCTAATCAGGCGCGAGTCTGACGCCAGGGCCTAAAGCGCAAAGGCGACTCGTGCCCCGCTGACAGGTAACGAACTGTGCAAGCCGCGTTGACAGGTAATAAACTGTGCAATTCCTCCCAACTAAATCCCTCCGGCTATGAACTATGAACTATGACCCCTCTCACATCTGCACATCCGCATATTTGCACATCTGCACATCAAGTGTTCATCTCTCCTTCAGCAAAATCACGCTTTCCTCCATAAACTGCTCCCACACCGCATCCGGCTGCCAAACGTTCTCGATAAACGCACGCATTTGCGTTTCGTCGAATTCTCCTTTTGAAAAAAGATACAAACCGGTAAATGCCGACGCCCGGTAGTTTGCCGCGCAATGCACCAACGTTTTTTCGCTGCGATGCCGGTCCATCAATTCAACAAATCCAAGCAGCTGGCTGGTTTGCGGATCGTCGAACAAAACGGGGATGTGATAGTAGGCTAACCCGAGGTTTTTTACCGAGGATGCTTCGTCGTCGAGGGAGTATTTTGTATCCGTAAGCCCGAGGTTGAAGATCACTTTGAAACCTTCATCCGCGATGGATGCCAGTTGAGATTCGCGGGGCTGTCCCGAGCAAGCCAGCATTGCTGAAATAGTTTGAAAGTTGTATACGGTGCTCATGCGATAAATTTAGCATTTACAAGTAAAAAACAAGGGCGGGAATTGATAAAAAGCAAGCCATTCCTCCGCCGATATGCGATTCTATTTATGCCCAACCAACCGGATGTGTATTCGGAACACCAAGCCCCGAAACTTACTTTTTAAGAAATTTTAATGCGAGGGAAACGCCTCGTTTCGCAATAGTTAATTACGGTAATTATTAGTAATTAATAAAGTTTTTTTTGAAATAATTTAAAAAGGCGGTTTATAGTCAGTATATTTAGGACGATAAATTATTGAACAACACTAAAACTTTTTATTTATGAAACTTTCTACAAAAAGCGCGATTATTGTATTGGCGGGGATGGCTATAAGTTATTCAGCATGTAAAAAGGACAGCTCGCCTGCAAAAGCAACAACACCGTCAACCACGGTAGGTTATGATGCGGTGAGTAGCGCCGTTGCTTCAAATTTTGCATCTGCACTGTCCGGTTCTTTGGGCGGAGCAAGCATTAACGATGGTTTAACACCGAAAGCCCAGGAGCTTTACCCTCCCGGCGCCGACAAGTTATGCGGATTTGTGGCCGACTCAAATATCAACTACACAACAAACGTTGGCGGCATTAAATCTACCGTAGTCGGTCAAAGTAAATTTTTCTTCGACTGCATAGGCGGAGAACCCGTAGGTTATACCCTGGTTGATGCATTGGTAACCCAGGGAACAGGTCCTGGCTATTCATTCACTTACGATATTGCACAGGGCTACCAAATAACGAGCGAAAATTCAACCGCTACCTTGCTTAAGGTTATCGGAACCTTGCAGGCTTACAAAGACGTGGTTTACAGCGATAGGAAAATCGCACCAACATCAGAGCATGACGCGTTCGTGATAACAGATGCTGTTGTTGACATAAGTTCTAAAGGAACCTATAGCATTAACGCCGGAACGGCAACTTTTACCACAAAAGGAAGCAATGCCCAGGGATCATGGAATTATATCGGAACCATGGTATTTATCGGCAATGACATAGGTAAACTTACCTTCTACGGCCATGTTTATTATGTTAACCTGGCTACCGGGAAAATTACAACCATTTAAAACAGATATTTATTTAAAACAATATTTAAGCCGCCCCCCGATTCCCGGAGGCGGCTTAGTTTTTTTTATGAATTTCTAAAAATTCGTATTAGATTTATCAGGGAAATTATTAATCATATTGGGGATAAATAAATTAAAATCTTGTCATGAAATCAAAACTTAAAATCCTGGTTGTTTTGTTGGCAGGCGCGGCACTTGCCTGGTCCGGATGTAAAAAATCATCCTCCAAGCCCGCTGATCCGCAGCTAACACCAAGTCAGGTGGCGAGCCAGGCAGCACTAACCATCAGCGAGAGCCTGTCTGGCGGCCTGGGAGCCTTTGATGTGTCAGCCGGCCTCAGCGCGCCGTCAACGCTGGCAGTGCACCAGGGCGGTAAAGTGGTCAACGACTTGTCCAACCCGGAATGCGGCACCGTCGTTGATACCACGCTGACAGCTAACGTAACTTCGGGCGATACCTCGATCACGTTTAACGGAACCCTGAAATTCAGTTTCGCCTGTACCAACGGTGTTTTGAGCGGTTATACAACCAACGACAATGTAGTTATCGGATTTTCGGCGGGATCGACCAAGTTTTCGTACAGTGTGGGTGAAAATTTCACCGCGGCAGCGGTTACACCGGGAAGCTCAACCTCAAATATCTCCCTGAACGGTTCATTGAATTCCAATGGCAGTTACCAAAGCGGGAGTTCGGGAAGCGGCACCGTGATATTTGATTATGCGCTAAAGTCGATCATTATGGCAGGGGATGGCAGTGGCACATTGCTCAGCGGATCGGCCACCTTTAATACATCCGGCACCGGTCCGAGAGGCGGCTGGAACTACTCAGGCACGATCGTTTTCCAGGGAAATGGCTCTGCAGCGGTTACCATCAACGGCACAACCTATACGGTAAACCTGGCGACCGGGGCCACCAGCTAACGCCCTGCTATACCGGGCAAAAAAAGCTCTTTCCGCATACCGGGGAGAGCTTTTTTACTTTAAACAGGCGAGTGTAATAGTTTATCCCTATTTTTAACACCTACGGTATTGCATGAAAAAACTATTAACCAATCTCAACTTCCAGGTAATTGCCGGCATATTGCTGGGTATTGCGGTGGGCTTCACATTTAAGTCATTCGGTCCCGCTGCGAAGATCATCAGCCAAACATTTATCAGCCTGATCACCATGCTGATCGGGCCCATTATCTTTTTTACCATCGTGCTGGGCATAGCCGGCATGAACGATATGAAGAAAGTGGGCAGGGTAGGGGGAAAGGCGCTGCTTTATTTCGAGATCATGTCGACGCTGGCGCTGGTGATCGGGGTTATTGTTGCTAACGTTTTGAAGCCCGGCAGTAATTTTGCAGGGCATGCCGCGGCGGATACTACAAAACTTGCAGCTTTCCAAAAGGCAGCCGCCGATATGCACTGGATCGATTTTTTAACACACATTGTCCCGGTCAACGTTTTTGACGCGTTTGCTAAAAATGATATTTTACAAATCCTGTTTTTCGCGATCCTATTTGGCTTTGGGCTTAGCTTTATGGGCGAGGAAGGCCAACCGGTGATCAGCCTGTTCGATAAGCTTTCGAAGGTATTCTTTAACATCATGCGCATGGTGATGCGGCTGGCCCCAATCGGCGCTTTCGGTGGCATGGCCTGGACCATCAGCACCTATGGCATTGACACACTTAAACCCCTGGCGCTGCTGATGGGATCGGTCTACCTTACGTCGATCTTTTTCATTTTCGGGGTGCTGGGCCTGGTTTGCTACCTGTATAAATTCAGCCTGTGGAAATACCTCGGATTTATTAAGGAAGAGATTTTGGTGGTTTGGGGTACCTCCTCGTCTGAATCCGTTCTGCCGGCGATGATGGACAAGATGGAAAAATTCGGCTGCTCCAAATCAGTGGTGGGCTTGGTCATCCCGGCGGGATATTCCTTTAACCTCGATGGCACTACCATTTACCTGTCCATGTCGGTTATCTTCCTGGCCCAGGTGTTCCATATCCCTTTAACGCTACTGCAGCAATTGACCATTATCGGCATCCTGATGATCACCAGCAAAGGCGCGGCAGGTGTAACAGGCAGCGGGTTTATTATTTTGGCCTCAACGCTCGCTGCGATCAAGATCATCCCGGCGGAAGGCGTGGCTATCCTGCTGGGGGTGGACCGGTTTATGTCGGAAGCGAGAGCGATCACAAATATGATCGGGAACGGGGTGGCGACGATCGTGATTGCGAAGAGTGAAGGGGAGTTCGCCAGCCCCCCGGCCCCCTGAAGGGGGAGTGAAAATCGATCCTGATTAAAATTTGGTCTATATGAAACGATTTTATTTTCTATTCGTCGCGGCATTTGTTATCGCAAGCCAGGTAAGAGCTCAAAACATTTTTTATTTCCCATTCAATCCTAAGGACACATCGAATCTCACACAATTTGAGATAAAATGGTATTCTGGGCAACTTAGTGCAATGAAGGAATCAGTATTATTTAATGACAAGTCTCGAAATGAAATTTATCGATTTACCTGGTTACGGACATTTCATCATCCGGTAGCGATAAGGATCGAAAAATATAATCATTCGTATGTTTTGTACTGGAAAATGTGTGACGGTGCCGGCGGTTACGCGCCTGGCAAATTAATCGTTGACAAACACAAAACGATCACTGAAGCAAACTGGAATGAATTTGCAAGTAGATTGCAAAATTTAGATTTTTGGCGGCTAAGTACAAAAGAACGCGTTTTCGGCGACGATGGGGCAGAATGGATATTGGAGGGTAAATTATTCGACAACTATCATGTTGTTACACGGTGGACACCCAATGCTTCGACTGGCTATTATAAATTATGTGATTTTTTAATCGGGCTGACAGGTTTGAAGATTCCGGCACACCAGAAGTATTGAAGAATCGAGCTTGAACTAAATAGTTTTTGACCGTCTGGAGGATTCCTGAGCAATTGGGTAGCCCCGACGGGGCAATTTTGCTTTTTTTGTTTTTCTACAAACGGGTTGCCCCTATGGGGAATAAGAGAACGCTCACAATGGAAGCGTTGGCGGTAGTTGACGCGCTCCGGTGACTCATCCGGCATTGCTTCGCTCGCCTGCCCTCTCTATCGCGGGGCGATAAAGAGGGCGAAAAGGGATGGTTTCTCATAAGTAAACGACATTGAATTGTAAAAGATCATTTACGCACCCGCACCACTCACTACTCACACTTCACTTCACTAATGTTGCTGCCACTGCCACTGCTACTGCCACTGCCCTCCGCATCCCCCTATTGTAAAAATATTCCCTCCTTCCCCATCAGGGGGGTGATTTTTTTATAGCTTTGCGCTACTAAATTAAAAGCACCATGAGTGTACTCGTTAATAAAGATTCCAAAGTTATCGTACAGGGTTTTACAGGTAATGAAGGCACTTACCATGCCTCGCAGATGATTGAATATGGTACGCAGTTGGTTGGCGGCGTAACGCCCGGCAAAGGTGGCCAAACACACCTGGACAGGCCGGTATTTAACACCGTCGCCGATGCCGTTAGCGCAACCGGCGCCGATGTTTCCATCATATTTGTTCCCCCTCCGTTTGCAGCCGATGCCATTATGGAAGCTGCCGAAGCGGGAATCAAAGTAATCGTATGTATCACCGAAGGTATCCCCACCAAGGATATGATCATGGTGAAAGAATACCTCACCGACAAGGATACCCGCCTGATCGGGCCGAATTGCCCGGGCATCATCACGGCTGACGAAAGCAAGATCGGCATTATGCCGGGCTTTATTTTCAGAAAAGGCCATGTAGGCGTAGTTTCCAAATCGGGAACTTTAACCTACGAAGCGGTTGACCAGGTGGTGAAAGCCGGCTTGGGTATAACCACAGCTATCGGAATCGGCGGCGACCCGATCATCGGCACCCCAACCAAGGTTGCGGTTGAGCTGCTGATGAATGATCCTGACACGCATGGCATCATTATGATCGGCGAGATCGGCGGCGGCATGGAAGCGGAAGCAGCCCGCTGGATAAAAGCAAACGGCACCAAACCTGTTGTAGGTTTCATCGCCGGCCAGACAGCCCCTCCGGGACGCCGCATGGGCCATGCAGGCGCCATTGTCGGCGGAGCTGACGATACCGCAGCAGCCAAAATGAAAATCATGCGCGAATGCGGCATCCGCGTGGTGGAATCGCCTGCAGAGATTGGCGCTGCGATGGCAGAGGAACTGGCAAAATTAAAATAGCTGAAAGCGGAAAGTCCAAAGCTGAAAGCCAGAAGAAAGCGTAAAGCAGAGAGACTAAAGCTGAAAGCCTAAATTTGGATAAATGAAAATCCCGGTTACAAATAGCCGGGATTTTTTTATTTTTAGGGTGACGATGATAATCGACGGATCATACATAAGTTGCCCGAAATGTGGCTGGGAACCTGACGAAAACTGTCAGTGGGTTTGCGATGTGTGCAACACAAAATGGAATACCTTCGAAACACATGGTAAATGCCCTGGCTGTAACAAAGTATTTGAAGATACCGGCTGTAGCCGAAGCAAAGGCGGTTGTGGTGAAATGAGCCTGAACGCTGAATGGTATGAGCCCATTGAAACTGCTTTGCCGAAGGAAAAAGAAAAATTCGCTTGGTTTTGGCAAAGAAGAAATGAACCACCGATCACCGATGCCGACAGGCACTGCGTAGAGGAAAATTTATTGTGGCTTGCCGAACTGTTCACGCCGGAAGTATCACGTTCTTTAGTAACTGTTACGCCTGATAAACAGTACTTCGATCGCAATTTTACCGGGACAGAAGAGGACGCTGACTATATACTTCAGCAGGCGGCATCGATCATGGGCATCAAACCATGGGAAATCCAGTTGAGGTATTTTTCGGATCAGCCTACCCGGTTTGGTGAAGGCATAACCGCAACTCCGTCAGAAAAATTGAAGGGAGGTTGGTCGGGCAAAAGCAGTGATCTGCACGACAAAGGTTTCGGCAACAAAGAAATCTGGATAGAAATGGGCCAATTGCACGATCCGTTAAGTCTTATAGCTTCTATTTCAGTGGAACTTGCGAAATACAAATTGACTAGCGAATACAATATCGAGGATGACGTCAACTTATTAGCTGATCTAACTTCATTGTTTTTTGGTTTCGGGATATTTCGGGCCAACTCCTATTTCAAATTCGCTCAATGGCATGGCAATACCCACCATGGGTGGCAAATGCAGAAACGAGGCGGTCTGCCCGAACCTATAATTGCGTATGTGATGGCCTGGCTTGCTTACTACCGGAACGAAGATGTGGCCTGGAAGCATTACCTGAACCGCACCGTCCGGAAGTATTTTGAGCGGAGTTTTGACTACATTGAAAAGAATGCCGACAGTATGAAATGGTCATTGTAGACCGCGTCAACCTATTGTAAACATCCTTTCTCAAAACATAAACTAAGCCGAAATTGTCGTATATTGTATAAGTCCGAAAGGTCGGAAAGAGAGCCGAGCCCGCAGGACGAAGCTATCGGTGAAACTAAGCGCAGCGACTCATGCACGCCGCTGAAAAAAAACAATACGTGAATAATCAAAAAATAATCGGTGAAACTAAGCGCAGCGACTCATGAACGCCGCTGAAAAAAAACAACCAGTGAATAATCCCAGAAAATAAAAAAATGGAATACAATCAATTAACACCTGATGAAGAAAGGGTGATCCTATACAAGGGTACGGAGCGGCCGTTTACCGGCTCGCTGTTAAACAATAAAGCTCAGGGTTTATACGTGTGCAAACGCTGCGACACGCCGCTTTACACCTCCGAATCAAAATTTGAGTCGCACTGCGGCTGGCCAAGCTTTGATGATGAAATACCGGGCGCCGTGAAACGGGTTCCGGATGCTGACGGACGCCGTGTGGAAATTGTTTGCGCAAATTGTGGCGCGCATTTAGGCCATGTGTTTGAAGGCGAGTACCTTACACCAAAGAATGTACGGCATTGTGTAAACTCCGTTTCGATGAAATTTGTGCCTGTAGCGTAAAAAAAGTCGTTGTTCCAGATGTGGGAAAAAATTCTAAAAACGCCCTCAAAAAACACATCTTCATTTTTTTTTAACATACCTTATAAACTAATTTAATGTGTCCGTTTTGATTTTTGGCACTTCTTAACACCCTGTTTGTTCATAAAAGGTTGGTATGTTAAAAACTAAAATTCACACCTTAAGGGGGTAGCGCCTATATTTGATTATAAGTTTTTCAGCATTGTCTGCCCTGCCGTTTTAACCACGGTAGCAAAAAGGTGAAGGGTGTTAAGGCGGGAAGCCGGGGATAAATTGATAAGATTATATTGACGAGGGATTGGTGAGTGGGGCCGCTTAAGTCGTTAGCTTGGGAGAATCAAAAAACAAGGTAAAAACGGCTGCGGGATAATTGTCGCCCTACTTTTTGGGTCAGCATGCGTGTAACAGAAGAAAGAAAAGTTTAAAAAGGTATAAAAGGAGAATGGAAGAGCAGACAGAATTATTGCTGAAAGAGAACAAAGACCGCTTTGTGATCCTACCGATCAAGTATCCCAAAATATGGGAGATGTATAAGAAGCATGAAGCAAGTTTCTGGACTGCTGAAGAAATCGACCTGGGTGACGATATGAAGCACTGGGACGCGCTCAACGATGGGGAACGGCACTTCGTCAGCCACGTACTGGCCTTCTTCGCCGCCAGCGACGGGATCGTTAACGAAAACCTCGCCGTCAACTTTATGAGCGAGGTTCAGTTACCAGAGGCACGCTGTTTTTATGGTTTCCAGATCATGATGGAAAACATCCACTCCGAGACTTACGCGCTGCTGATCGATACTTATATCAAAGATCCGGTTGAAAAGGACCGCCTGTTCCACGCCATCGAAACGGTGCCTTGCGTTGGCAAGAAAGCGCAATGGGCGCTCAGGTGGATCAATAACGGCAGCTTTGCCGAAAGGCTGGTGGCTTTCGCGGCCGTTGAGGGGATATTCTTCTCGGGCAGCTTCTGCTCTATCTTCTGGCTCAAAAAACGCGGCCTGATGCCGGGATTGACCTTCAGCAATGAGCTGATCTCCCGCGACGAAGGCATGCATTGCGAATTTGCCTGCCAGTTGTACAGCATGCTCGACAACAAGCTCTCGAAAGAAGCAGCCACAGCCATCATAACCGACGCGGTGGAGATAGAAAAAGAATTTATAACTGACGCATTGCCGGTTAACCTGATCGGCATGAACGCCAAATTGATGAGCCAGTACATCGAGTTTGTGGCCGACAGGTGGCTAACCGAGCTGGGCTACGACAGGGTTTACAATACCACCAATCCGTTTGACTTTATGGAAATGATCAGCCTGCAAGGCAAAACCAATTTCTTTGAAAAACGGGTGGGCGATTATCAAAAAAGTGGGGTTTTGAATTCGCAGGAGAGTAAGTCGTTTTCATTGGATGAGGATTTTTGAGAAAAAGTCCGAAAGTCCGGAAGTCCGAAAGTCCGGAAGATTAAGGGTATTAGTGGCTGGAGATTGGGAGTAGATGGGGTATTCAGCCACGAAAACAAAGAATGCAGTTAACATTGGATTTGAAAAACAATTATTAATAAAACAAGGGGGTCAAAGATGTATGTAATTAAACGCGACGGAAAAAAAGAATCGGTAAAGTTTGATAAGATTACCGCGAGAATTGAAAAGTTATGCTACGGTTTAAACCCCAGCCTGGTTGACCCGATAGATGTAGCGAAAAAAGTAATTGAAGGTTTGTTTGACGGGGTGACGACGTCGGAATTAGACAACCTGGCTGCCGAGACCGCCGCATCCCTTACCACCAAACATCCGGACTATGCGTTGCTGGCATCGCGGATCGCTGTATCCAACCTGCACAAAAATACGATCAAGTCGTTTTCCGAGACCATGCGTATTTTGCATGACTACGTTGATCCAAAAAGCGGAAAAGATGCTTCCATGATCGCGCCCGATGTTTGGCAGATCATCCAGGATAATGCCGAATTGTTGGACAGCACACTGATTTACGACCGCGACTTCGGCTTTGATTACTTCGGCTTCAAGACACTTGAAAAATCATACCTGCTGAAGGTAGACGGCAAGATTGCCGAACGCCCCCAGCACCTGTTTATGCGCGTTTCCATCGGTATCCACAAAGAAGATGTGGAAAGCGCCATCAAAACCTACAATTTAATGAGCGAGCGCTGGTTTACCCACGCAACGCCGACCCTGTTTAACGCCGGTACGCCAAAGCCGCAAATGTCATCCTGCTTCCTGTTAACCATGAAGGACGACAGCATTGAAGGTATTTATGATACCCTGAAACAAACAGCAAAAATTTCGCAGAGTGCAGGCGGTATCGGCCTGAGCATCCATAATGTGAGGGCAACCGGCTCGTACATCAGCGGAACAAACGGTACCAGCAACGGAATCATCCCTATGCTGCGTGTGTTTAATGATACGGCCCGTTACGTCGATCAGGGCGGCGGCAAGCGCAAAGGCGCCTTTGCCATCTACCTGGAGCCATGGCATGCGGATGTTTTTGAATTTTTGGACTTGCGCAAAAATCACGGTAAAGAAGAAATGCGCGCACGTGACTTGTTCTATGCCCTTTGGGTATCCGACTTGTTTATGCAGCGCGTGGAAGCCAATGAGGACTGGAGCCTGTTTTGCCCGCATGAAGCACCTGGGCTGGCAGATTGCTGGGGTAAGGAATTTGAAAAACTATATACTAAATACGAAAAAGAAGGCCGCGCCCGCAGGGTGGTAAAGGCACAGGAACTTTGGTTTGCCATCCTTGATTCGCAGGTGGAAACCGGTACGCCGTACCTGTTGTATAAAGACGCCGCCAATGGTAAATCAAACCAGCAAAACCTGGGCACCATCAAAAGCTCGAACCTTTGTACCGAAATTATCGAATACACCTCGGCTGATGAAATTGCCGTTTGTAACCTTGCGTCGCTGGCGCTGCCGCGGTATATCCGCGAAGGTATATTCGATCACGTGAAACTGTACGATGTTGCTTACCAGGCTACCATCAACCTCAATAAGATCATCGATAATAACTACTACCCTGTTAAAGAGGCCGAGACTTCGAACCTAAGGCATCGCCCGGTTGGTTTGGGTGTACAAGGCCTGGCCGATGCGTTTATTCAATTGCGCCTGCCCTTTGAAAGCGAAGAAGCGAAGAAGCTGAATAAAGAGATATTTGAAACCATCTACTTTGCGGCAATGACCGCGTCAAAAGACCTGGCGATAAAAGACGGGCCATACGAAACTTTCAGAGGTTCGCCGCTTTCTAAAGGCCAATTCCAGTTTGACCTATGGGGTGTGAAGCCAGAAAGCGGCCGCTGGGATTGGGAGAACCTGCGCCTGGACGTAATGAACCATGGCGTGCGTAACTCGCTGTTAGTTGCCCCGATGCCGACCGCATCTACATCGCAGATATTGGGCAATAACGAATGCTTTGAGCCGTACACCTCGAATATCTATACCCGCCGGGTGTTAAGCGGCGAGTTTATCATCGTAAACAAATACCTGCTGCGCGACCTGTTTAACCTTGGTTTGTGGACGCCTGCCATGAAGGATAAGATCATCTCCGCAAACGGTTCGATCCAGGATATCGCAGAGATACCTGCGGAGGTTAAGGAGCTGTACAAAACTGTTTGGGAGATCAAGATGCGCAACATCATCGATATGGCCGCCGATAGGGGCGCCTACATCTGCCAATCGCAATCGCTCAACCTGTTTATCAACTCACCGAATGCGTCCAAGCTTACATCCATGCACTTTTATGCCTGGAAGAAAGGCCTTAAAACAGGGATGTATTACCTGCGCACACAGGCTGCATCGCAGGCGGTTAAGTTCACCGTTGAAAACCAGGGCGGCAAAAACATGGAGCCCGTTATCCCGGAAGTGGTTGAGCAGATCGTGGATGAGATACCGGCAGGCCCGAGCTGTTCAATGGAAGAAGGTTGTGTGACGTGCTCTGCGTAAAACGGTAGAGACGCAATGCATTGCGTCTCTACGCCGGTGATTAACATGTCAACCTAATTAACTACTATATATAATGGAAGAGGCGCCCCGTTTTGTCGGGGCGCCTTTGTATTTTTGCGGGTATGGATTCAAAGCATGAGATCATTCGCTGCGAACGGTGCGGCAAAAGTATGGAATGCAAGGCAAATTCATTTACCAAATGTGCTTGCAGCAAGGTGCCGTTGAATTTGAACGAGACACAGTATATCAGCGAGAATTATGAGGGGTGCATGTGCGCGGAATGTTTATTGGATTTGAAGGAGGAGTATAGGATATCGATAAGATAGTTTAGTTGTTAAAAGTGATTATGAAACAAGACGTATAAAAATATTTGAGGATAAAGGCGTGAGGACTGCCTGGGACCCCAAACAAGAGAAATGGTATTTTTCGATTGTAGATGTTATTGAAATTTTAACAAATAGCGACAGGCCGAGAAAATACTGGAGCGATCTGAAAACCAAGCTTATCAATGAAGGGAGTGAGTTGTCCGAAAAAATCGGACAACTGAAAATGAAATCCGCTGACGGCAAGGCGTATAAAACCGACGTGGCTGATACCGGGCAGCTTTTCAGGCTCATACAATCTATTCCATCACCAAAAGCAGAGCCTTTTTAAACTTTGGCTTGCAAAAATCGGGGAAGAAAGATTAGTTGAAATACAGGATCCTGAATTGACTATTGACAGGGCTTTAGAACAATATTTGCAGCTAGGTTATTCAGAAAACTGGATAAACCAACGACTTAAAAGCATTGAAATACGCAAAGAGCTAACGGATGAATGGAGAAGTCGCGGATTAAAAGATAGGGTGCAGTTTGCAACACTTACTGACATCATTACCCACACCTGGGCTGACAAAACCACTAAAGAATATAAAATGTATAATTGAATTTGAATGAGGTACGATACATCAGCGAGAATTATGAGGGCTGTATGTGCGCGGAATGTTTGCTGGCGTTGAAGGAGGAGTACAACTCGTTAATTAAGATGCCCGATACATTACGCTTTATCCAGAAAGAGTAGAACTTTGTTAATTTCTGTTAAATCACCCCATAAACTAAATACTTAAACCCAAACCTGCTATTTTTGGATATACAGCCTCGCCGCATGTTCAAAAACTACTTAAAACTCGCCCTCCGCAGCCTGTGGAAGCATAAAACAAGTACAGCTATAAACGTTTTGAGCCTTTCGGTAGGGCTGGCTTCGTGCGCGCTGGTGTTTTTATTTTGCCAGCATGAGTTGAGCTATGATAAAGGCTTCGACCATAGTGAAGATATTTACCGCATTACATCGGACTTTGGCGGTGGGAGCGGGGCGCCGACGGTAGCTTTTCCCTACACCAAATTTTTAAAAGCTGAAATACCCGAAATTGAGCAGGTAAGCCGGCTGGACCCCACCAATGGCACTACCATTGTGCAGGTGCAATCCAATGGGCCGTCGTCGCCTTTTTCGGTTGACGCGGGTTATTGGGTCGATCCACCGTTTTTCGAACTATTTTCCTTTCATTTTTTACAGGGCAACCGTCAAACGGCATTAAGCACACCAAATACCATCGTGCTATCAGCCACGCTGGCTAAAAAACTTTTCGGGCAGGCAAACCCTGTGGGTAGATTCCTGAAGGCCGGCGGAAATGTTTATACCATCTCCGGTGTTTTTAACGAGGACATTTTAAACCATATCCAGGCCGACTTTTTTGCGTCGAACCGGAGCGGGCACTTTAACCAAAGCATCGACGGGCAAACCAACTGGGTAGTAAACCCGAATTATTACGCCTATGTTAAGTTAAGGCACGGAAGCAGTGTACAGCATGTGAATGAGGAATTGAAAGCCTATACGCTGCGCCATGCCGGCCCCGACCTAAGGGCGACAGGCAGCAAGATGACCAATTCGTTGCAAGCCTTAACGGATATTCATTTACACTCCACCATGTATGAGGATTACCTGGCCTGGAAACAAGGCAATATTCAATACCTGTATCTGTTAGGCGCGATCGCCTTGGTTATATTGTTGCTGGGCTGCATCAATTATATGAACTTAACCACAGCCCAGGCCATCAGCCGGGCGCGGGAGGTGGGGGTAAGGCGCGTAATGGGCGCGGGCAAAGGGGCTATCAGGTACCAGTTTTTAATAGAGACGCTGGCGATAAGCTTTGTGGCGCTGTTGTTTGGCATCCTGCTGGCCTTATCGTTCCTGCCGGAATTCAACCAGCTTACCGGTAAAATGATGTCATTTTTCGCGCCGGAAAACAGGAGTTTGCCGCTTTGGCTATTTTTGATAACCATAGTCACCGCGTTATTGGCTGGCGCCTACCCGGCATTCTACCTGTCGTCATTTAAAGCGGTGCAGGTGCTAAAAGGAAAGATCAGCACGGGCAAAAACGTGTTCGGTGTGCGCAAGGTATTGATCGTTTCGCAGTTTGTCATCGCTACGGTGCTGGTGTTTGCCACCCTGGTGATGTGGGACCAGGTACGGTTCCTGATCAATACCAAACCGGGCTTCGACGAGGATCAACAACTAATTTTAAACCTGAACAGCGACGAGGCCAGGAATAATGTGAGCACGCTCATTAACAAACTAAACAGCGACCCGGCTTTTAAGTCGGTTAGCGGAGCTAGCGGGCCGCTATTTTCGTCGGACATGAATTTTTACCCGGCAGGGGAAACGGTCAATGAAAAACAGTTGATATACCTGGATTTTGCGGATACTAACTACCTGAAGACGCTCGGGCTTCAATTAATTTCAGGCAGTAATTTTACACCGCAAACCTTTAGTAACACCAATATGCAGGAAGATATGGAAACCAGCGATATTGGCAGGCAGGTGATCCTGAACGAAGAGGCGGTAAAGGCGCTGGGGATGGATGTTTACAGCGCTCCCGGTAAAATGATATCCCGCTTCCATAACGGTGTGGTTTACCAATACAAAATTGTTGGAGTAGTAAAAAACTATCATTATTTCTCGCTGCAGTCGATCGTATATCCCTTTGGTATTATGCCGGCTAACCCCAGGAGGTTTGGAACGATTGTAGCCAAGGTTAACGGCCGGCAAATGGCGGATGCGGTAAAGTTTGCGCAGAAAAGCTGGAAAGAGCTCAATCCCGGTACCCCTTTTTCCTATGGATTTTTAAATGATATTTTCCAGGGCGATTATTTGCAAAACGAACGCGAACAGCAAATGAGCAGCATTTTTACCGGTATAGCGATATTTGTTTCATGCCTGGGCCTGCTGGGGCTCATCACCTTTACAGTTAACCAGAAGGCGCGGGAGATCGGCATACGAAAGGTAGTGGGAGCGAGCACGGGAAATATTGTATCGTTGTTTTCAAAGCAATACCTGAAGCTTATTATCTGGGCCAATGTCATCGCCTGGCCTTTAGGATGGTACCTCATGAACCGCTGGATCCAGCAATTTCCCTACCGGGTCAAGATCAGCTGGTGGATGTTTGCAGTTTCTTTATCTGCCGGAATTTTGATCGCCATTGCTACGATTGCCTTTAAAACTATCAAAGCGGCTATGGCAAACCCGGTGGAGAGCTTGAGGGGCGAGTGATGTATTTTATACCTCGTATTCTCGCACAGTGCACCTTGCGAGGGCAAAACTTTCGCACTTTCGGTCCCGATAGCTATCGGGATCCCGACTTCCGGACTTCCTGACTAATCCAAATCCTTTAATACATTACTGATGCCGCCGTCAATATTAATATTGGCGCCATTGATAAAACCAAGGTTTTCTTCGGCTAATAAATAAGCCAGCTGCGATACCTCCTGTGGTTTTCCGATACGTTGAATGGGATGTATCTCGTTCAACTGCTGCACCTTATTTTCATCATTATTAAAACCGTCCCTTAACATCGGTGTATCAATGGCGGCAGGGCTTATGGCGTTCACTTTTACCTTGCCCTGTAAATCGACAGACAGCGCTTTTGTTAATCCAACCAGGGCGCTTTTTGATGTCGCGTAAGCTAAAAACCTTCGTTTTGTTAATTGCTGGTGGATGCTTGCAATGTTGATGATAGATCCTTTAGACCGCTCCAGTCGATCCACAAAAAGCTGGCTTAATACCAAAGGACCCGTTAAATTCACGTTGAGGGTATGGTTCCAGTCATCCAGCTTTATTTCGTCTAAGGAGCTTAGGATTTGCACCGCGGCGTTATTTATGAGAACCGATAATTCGGGAATCTCCCGCTCAAACAAGGAATTCATCTCATGCCGGTAAGTATTATCGAGACAATACCGGTTCAGGTCGAAGTTAAAGAACTTGTCGCACCAGGGCGAGGGCATGTCTCTCACATCGAGGCCAATAACCTCGTACCCTTTTTCGCTGAAGGTTTTTGCCAGCTGGCTCCCGATGCCTCCTAAAACGCCGGTTATCAATACTATTTTTTTCATCTGCTGTTGAACGGAATATTATCTCAGGGAAATTGCGTTTAAAAAATTTTTTTTACCCTTTTTGTTTTATGCCCCGTAGGGGCAAAACGTTTGTAGCACCCAACCCATCCTATTCTTATTGCCCCGTAGGGGCTACCCTTCTTTAGCTGGAAAATGCGTGTGTCCCCTGGCTAAAATTAATTTTTAAGATTAAAAGCGATTGCTTTGTATCTACGCTTAAGCCTCTAACCCAACCGGCTATTTTATATTTAAATAGCCAAACAAAATTCGCACCGCTTCGAGGCTGGCGCGCATAACTGCCTCGCGCGTGTTTGAACCGTTATGCGTACCAAAAATACACTGGTCAAATTGGCGCAAGGGACTATCAGCAGGCAGGGGCTCGGTTTCAAAAACATCGAGTCCAGCTCCCTTAATTTTGCCCGATCTTAGCGCATCGATCAAAGCATGCTCATCTATCAAGCCGCCTCTCGATACATTTACCAGGTACACTCCGTTTTTCATTTTTTCGATAGACTCGCTGTTGATCAAATGAAAGCTGGATGCCGTGAGGGCGCTGCACAATAGGATAAAATCGGCATCCCCCAGGTTTTCCGGGAAAGGCAGTATTTGATCTACGCCAGCACTTTCAGGCGTAAGCTTTGTAAAGGGATCGTAGCCATTAATTTTCAGTTCAAAAGCCTTTAATCTTTTGGCTGCAGCCAGGCCTATGTCGCCAAGACCCACCAGGGCGGCTGTTTTACCCCTAAGCGATATCCCGGCCGGCTTAACCCAGTTCCCTTTTCGCACTTCGCGGTCAATATAATAAGTTTGCCTTGCCAGTCCGAGCAAATAAGCAAGCGCAATGTCTGCTACTTCGTTGCCAAACATCCCGGGCGTATTTGTTATGGGTATGCCAAGCTTTTCGGCTGCTTTAAAATCGACGTTGTCCACCCCGATGCCCCATCTTACCGCCGCTTTTAAATTGCCGTTTTTGCCTGCCGT
>JABDGE010000061.1 GCA_013286235.1 Bacteroidota bacterium
ATTTCCCAACGGGAATAATACATTATCCGCGTTGCTGAGGTCGGAGCTGATAGCGTAAACGTAAGCTGGCTGGTCATTTGAAATAAGGACACGAAAACGGGTTCCCGATCCATAAGCATTAGCCGTTTTATAAATAGTTAGCGGTTCGGCCGTTTTTTGTGCCGCCTCCACCGTTAACCCCCTGGTTGAAACCAGCAAATTTGCCGGCATCTCCACTTTCGATAATAGCTCTAATTTAATTGAGCCTGACAGGTCTGCCGCGTTTATGCTTACTTCGGGAATATCGATAAGCTCATATCCGTACCTTACAAACATGGCGAAATCGCTGTACCTGATCCACACATAGCCTCCATTACCCCAGTTTTCGCCCCAGCTGTTTTGTATCTCAAAAGCGCCGCCGTTATACAAAGTGTCGTCATAACTCACCACGCACATTGCATGCCCACCGTAGGTTAGCGATGGCTGTTCCGTCGGTTGCCAGCAATTATATGCGTGCACAAATGACGGCGGACAGATCATACCAATTACGACGGGCTTTTTTTCGGATATGGATTTTTTTACCGCCTGTATTTTAAAGTTGTTGGATGAACTTACATCAAACAGGCGTGCATAATCTTTCAGGCGTCCCAGCGACGCCTTTCCAAACTGGCTGGTATCGATAAAAGGGCTGCAAGGTACAGGAAGATCCGTATAACGGAGGTCGCCTTTGGTTTTCATCAATTGAAATGCATGATCGATATTCGTCGGTATGGCGCAGCCATTATCAGCAGGGCTCAGCAAGCGAAAAAGGAATGCAGGCGAATAGGCGTGAGCGGTGATGGAATCCTTATCTGTCCAATTATTTCTGATCGCGTCTACCATGGTCCGTGCGCAATAGGCGCAAGCCCAGGCAGTGCAAGTATTAAATCCGCCCTGGTGTTTGGGCGTTGGAGCGAATTCTTTAATCGATGCCCTTGACGGCACAGAATCCAGGCCTCTTGTCAAAGCGGCTTTTTTCGGAGCCTGCATATACGCAGTGTCATCAAAAGAAAGGCCCGTGGCATAGGTCTGGGCCAAACATTTTTGACCGGCAAAAGCTAAAATCAGCAAAAAAAATAAGGAGATTGGACTTAGGTCGCGTCATGCCATAAGTTTAGCAATTATTCGCGGGTTTGTCAATAGTTATGTAAAAAAATAAATTTATAACTAATTGGCTTCAACCCAATTACCATCCTCGCTGATAAGCCCGATCAGTTCATCAAGTGCTTTAGCCGAGGCGATGTTTTTTTTCACAGCTTCCTTGCCGCGGTAAAGGGTCACTTTATCCGGGCCGGAGCCCACATATCCGTAATCAGCGTCCGCCATTTCCCCGGGTCCGTTCACGATGCAGCCCATTATGGCAATCTTTAAACCCTTTAAATGGCTGGTGCGGCTGCGGATCATTTGCGTGGTCACCACCAGGTCGAAAAGTGTCCTGCCACAGCTTGGGCATGAGATATATTCAGTTTTGGAGATACGCGAACGCGTAGCCTGCAATATGCCGAAAGCAGTTGAGGTGATGAACCGGGTGTCAATTTTAGGAGCATCGATCCAGATACCATCGCCAAAACCGTCAACCAGGAGCGCGCCAAGATCGGTCGAGGCGTAAAGCTGTAGTTTCTGGACAATTTCAGAACTTTCGGACTCAAACATATAGCTTCTTTTCACTATCACAGGCACATCCAGGCCCAATTCTTCCAGCTTAAAAAAGAAGGCCCGCTGGTCGGCCATGCCATGGTTCTCATCCGTTTCGAGTACAAAAACAAGCGACTGATCAAAAGGCAACGCTCCGAAATCATCGCCCTCCAAGTCTGAAGGCTTTACCCGCACCAGGTTTAGCGCCGATGAACGGTCTCCGGTTATAAACTCGTTTAAGGTAAACACCGGGTGGCACATGGCCTTATCAGCCAGTTTTTGCCATGCAGCATAATTGTAAAGCTGTTTCAAATTGCCGGGCATATTGAAGGACGGCAAATTATCGCCCAGGTAAACAAAATCAACCGACTGATCGGCCATTGAGTATTTATCCAGCAAAGGAGAATATAAATACCCCGCATCCGACACTATGGCCGGGTCCTTCAGATTCTTTTTCGACAAGTCTACAACCACCCTCGGAACCATATGCCCGCCAATAAAGGCATTGGCCTCGTATGTTTCGCGCTTTTTATAAGCGTAAGGGTCGTGGGAAGAAGGTGAAGGGTGAAGGGTGAAAGGTGAAAGGTTTGAATTGTCCTCAGAATTACCTTTCGCCTTTAGCCTTTCGCCTTTCACCTCTCCTCTCTCCGTATACCTTTTCACCAGCGCAATTGCCACCGGCGCTTCGGCCTCTGGTTCTTCGGTAAGCGATACGCGCACGGTATCGCCAAGCCCGTCTTCCAGCAAAGTGCCTATGCCAACGGCGGATTTGATGCGGCCATCTTCTCCGTCACCGGCTTCGGTAACGCCAAGGTGCAGTGGATAATTCATCCCTTCGGCTACCATCGTATCAACCAACAGGCGGTAGGCTTGCACCATTACCTGGGGGTTGCTCGATTTCATGCTGATTACCAAACTGTAATAGTTCAGCGCCTCGCATATCCGCATAAACTCCATCGCCGACTCCACCATACCTTGCGGGGTATCGCCATAGCGGCTCATAATGCGGTCGCTCAGCGAACCATGGTTGGTGCCTATCCGCATAGCCGTGCCGTATTCTTTGCATATCCTTACCAGCGGGGCAAACTTTTGGTAAATGCGCTCCAGTTCGCCCTGGTATTCGGCGTCGGTATAATCTATCTGGTCAAATTTTTTCTTATCGGCATAATTGCCGGGGTTTACCCGCACTTTTTCAACAATGCGAGCGGCAACTTCCGCCGCATTAGGGGTAAAATGAATATCGGCCACCAAAGGCGCCGTATAACCACGTGCCCGCAGTTGCTTTTTTATTTCGGCCAGGTTATTCGCCTCTTTAATACTGGGCGCGGTAATCCTCACATATTCGCAACCTGCTTCTATCATCCTGATCGACTGCTCAACGGTACCAATCGTATTCATGGTATCGATGGTGGTCATGCTCTGGATGCGAATGGGATTATTGCCGCCCATCGGCACATCGCCAATGGCCACCTCGCGCGTTACAAACCGCGAATATTCTGTGAGCGAATTGCAATAGCGGCCTGGAAGGGATTTTATCAATGCGGCATTCATTGTTGCAAAATTACGAAAGATGTTGGAGGTTACTTGAAAGACTTACGAAGTTTAACTCGGAGTTGTTTTATTTTCAAAGGCCCCGTTGAGCGCTTCGCCGTTTAAAAACTTCGTAAGTATGATTTACTCGGTCGCTGCAATCGCCTTTATCGCTGCATCATATTGTCCTATCAAACCGGGTGCGCGGTCCACTGCCCAGCCTTTATAGTTGTCGCGCATCAGGATAAGAGTTTGCCGGGCGTTGTTTTCATTACGCGATTCATAGCTTAAAAATATACCCGCTATTTTATCTTCCAGCTTGCCGATCCGTTCCTGGTCATCGTAGATGCCCGTTAGCTGGTCAACTAATTTAATATCGATTTTCGGAAATATATTCTGGCTTTTGGCAACGTCCCAGGCCACCTTGCTCAAATCGCCATACAACACGCCATGGTTGCCGGAAAAAATATATTCATAGTGGAACTCGCCGTTTGAGATGATCTTATGCTGCAGGGCGGGATCGTTTATAGCCGAGTCGATCCGTTTCAAAACAGCCTTTTGGTAGGCGTATTGTGCTTCTTCTACCTTTTTGTTTTTGATGAGCTCGGTCTTAATGTTTTCCATCAACTCCCTGGTCTGGCTTTTTTCGCGCAGGTTGTTGATATATTCCGTCAAAACTAAAGCGAGCAAAACGCTGAAGATGATGAGCATCGATTCGCCCGCATATTCGCGCATATCACGCAGGATGTAAACTTCTGGTTTGTCCTTCTTTGTTCCGCGCGCCGGTTTTTTGGGAGGGGATGGTTGTTCTTCTTCCATGGCAGGATAATTAGCTCTAAAATAGAATGTTTGACCGAACAATCATAACGGGCGATTTATTATTCCGAAACGTTGGTTAAGATTTTCGTTACTTCGTAAACTATTCAAACAAATAACACTAATTTAGTGTCGAAATAACAGTTATTAACCTCACGCTGACATGATGATATTTAACACAGCTTTTTTGCAGAAGGCAGCACGCATGCTTTGCTTATCGGGTATTGCCCTTATATTTACTTTGAAAGGGTTCGGCCAGTTACCAAGAACAGTGACTGACTTTGATAAAGGCTGGCATTTTAACCTTGGCGACGTGGGCAATGGGGAAAGCACAACACTGAATGATGCAGCGTGGCGTGTCCTCGACCTGCCGCACGATTGGAGCGTAGAAGGAAAGTTCAGCAAAGAAAACCCCGCAACGCCCGAGGGCGGCGCGCTGCCCGGCGGCATAGGCTGGTACCGCAAAACCTTCACCGTGCCCGCTGCCGATAAGGATAAATTACTTTATATCGACTTCGATGGCGTTTACCAAAAAAGCACTGTGTGGGTAAACGGGCATAAGCTCGGCTTCCGGCCCAACGGCTACATATCCTTTCGTTATGAATTAACGCCATACATAAACTTTGGCGGCAGCAATGTTATCGCTGTAAAGGTGGACAATTCCGTTCAGCCAAATTCACGCTGGTATTCGGGCTCGGGCATTTATCGCAATGTTTGGCTGGTCACCACCAACAATGTAGCGACTGTCGGTCATTGGGGCACCTATTTTACCACAAGTGATGTGAGTGACAGTTCCGCCATTGTAAATGCGGAAATTAAGATTAAAGTTAAAGCCCATAGTTTTTCGATCAAAACGACAATATATGATGCTGACGGAAAAGTGGTTTTGCCTGCCCGGGATGTTCAGGGCCGCCAGGCAAGGATAGTCGAAGTCCCGACGGATTCTATGCGTGTCGCACATCAAACATTCCGCATAATCAATCCCAAACTTTGGTCGACAGACAGGCCCTATCTTTATACCGCAGTTACGCGGGTATATATTGACGGTTCTGCGAATGGCCAAAAGAAACTGGAAGACGAATACACAACCACCTTCGGCATCCGCTACTTCAACTTCGACCCCGATAAAGGCTTTTCCCTCAACGGCAAGCCCATGAAGATTCTTGGCGTCTGCGATCACCACGACCTGGGCAGCCTGGGCTCAGCCGTTAATACGCGGGCACTGGAACGCCAATTGCAAATACTTAAGGAAATGGGTTGCAACGGCATCCGCACCTCGCATAACCCGCCCGCGCCCGAATTGCTCGATCTCTGCGACAAAATGGGTTTCCTGGTAATGGATGAAGCATTCGACTGCTGGGAATGGAAAAAAGCCAAATACGATTATCACCTGTATTTTAAAGAATGGCATAAACGCGACCTGGAAGACCAGGTGCTCCGCGACCGCAACCACCCGAGCGTGATCATCTGGAGCATAGGCAACGAAATCCCCCAACAAACCGACACGAGCGCATTGCGTTTGGCGCCAGAACTGGCAGGGATCGTTCGCAGCCTTGATACGACAAGGCCCATTACCACTGCAAACGACCACCCCGATACCAGCAATAAGATCATTAAATCGGGCGCTATCGACCTGATCGGTTATAACTACCATGAATATGATTATGCTACTTTTCATGATCGCTACCCCGGCAAAAAGTTCATTGCCACTGAAACAACATCGGGCCTTGAAATGCGCGGCTATTATGAAATGCCGTCGGATAGTATAAGGATATGGCCGACAAGGTGGGATAAGCCATTCACACGTCCGGGTAACACGGTTTCTGCGTATGATAATACCCGTCCGCCCTGGGGTTCCATTCACGAAACTACCTGGAAGGTGATGAAGAAATACGATTTCCTTTCGGGGTTGTTCATCTGGACCGGCTTTGATTACCTCGGCGAGCCTACACCCTATTCCTGGCCATCGCGCAGCTCCTATTTTGGGATCGTCGACCTGGCGGGTTTTCCGAAGGATGTGTATTATATGTACCAAAGTGAATGGACAGACAAGCCTGTGCTCCACATTTTCCCGCACTGGAACTGGACGCCGGGGCAGCTGGTTGATGTTTGGGCGTATTACAACCACGCCGACGAAGTGGAACTGTTCCTGAACGGGAAATCCCTGGGCGTTAAAAAGAAGCTTGGCGAAGATCTGCATATCATGTGGCGGGTGAAATATGAGTCCGGCACTTTAAAAGCGGTTTCGCGTAAGGACGGTAAAGTGGTTTTAACCCGCGAGATCCATACCGCCGGCCCGGCCGCAAAAATTGAGTTGATAGCCGACCGGAAGCATATCAAAGCCGATGGCAAAGACCTTTCTTTTGTGACGGTAAAAATATTGGATAAAGACGGCAATGTTGTGCCCGATGCAGACAACCTGGTCAACTTTAAACTCGACGGCCCCGGATTTATAGCCAGTGTTGATAACGGCGACGAAACGAACCACGATCCTTTCAAGGCCGATTACAGAAAGGCGTTTAACGGATTGGCGCTGGCTATCGTTCAAACCAAAGAAAAAGCAGGCAGCATAACATTTACAGCGACATCGGCCGGGCTGGAACCAGCAACGGTGGTTTTGGAAGTAAAATAGTAGTGGTACTATGCATGTTAACCACGGAGCACTGAGAAGGCGCGGAGAACACGGAGGGTTAAAGCGATAGACAAAATGTTTTGAGGGTTTTATGCAGAATAGTCGGATAAGCGCGGACGAATTGTCTGGCTATTTCACCCTCTTATAAATATCCTTTAGGTTCCGGCCCATTTCTTTATAATCGAGTCCGTACCCTACTACAAACCCGCTTTCTATCTCAAAACCAACATATTTGAGTTCGTCGATCTTTTTTAGCAGGGATGCCGGTTTAAGCAACAGGGAACAAAGCTTTATGCTGGCGGGTTCTTTTACCTGCAATTTTTCAATCAGGTAGTGGGCGGTATTGCCGGTATCCACTATATCCTCGATGATCAGCACTTCGCGGCCTTTGATATCCATCGCGAAATCGATGTCGTCGCGGATCTTGAGGGTGCTTTTGGTGCCGCCATAATAGGATGCCAATTTGGTAAAGGTGATCTCGCAGGGGATGTCGATCTGTTTGATCAGATCGGCAATAAACAAAAAGCTCCCATTGAGCACACCGATAAAAACCGGCACACAATGCTTGTAATCGCTGCAGATCTGCTTGCCGATCGTTTTTATGCGCTCGTCGATAGCTTCGGCTTTTATAAGAGGCTCAAACTCTAAATCGGCAATTTTTGTTTTCATGGGGACTAATGTAATAAAAAGTAGTCAAACTCCGAATATCCAGCCTATGTGTCGTATTTCAGCTGTAATTTTAATGCGACAATCACACCGTCGCCCACATCCTGCCCTAACCCTGGTATCAGAACAACAATAATATAATTCTTTTACGCCCTTTCCGACTTACCCACTTACCAACTCCCGAACTTCCCGACTTCCCAACTTCCGGACTTCCCCCGTCTCACTGACCAAACAATCTCTTTTACAAAACCCTGCCGCCGACTGCTACTGCCACTTCTTCCCGACTTCCGGACTTTCGGACTTTCGGACTTCCCCGCTAAAATCCTATCTTTGGCGCTTAAATAATGACAGATTACACCGTCCATAGCCTGGCCAATGGCATCCGCATTCTTTTTAAACATGCCCCCTCTACGATAACGCACTGCTGTTTTGTGGTAAATGCGGGCTCAAGAGACGAAGATGATCATGAAACCGGCCTGGCCCACTTTATTGAGCACCTTTTATTCAAGGAAACCGAAAAACGGAGTACCAGCCAGATACTAAACCGGCTCGAGTTGGTGGGGGCTGATCTGAACGCCTATACCGCAAAAGAATATACCTGTATCCACGCCTCCCTGCTCAACCAGCACCTCGAGCGCGCGGTCGATCTTTTTGAGGACATTTTATTCCATTCAACGTTTCCGGCGGAGGAAATTGAAAAGGAAAGAGGTGTCATCCTTGACGAAATAGCATCCTATCTTGATCAGCCGGAAGAAGCAATCCAGGACGATTTTGAAGAGCTTTTATTTAAAGGCCACCCTATGGGTAGAAACATACTCGGGACCACTGAAACGGTCGCAAATCTGAATGCCGAAGATATCAGGACCTTTATGGGCCGGAATTATAACACTTCGCAGATGGTCTTTGCAGTATTCGGCAATTACCGGTTCGACAAAGTGGTGCACTTAGCCGAAAAATATTTTGGTAAAGTGCCCGCAAATTCCGCAGCAAAAACCAGGTGCCAGCCCTGCGCATCCATACCTGGCAGCAGTACTTTTGAAAAACCCATCTCGCAAACGCACTGCATTATTGGTACTCAGGCGTACGCCGCTTCGGATGCCAATCGCCATGGCCTGTTACTGCTGAATAATTATTTAGGCGGAATGGGCATGAGCAGCCGGCTCAACCTCGAAGTAAGGGAAAAACATGGGATTGCCTATACGGTTGAATCCAACTATACACCATTCACCGACACAGGTATTTTTTCTGTTTACTTTGGTACGGATGCTGAAAAGGCGCCGAAAGCAACGCGACTGATCTACAAGGAATTAAAAAAACTCCGGGAGCAAAAGTTCGGGGTGCTCCAGCTGCACCAGGCAAAGCAAAAGTTTTTGGGCCAGATAGCTTTGGCCGAAGAAAATCGCATGGGTTTGATCATTTCGATGGCCAAAAGCCTGCTCGACTTTGACCATGTGGACACGCTGCAGCAACTTTTTGACAAGATTAATGCCGTCACAGCGGAGCAATTGCTCGAAATCAGCAACGAGATATTCGATATGGACAAGATGCTTACATTGGTATTTGAGCCTAAGCAATAATCCTGTATTTTTGCGTTAATAGAATTCGGCCCCGGGCTGATAGCTACCCTTAAAAACAATTGTGAATGAAATTTCCGATCATCGCCTATGGCGATCCCGTATTGCGACGTGTTGCAACCGCCATCGATCCGGCGGAATACCCGCATATTAAAGAACTTGTAGCTAATTTGTTCGAAACGATGTATGCTGCACATGGCGTGGGCCTGGCTGCGCCGCAGGTTGGCCTTTCGATGCGGCTGTTCATTATTGACGCATCGCCATTTGGCGACGACGACCCTTCATTGAAAGGCCTAAAAAAAGCATTCATAAATGCCCGGGTTTTAGACGAAAGCGGCGTGGAATGGCCCTTTAACGAAGGTTGCTTGAGCATTCCCGACATACGGGAGGACGTTCACCGGCAGCAGACCGTCCATTTATCTTATTACGATGAAGATTGGAAGCACCATGAAGAATCGTTTTCGGGAATGGCCGCACGCATCATTCAGCATGAATACGACCACATCGAAGGAAAACTGTTCATCGATAAGTTGAGCCCGTTGCGTAAACGGCTGATCTCAAAAAAACTCACAGATATCTCGAAGGGAATTGTGGACGTTGACTACAAAATGAAATTTCCGGTAATTAAAAAAGGAAGATAATTTCTTATCTTCCTTTTCCATATATTGATCCAAAAATAATAAAGCTTTAATTACCGCTTGAACTGCTTGACGTAGCTGTTGGCGTATTATTCGGCGTACTATTATCCGTGCTCCTGCTCTTATCACCTGCAGAAATAGAATTGATCAGGCTACCCCAGGCAAAGGGGTTGAACAATGGGTTGGTATAATAATGCGAATTAACAATATTGTCGTGAAAAGCCTGCGCGGTATTGATCTCAGGACCGTCGCGCCGAAGATGAGCCTCCAGGTAATTGATTGAACTGGCGCTCAGGTTCTTCTTTGCGATAGCCAAATCGTCATCAGCAATTTTCATCGACAGAAAGTCTTTTGTAAATTCCTCAGCGGTGGCCCATGGGAAAACACGAAATGCCGGTAGGTTCACAATCTGCGGTTTTAAATTAACCTGTACGGTGAAGCTTTGCGAAGGAACGCTGGCAGGTATAATGATGTTGGTTGACACAAAACCCACACAGTTGAACTGGAGGGTATCCCGTTCATGCACCACGAATGAAAAGTAGCCTTTGTAGTTGGATTGAATGATCTGAGCCTTATCGGAAAGGTTAACAATGTTAACGTAGGGAACTATACCCTTTGATGTGTCGGCATTATGTACAATACCGCTGAACTGCACTAATACCCCATCACGCTTCTGCCCAAAGGCCGAAACTGCAAAAAGTAAACATAACATTAGGCCGGTTAACTTCTTCATAGCCTTCACGACTGTTTGGTTTTTGTGGTATCCCTTACAAATTTATTACAAAGTATTTTATTGCTCAAAACTTTCTTGCATTTTAACAAAACTTAACACTACCTTAAGTTTTCAGGCAGTACCGCGTTCGGATCCTCTATATCGGTAAGATTGACAGCTTCAACCCCCGAGATCTCCGGCACCGCTTTTTTTATCGCTTCTTCCAACCCTGCTTTAAGTGTCATGATACTCATCGGGCACGACCCGCAAGCGCCAAGCAATTTTAACTTCACCACATGATCAGGCGTAATTTCTTCAACGGAAACGTTCCCCCCATCTGTCAGCAAATAGGGCCTGATGCTGTCTAAAGCCTGTTCAACCCTTTCTAATAAACTCATTTAACCCGAAATATAAAGTAAAGTTATTAATTATTTATGATTTTACATTATTTGTCGCATGGGCGTTACAAATTGCGATCTGCTGGGCTACTTTTTTCGCCATTTCAACGAATGCCGGGGCCGTTATATTGTCTTCCTCCAAAACTACCGGCCGGCCGGCATCCCCGGAATCGCTGATGCTTTTAACCAACGGGATTTCGCCCAGGAAAGGTACGCCCAATTGTTGTGCCAGTTTTTGACCTCCGCCCTGGCCAAAAATATAGTATTTATTGGCAGGCAGCTCCGCCGGTGTGAAATACGACATGTTCTCGACGATACCCAGGATAGGTACGTTGATCGCGTTCATCATAAACATGCCGATCCCTTTCCTGGCATCGGCAAGGGCCACGTTTTGCGGGGTGGTTACAATAACCGCGCCCGTTACCGGGAAGCTTTGCGTAACCGTTATATGGATATCCCCCGTGCCCGGTGGCAGATCCACCACCAAGTAATCCAGTTCGCCCCAGTCGGCATCATTGAACAGTTGCTTTACCGCGGTTGAAACCATCGGCCCGCGCCAGGGAACAGGCTGGTCGGGATCGGTAAAAAAACCTATCGACAAGAGTTTTATCCCGTATTTTTCAATGGGCTGTATCCTTGTTTTTCCCTCCGCCTGGCTTGCTTTTGGCCGGGCGCCCTCCAAACCAAACATAATGGGAATAGACGGCCCGTAAATATCCGCATCGATCAATCCCACCCGGGCGCCGGTTTTTGCCAGGCCCAATGCAAGGTTCACGGCCACGGTCGATTTGCCTACGCCCCCTTTTCCCGAAGCCACTGCAATGATGTTTTTCACCCCCGGTACACCAGTGTTCTTTTGGCTGGTTACCCTCGAGTTCATATTGATGCTTATTTCAGCCTCCTTGCTCACAAAGTAAAGAATCGCGTTTCGGCAAGCATTTTCAATCATCGCCTTCAGCGGGCAAGCCGGCGTGGTTAATATCACCGAAAAGCTCACCTTATTGCCGTCAATATGGATGTCCTGTATCATGTTGAGCGTAACCAGGTCCTTTTTCAGGTCGGGTTCCTCAACATTGCTTAAAGCGCTTAAAACTTGTTCTTTGGTGATT
The DNA here is from genome assembly GCA_013286235.1 of Bacteroidota bacterium. Lineage (GTDB taxonomy): Bacteria > Bacteroidota > Bacteroidia > Sphingobacteriales > Sphingobacteriaceae > Mucilaginibacter. The sequence goes on from JABDGE010000061.1 coordinate 11,729, forward strand.
GTCATTATGTGTGCGCAAAGTTACTAAACGAGGGCGTAGTACTGTCATGGGAATGATAATTTGAGGGGTGAGTTGGTGAATAGTGAATGGTGAGTTGTGCGTGTTTGTTTCGGTAACAGGATAACCGCTCCGATTACTTGCTTTTATATAGGCTCTTAACCGCCGGATAGTCTACCGTGCAGCCCACATCCATCACGCGAAAGAATGCCATCTTTGCAGTCGGCATTTAATCAAGAAAACACTATCTTGATACCGGCATCATTTTAGCCAAACCATACTTCAAACCAAAACCCGACCAACGACATGAACCTTTTTCTCCGCGCAAAACACTGGCAATTATTTTTGCTGACCTTTGGGATACCCATCCTGCTTGATATTGTCATGATGGCGGGTGTTTTTTTAAACCTGATGCGGCACCCTAATGTACCGCCTGATCCTCACGTGTTTTTTTACTTTTTTAAGTTATTCCCATTTATTATGCTGCTGTGTATGGGCACATTGCTTGGCTGGGAATACGCGGTGGCTATCGGCCTGCAAAAACTGGTCCCTACAGGGATAAAAATGAAGGTAACAAAATTTAAAACATTCTTTTTTTTCCCGGTAACCTACATGAGTCTCATCATAATACTCATCTTTATTTGTTTAACCGTCAATTTTTCCCATACAGACGCCGCCGATTTCGGGCCTTTATTTTTTATCCCCTTCCTTATCATTATACCCATCCATTTGTTTTCCATGTTTTGCCTTTTTTACTGCCTGTATTTTATAGCAAAAACATTAAAAACAGTCGAATTGCAAAGGGAAGCTTCCTTTAGTGATTTTGTAGGAGAATTTTTCCTGACCTGGTTTTTTCCTATCGGCGTGTGGATACTGCAGCCCAGGATCAACAAAATGATAAAAGAATATGAAAATAAAGATGAGAATTCTAACCAGGACTGATCCCGGCCGGCAAATCATTCTCACACCAGGGAATGAAACCATGGTGTAATTTTCTTTATAAGGTGACATATCCCTCTGCGGTCTCCGCGGCCTCCGGGGTTAAATTTCGCCGCCATGTCGCAAGACCGTCGACTGGAACAAAACTTCCCAACCAACCCCTACCGGCCATTATCTATGGCCTATGAATCCTCCTGCTACTGCCACTCTTCTCCTCTCCGGAAGTGATCCTATGACTTATGAATCCTTCTGCCACCGCCCTTGTCCGGCATAGCTTTAGCGACGGCGGAACTGCCACTTCCCCCCCCTCTCGGGCTATGAACCATCCCGCGCGTGCGGGATGAGCCATGAACCCTCTCATATCTCATATGTCACATCTCTCCCGGAAACATTTTGTACCTCATCGCGTTTGTATCGCATGAGATTTAATTTAGCTTTGGATAAATTTATTTATGCGTCGTCCTAGCCGAAAATTTGCCCGTACAGCGGGTATCGTTGTTGCCGTTCTTTTTCTTATCCTGTTGGTTGGAGGCTATTATGCTTATTCCAAGCGGGAAGCGCTGCTGGACCACGAAATCGAAAAGGCAAAGGAAGGCGCAAAGTCGAAGTACAACCTCGACCTCGAGATCGGCTCCGCGACTTTTACTGGCTTGAGCACCATTTCCCTTACCAATATCACCATTGTCCCCGCGCAGCGCGACAGCCTTTTAAGTATAAAAAGTTTTGAAGTGACCGTTAAACTGGCGCCGCTGCTTTTGGGCGAAGTTAAGCTCGCCGATGTGGTATTGAAGGATGCCCACTTGAATTTGACCGACATCAACCATGTAAAAAACTTCGACTTTCTGTTCAAACGGCATTTGGTTACTTCTGCAGATAGCTCATCCGGAGGCCTTTCGGAATTATCCTATAAGCTGGTAAACGAAGTACTGTACAAAATACCCGATAACCTCGATGTGAGCAATTTCCTGGTGACCCTTTCAACCGACAGTTCCGGTTTCCGGATGCTAACAAAAACGGCCGTTATTCAGGATGGACAGCTTAATTCAACCATCGACGTTAACAATGGCGCGGCCACCTGGCATTTTGCGGGCCGGATGCACCCGTCCGACAAGGATATGGACATAAAGCTTTATGCCGACGGTAAAAAGGTTGAAGTCCCATACATTGAAAAGCGTTTCCATTTAAAGGTTAATTTCGATACCATCAGCACCCGCTTAACCAAAGTTGAAAACAGCGATGGGGAGACCCGTTTGTCCGGCTATTGGGGGGTAACAAACCTGGTGATCAACCAACCGCGGTTATCATCAACCGACATTGTGGTTCCGAACGCAGGAATTAATGCCAACGTTTCAGTGGGCGACAATTACGTGGCGATAGACAGCACCTCAACCATCACCCTAAAAAAAGTGACGGCTCATCCCTATATCAAATACACACTTAAACCTGTAAAAATATACGAGCTGAAGCTAAATACCGGATGGCTGGACGCATCGGATCTTTTTGATTCCTTTCCTTCCGGGATGTTCGATTCGCTGGAAGGCATGCAGGTTGCAGGAAAGCTGAATTACAGCCTCAACATTTTTCTGAATTCCGCCAGCCCCGATGATGTGCAGTTTGATTCGAGGCTGAATAAGGATGACTTCCGGATCATCCGTTATGGCAAAACCGACCTGGGCAGGTTGAATAACACTTTTGTTTATACGCCTTATGAATATGGCCGGCCCATGCCTGCGCGGTTGATCGGGCCCCAAAACCCGGATTTTACGCAGTTGGAGGATATTTCACCAAACCTGGAATATGCAGTGATGACGGCCGAAGACCCGAGCTTTTTCTCAAACCACGGTTTTGTTGAGGAGTCGATCCGCAAATCGCTTGCAACCGATTTTAAGGAGAAAAAATTTAAACGCGGGGGCAGCACCATTTCCATGCAGCTGGTAAAAAACGCCTTTTTGAGTCGGGAAAAAACCCTCACCCGCAAGGTTGAAGAGATCCTGATCGTATGGATGATAGAGAATAACCAGATCATGACCAAAGACCGCATGCTGGAGGTATATTTCAATATCATTGAATGGGGTAACAATGTTTATGGCATCGGCGAGGCCTCGAGGTATTATTTTAATAAAAGGCCTTCGGAGCTGACCCTTGGCGAGAGTATTTACCTGGCCAGTATCGTCCCCCACCCTAAAACAGGTTTGTATTCATTCCAGCCCGATGGCACGCTGCGCCCCGGTCTTGTGGGCTATTTTAACCTGATCGGCAACCTGATGGCGGGCCATGGCAAAGCCCAGCGCGACAGCAGTAATTATGGCTTTTACACCGTAAGACTGAAAGAAAGCCTGCGTAAAGAGGCTCCGGCAGATACGTTAGCTGCTGAAAGGCTGATTGCAAAAGACCAGGAAGAAAACGGGGATGACGGTGCGTTGCCGCCACCGGCTGTTGCACAACCCGAAAAGAAGCCTAATTTTTTACAACGCTTATTCGGCAAAAAGGATACTGTTGCTAAAAAAGAAGAAGCTAAGCCTGTTGTAGACCCTAAAGCCAAACTTAAGACTGATATTCAAAAATTGCGCGATGAAGAAGAGCAACAGGAGCTATTGATAGATACGGCCGGTAAAACCCGAAAAGAGATCAGGCAGGAAAAACGGAAGCTCCGCAGCGACGAAAAGGACCAGGAGAAAGCGTTGAAAGCGGCGGCGGGGCAGTGAGCAGTTTGCAGTGGGCGGTAGAGGATTAAGTAGCAGTAGCAGCGGGCAGTTGCAGTTGGCAGCGAATCAGTAGGCAGTTTGCAGTTGGGAGCGGATCATTTGCATGGCGGTAACGGCAGTTATAAAAAAGAAGTGGTGAATGCAGTGCAGTCTACATTAAATATACGGCGTTATGTTAGTCCCCGGTAAAAACTCGGTGAGCCGACTGCTCTAAAAATCCCACTGTGCAAACTGCAAACCGCCCACATCATCCCCCTGATGACTTACGGATAAACAGTTTCGATTTAAGCACGTGTTGTTTTTTGTACCCTGCTGACCCTTTCTTCTCCAATTCGTCAAATAAAAGTGTCGCGGCTTTGCTGCCCATTTCAAAAGCTGGCTGCGTAATGGTGGAAAGGGCCGGGCACAATAGTGGGGCAATATTGAGGCTCGAGAAACTGACCACTTTCAAATCGCGGGGAATTTCAATACCCAGGTCGTTGCACACGTAATAAGTTGCAAAAGCAAGGCGTTCTACCGAGCTGAAAATACCATCGGGCTTGATTTCCTGCAAAGCTTTGGAGAGGATGCCATAATTAACTTTTTCATCGTTGCTGCAGTCGATCACCAATTCGTCATTGAATGGAATCTGGTGCTTTTGCAGGGCATCCATATACCCGCGCATACGCACCTGGCCTATGGAAATGCTTTTATTCACCACCAGGTAAGCAATTCTTTTGCAGCCAGTCTGGATCAGGTGCTCGGTTGCATCAAAGCTGCTTTCGTAATCGTTGGTGATTACCTTGGCGGCCTCAATATCTTCATAAACGCGGTCGAAGAAAACCACCGGAATATTTTTTTGTTCCAGCTTGCGCATATAATTGTGGTCATTGGCTTCGCCGGAAGCCGACATGATTATGCCATCGGCTTTACCATTGTTGAGGTAATTAACAAATGACACTTCCTTTTCAAAAACGTCGTCGGTGCGATAAAGCAAAATGTAAAAGCCTTTCTTACGGGCAATTTCTTCAATACCATTGATTGCCTGCGCAAAAAAATCATTCGCTATCTCCGGTACGATAACTGCAAGCGTGCGGCTTTTTTTATCACGCAGGTTGCTCGCGTAATGGTTCGGTAAAAAGTTGTGCTCACGGGCAAAAGCTAAAATTTTTTCCTTGGTATCCTTATTAATATCGGGACTGCCGTTAAAAGCCCTGGAGATAGTTGAGGTAGAGATCTTTAGTTCTTTAGCAAGTACTTTGATATTGATGTTATCCATTGGCGATATCAGTTGCGTACATCAAATGTAATAAATTCGTTTATTGTGTCTTAAATCAATCTTATTATTCTGCAAAAACATTGTCCAAATCGCTAAATCCTTTGCAATTAAAGCAATGCGGCTTATAACTGGCATATGGTTTGTATTATTGTATTAATATGCAGCATACTATGAATTTCATGTCGAAGAGAATATTAATTGTAGAAGATAACAGATTGATGCTGGAAGTATTGGCCTATATCCTGATCAATAATGGCTACGAGGTTTTCACATTAACGAGTGGAAACGAAGTATTCAGCGCGATCAAAGCCAGGCATCCCGACCTCGTTATACTTGATCTTGCTTTGCCTGGCATCAAGGGGGAAGAGATATGCCAACTAATAAAGTTAAATAAAACTACCCGTAACCTCCCGGTAATTGTTTGTTCGGGGGACGATGCAACCGACGATACATTGCACCAAAAAGGCGCTCCTGATGATGTATTGCAAAAGCCCTTTGATATCAATAGCCTGATCCAAAAAATAGAATATCAGTTAGCAGCGTGAGGGGCAATCGGCAGTTGGCAGTTAGAAGTGGGCAGTGGCGGGTGCGCGTTTATGCTAATTGCTATACAAAACCCAGGCTTCCGTTCCGTTTATAGTAACCGAACCGTTTAGGTCCGATTCAATACCTGCTTCTTTAACCGTGTCGCCATTTGCTGCAAGTGTCCAATTGCCTTTAGGCAGTTTTACGGTTTTTGAAACGGTATTGCCATTTAGGATCACAAGGATGCTTTTCCATTTATCGCCATTGGCATTGTTGCTGATCCGGTAAACGATCAGGCCCGGGCCGCCTGGGGCCAGGAACTTTAAGTTCTCGTTGATCATGGCGGTAGAAGTCATTCGAAATGCGGGATGTGCTTTGCGTAAAGCCACCAGGCCCTTATAATATTCGAACAGTGATTTGTATTTGGTTTTGCGGCTCCAGTCAATCTCGTTGATGGAATCGGGTTTGTTATAGGAGTTGGGAACGCCCTGTTTTGTACGCAACAATTCAGCGCCTGAGTGCAAAAAGGAGACGCCCTGCGAGGTTAGCACGATGGCGGCGGCCAGTTTATCCATTTTTATTCTATCGGCCTCGCTGGCATCAGGATTAGAAATTTTCAGGCGGTCCCACAACGTGTTGTCGTCATGGCAGGAAACATACGTAATGGTTTGAAACGGCTCACCGGCCCAGGCTGCTTTTGAATAGTTGACCCTGTTGTAGTTTATCTGTGGGTTTGGCGTCGACGCAACGACACCTGATTTCACGCTTTCGGTCATTTTGGTGTTACCGCTTACAAAGCCCTTTTCCTTCAGATCGCCCCAACCGCCTTTTATGCCATCGCGGATGTCATCGCTAAAAACGGCTACTTTATTCACCCGGGCGATGTTCTTTTTTACGGCGCGCAGGTTTTCCGGCATCGAGCTATTGCCTGCCGCCCAGCCTTCGCCATAAATAAAAATAGTAGGGTCTATCTTGTGCAGCGTATCGCTGATCATATTCATCGTCTCAATATCATGCACCCCCATCAGGTCGAACCGAAACCCGTCCAAATGGTACTCCTTTGCCCAGTAAACCACCGATTCGATCATAAACTTACGGGCCATCGGCATTTCCGAAGCCACTTCGTTACCGCAGCCTGTACCGTTGCTGTAGCTGCCGTCGGGATTGTGCCGATAAAAATACCCCGGGGCAAACTGGCTGAAGTTGGAATGATCTATATCGCTCGTATGGTTGTAAACTACGTCGAGAACCACGCGTAAGCCATTTTTGTGCAGCGTATGGATCAGTTGTTTGAATTCCCTGATGCGCACGTTGCCGTCGTAGGGGTTGCTGGAGTAGCTGCCTTCGGGCACATTGTAATTAAGCGGGTCGTAACCCCAGTTGTACTGCCCTTTGGAGGGTTTGGTTTCGTCCACAGAGTTAAAGTCGAAGCAGGGCAGCAGGTGTACGTGGGTAACACCAAGCTCCTTGATATGATCGAGCCCGGTAGCCTCACCGTCGGGACTTTTGGTTCCGGTCTCGGCTAAGCCCAAAAACTTACCTTTATTTTTGATGCCAGAGTTGGTGTCTTCGGAGATGTCGCGGATGTGCAGCTCGTAAAGGATGATATCATTAAAGTTTTTCAGCAACGGTCTTTTGTCGTTTCTCCAGCCAGCCGGATTGGTAGAAGCCAGGTCGACCACCATACCACGCCTGCCGTTTACGCCCACGGCCCGGGCATAAATATCCGGCGCCTCGTGCAGCCATTTACTATCCTGCATCACCTGGAAGGTGTAATACTTGTCTTTGATGTTTTTGGCGATCGTGGTTACCCAGGTACCCTTCGCGCCTTTCGTCATGCTCAGCACACTTACCGGCTGACCGCCATCGCCTGCATCATACAAGCGCAGCGTTACTTCCGATGCCCTTGGCGCCCAGACTTTGAAAATCGTTTTCAGCGGGGAATAATCTACGCCAAGGTCTTTGCCGGTATAAACAGGGTAATCCGTATAAGGAGTAGCAGGCTGCGCGCCGGCTGTAATAGTAAGCATAGTGACAGCGGTCGATATTGTTATGGTTAGCAAACGGAAGTGTTTCATAATTGGCGTCAATGTTCCGAAGATTTCGAAAACGGGTTAAAGATAATAGAAAATAAAGTAAGGGGATAGGTTTTCATACTTGCGGTTATGGCAATAGCCCCAAAATGATGACGCAATAAATAGTTTGTTATAGGAGGCTCCGATGGGGCCATAAGAACGTTGGGTATGCTGGTATAAACAGCCGGCTCCTAACGGAGTCAAATTGAGTTGCTTTTTTATCTCATCTCACCCTGGCATTTGCGATCCGAACTTTATTTACGCCATTTAAACGCTTTGTCATCAACCGCCCGCATTGTACACAATATGCCGTTTAAATGGTCATACTCATGTTGGAGTAACTCGGATAAGTCATTTTCCATCCGCCGGCTTTGGGGCTCCCAGTTTTCGTCGAGGTAATTAATAGTTAGGCTGCGATGCCGTTTTACTTTTACCAACAGGTTCGGAAAGCTCATGCAATCATCCCAAAGCTCGAACATTTCGGCGCTCAGGTCAGCTAATTCCGGATTGATAAAGACTACAGGCTTTTCAATATTCATGTAGATCAGCCTTTTCATGATGCCCAATTGTGGCGCGGCGATGGCGCGGCCGAAGCCATATTTGTGCCGAACTTCCTTCATCACATTATCCAGATCGGCAACCCAGCCGGCAACCAAAGGTCGTTCCGATTCCAACACGGGTTCGCATGTTTCAAACAGGCGCGGATCGCCTAATAAAAGCAGGTCGGCGAAGGCTTTCATAGCGGGTTATTGCTTGTTTGACGGACTGATCCTCAACCCCACATCGCTTACCGCACGAAGCGGATTATCCCGCATGTTTTGCTCAATATAAAACGTATAGGTCCCTTTTGCCGGGAATTTATAACCGGTCACGAAGGGCAATTGGTAACTGTACAGATTCCCTGATCCTTCTCCCAGCCATTGCCCGTCTTTTCCGGCCAGGGTAAATTCATACCGTTTGCTGTCCAATGGTTTCCCGGGGCCGCTTTCGCTTAACAGCACAAAAATATTGGAGTATTTATAGTCCGCGCCTACCCGCAGGTTGAGGTAAAGCGTATAAGGAACCTGGTCGTCGTCAACCTTTACGTCAAAACGGACGCGGTTTACATAAGTCCAGTTTTGGTTTTCGATACCGGTGTTTTTGTCACTGATGGCACCACCGCTACCGCACCCGGCCAAAAGCAGGCATAGTGTCAAAACTATTAGGCCATAACTTGTTCCTGCCAGCCTTTTCATTCCTGTTTACCCTGTTGCCCATTGCGGTTTTGATCCGGCCGGTTATTGTTATTCCGGTTCGGCCTGAATTTTTTCCTTTGGTTTGGATTGTTATTGCCGCCTGCGTTTTGAGGTCTTGCCGTTGTCGGCTTTTGCTCACCGTCGGTAACAACTACAGGGCGCTGTGCACTATCTCCCTGCCTGTTTTGCTGGTGGTTTTTGTTGCGGTTTTTATTCTTTTTTCTTCGGCTTTGTTCATCCAGCCGGGTGAGGCTGTCCTGGCCAACCACATTTTCATAATCCAGTATTTTTACCGGTTTGGTTTCTATTTCCACCACTTCTCCCAGGTCAGGCGGCAGAACGCCTTCCCGGTTCATTTGCTGTATCTCCTTAACACGCGTTAGCGGGAGGGGGATCCAGTTTTCTGCCATCGGATAGCTAAACCACATCAGTTTTTTAAAGATGTCGGTTTTTTGCAGGCGGGCGTCGCCTCTTTCTGTCTTTAAAACATTGACGTTGTCGGGGATGTACTTGAGTGCATCCATATAGGTGTCGAGCTCATAGTTCAGGCAGCATTTCAATTTGCCGCATTGCCCGGCCAGCTTAAGCGTGTTCAGCGAAAGATTTTGGTAACGTGCCGCAGAAGTCGAAACCGTTTTAAAGTCGGTGAGCCAGGTAGAGCAGCAAAGCTCCCTTCCGCATGAGCCAATACCACCGAGCCGGCTGGCTTCCTGCCGCATGCCGATCTGCCGCATCTCGATACGGATACGGAACGCTTCCGCCATTTTTTTGATCAACTCCCTGAAATCCACACGGCCTTCCGCCGTATAGTAAAATGTTGCTTTGGTTTTATCGCCCTGGTAATCCACGTCGCTCAGCTTCATGGAAAGCTTTAGCTCCAGCGCGAGCTTGCGTGAACGGTGCATGGTCTCCCATTCCAGGTCTTTTGCGGCTTTCCATTTGTCTACATCCGCAGGGGTGGCTTTTCGGTAAATCTTTTTCGCCACATCTGTTTCGCGCACACGGCGTTTCACCATCTGCATGCGCACCAACTCGCCCGTGATGGAAACATGGCCCACATCGTAGCCGCCGGTAGTGGTTTCAACAGCTACCAACTCACCCGCTTCAAGGTAAATATTGTCGTTATTAAGGAAAAATTCCTTTCGCGAACCTTTAAACTTTACCTCAACAATGTTGAACGGTTTATAATTTGCCGGCATGTCCATGTTGGAAAGCCAGTCGTAAACATCTAATTTGCTGCAGCCATTGGTGAGGCATGAGCCGTTACTTTTGCAGCCCGCCGGAGAACATCCTCCCCCGGTTGAGCAACTTCCACATCCCATAATTATCGGTATATCAGGTATCCACTCGCTGGCGGATTGTTAAATTCAATTGTTTTATAATTTGTAAAGATACATCTAAAAATAAAATTTTCGGGTTCGCATTTCTTTCGATATGGTAGTGCGCCTTTTCAAGCTCCGTAATGATGCCTTCAATGGCCTCCAGGCTCATTACCCCCGCCATTTTACCGGCAGTTTCCAGCTCGTTTGGCGGCAGGTGAACCAGGTTGCCCGCACCCGACAGGATAAGGCAACATTCCCGCAAAAAGCTGATGCCGTATCGTAAGAAGTTTTTCTGGTTCTCGCGGCCAAGTTTCGATGCCTGGTCCACAAAACCGACGATCTCGATGCCTTTATTTCCAAAGCAAAGGCGCAGCCATTGTACGAACAAGCCGTGGAAGCTACCGCTGTTTTCGGTGAGCATACCCAGGGCGTCCGACAGGCTTCCATTAGCTAAATATGCGATCTGGGCTGCCGCTTCATCGTTCTGCTGGTGTTTTTCTACCAGGTAATCCACGATTTCATGGTAGCCAAGCGCTGGTATTTTTATTAGTTGTGTGCGCGACAGAATGGTATTCAATATTTGGTCCTGGTTTTGGGTCACGAGCAAAAACAAAGTATTGGGCTGCGGCTCCTCAATGATCTTCAGCAAAGCATTTCCCTCCTTATCAAGGTATTCGGGCAACCACAATATCAAAACTTTGTAGGCCGATTCAAAGGGTTTAAAGCTCAGCTTTTTGATGATCTGGTGGCATTCGGCGATGTTGATGTTTGCCTGCTTGTTCTCTGCGTCAAGGTATCCCCGCCAGGCATCTAATGTGAGATAAGGGTTGTTTAAAAAAGCCTCACGCCACTGTTCTATAAAAGTAACGGCCGTGTCTTCCTTGTGTTTGGCGAAGAAGGGATAGGAGAAATGCAGGTCGGGATGCATCAGCTTCTGGTACTTACGGCAGGAGGAGCATTCGCCACAGGAGTCGTCCTCTCCACGGTTCTCACAGGATAGATATTGTGCATATGCCACAGCCAGGGGCAAGCTTCCCGATCCCTGCGGGCCTAAAAACAATTGGGCATGGCTCACCCGGTTTTCCTTAACCGATTTGATCAAACGCTGCTTTACCGCGTCCTGCCCAACAATTTGTTTAAACTGCATAAGGTGCAAATTAGGCATTAGATATGAGATGTGAGATATGAGATGTGAGATTTTTGGGGGAAGTCCGAAAGTCGGGAAGTCCGAAAGTCCGGAAGATGGAAAAATTCAGGAGATGAAGAAGTCAGTGAGAATAACTGCCGTTTACCTTACCTTTGTTCAATGATCCTCCCTCTATATAACTTGGGTTATCCGCAAACCGGCGGACGTCAGTCGCAGCGTCTTTCGGTCCCGATAGCTATCGGGATTCGGACTCTACCGACTTTCGGACTAATCTCACATCTCCCATGAGAATCATGGCTTTCGATTATGGCACGAAACGCATCGGCATTGCGGTGACCGACCCATTGCAGATCATTGCCACCGGGCTGGATACGATTCATCCAAATAAGATCATCGACTTCCTGAAGAACTACCTGCGGACTGAACTGGTGGAGCGCTTTATCGTTGGAGAACCCAAACAAATGGACAATACCCCTTCGCAATCGGCTATCCATGTAAAGGGATTTATAAACCTGCTTAAACGAACATTTCCGGAAATTCCTGTGGAAATGCTCGATGAACGCTTTACCTCAAAGATGGCCTCGGCTACCATCGCCCAAAGCGGCATGGGTAAAAAAGCAAGGCAGAATAAGGAGTTGGTGGATACCATCTCGGCAGTGATTTTATTGCAATTATGGATGGCAAGAACGGGATTTTAACATCCGTTATAAGACCTTTATTATAAAATGAAAAGAAAATATCGCATGAAACAGGCAGCAAGGATCGTCATGGCAGTTTTTTTTCAGCTGATATTGTTTTCCGGGTTGGCTACGGCTCAACGGGCACGTATTTTTTTCTACCGACCATACGAAAGTGAACTCGAGAACAACTTATATCAAAAGACTCAAGTAAAATTTGATTTCGAAATGCAGTACAACAACATTAAACAAGCTAACATCAAGGACGAGGTAAATAATGCACTAAAACACAACGATTATAGATTTATTGCGATATCCGGGAATAGTTATTTATACCCCGGCCTTGAAAGCAAGACAAACTCGGTATTAAAGAAGTACAAAAAATACTTGGACAGCCGGCAATTCAAAGTTATAGCCGCTACAAGCGATGCCCCGGGATTGGGTCAACCTCCTTTACAAAGTGTGGCGTATAATTTCGCCCAGGCATATAATAAATATCTT
>JABDGE010000062.1 GCA_013286235.1 Bacteroidota bacterium
CCAAGGCACCCGTGTTCCGTTTGGTTAATAGAAGATTTATCGTAGGACAAACAATATTTTATTGCAATTAAATTCTCTTTTAATGAAGCGATTGTCAAATCGTTCTGTTTGTTAAATATGGCCATAAACGTTTTTTAAGTAAATATAAACTGTTTCGATCCATAAGTAAATAGTATTATTTAAAACGAACTTGTGAAGGACTGTCATTTAATAAAAATTTCAACAACATCAGGTATTCACGTTTACAATTTCACTTTTGGTCATGATCAATCACCGTGAACTCTCCTACAAAGCCCCTTCCTTGATCTCCTCCACAATCGCCGGATCAAGCAGGGTCGAAGTATCGCCCAAATTACTGGTATCCCCCTCTGCTATCTTGCGTAAAATTCTCCGCATGATCTTGCCCGAGCGCGTTTTTGGCAGGCCGGTAACAAACTGGATCTTGTCGGGCCTGGCTATGGCGCCGATTATGCGTGTAACGGTTGCATTAATGTCTTTACGCGCAAGTTCCTCATCACCGTGCTGGTTGGGGCAAATAACATAGGCATAGATGCCCTGGCCTTTGATGTCGTGCGGGTAGCCGACTACTGCCGACTCCACCACGCTGCTGTGCATATTAATGGCATTTTCCACCTCGGCTGTGCCTATCCGGTGGCCGGATACGTTCAATACGTCGTCTACGCGGCCGGTAATGCGGTAATATCCATCGTCGTCGCGGAGACAGCCGTCGCCCGTAAAATAAAGATCCGGGTAGGTGGCGAAGTAGGTGGTACGACAACGCTCATGGTCGCCGTAAGTGGTGCGCAGCATGCCGGGCCATGGGAAACCGATACAAAGGTTACCACTCACGCCATTGCCTTCAATATGCTTCCCATTTTCGTCCACTAAGACCGGCTGTATACCGGGCAGCGGCAGGGTGGCATAGGTGGGCTTTAATTTGGTGACACCGGCAATCGGCGAGATCATAAAACCACCTGTTTCGGTTTGCCACCAGGTATCGATGATGGGGCAATGGCCCTGGCCTATCTTTTCGTCGAACCAATGCCAGGCCTCTTCATTGATCGGCTCGCCTACGGAGCCAAGTTTCTTCAGCGAACTAAAATCTTTTCCTTTTAAAACATCATCCCCAAAGCTCATCAGCGACCTGATAGCAGTTGGCGCGGTATATAAAATGTTAACCTTGAATTTTTCTACGATATCCCAAAAACGACCGGGTGTGGGCCAGGAGGGTATCCCCTCAAACATCACCACCGTTGCACCCTGGGTAAGCGGGCCGTAAGCGATATAGGAATGGCCGGTAATCCAGCCGATGTCGGCGGTGCAAAAGTACACCTCGCCCTGGTTGTACTGGAAGGCGTTCGCGAAGGTATAACCGGTGTAAACCATATAGCCACCGCAGGTATGCACCACGCCTTTAGGCTTTCCCGTCGAGCCGGATGTGTACAAAATGAACAGCATGTCTTCGGCATCCATCTCTTCAGCCGGACAGTCGGTGATACCCTGGGTTTCTACTTTTTTTACTTCGTCTTCCCACCACACATCACGGCCTTTGATCATCGAGACCGGTGTGCGGCTGCGGGTAAGCACGATCACTCTTTTTATAGACGGGCATTGAACCAGGGCGTCATCGATGATGTTTTTTAGCGGGATCTCTTTTGTTCCACGGTAGCCGCCATCGGACGTGATCACGATATTACATTCGGCATCTTTTATCCGGTCGGCGATGGATTGGGCCGAAAAGCCGCCGAATACCACCGAATGGATGGCGCCGATACGCGCACAGGCCAAAACAGCGATGGCCAATTCGGGGACCATCGGCATATAAATACAAATGCGGTCACCTTTTTTGGCGCCGTTATTTTTTAGTACGTTGGCAAACTGGCATACCTTGTCGTAAAGCTGCCTGTAGGAAAGTACGCGATGGTGTTCCTGTGGGTCGTTGGGCTCCCATATGATGGCGGGCTTATCGCCAAGCGAAGCCAGGTTGCGGTCGAGGCAGTTTTCGGTGATGTTGAGTTTGGCGCCCTGGAACCATTTGATCTTCGGCTCTTTAAAATTCCACTCCAGTACCTTATCCCACTTTTTGCGCCAGTAAAAGTTCTCGGCTATGCCTTCCCAAAATTGTTCAGGCTGCTCCACGCTATAGCGGTAAACCTGGTTGTATTCTTCGATCGACTTGATCTTTAACGCGCTTTTCATGTTTATTTATTGGTGGGCGAAAATTAGTGATTATTTGGCAATGTGCGAAGATTGTTCATAGATCATGGTTCATTGTTCATAGCCGGAGGTGAGATGTGAGATATGAGATATGAGAACGCCACCTCTTTTGGCCCTTGCCAAGCATTCGCGCGCTTGAATCAGGAGAGGCTTAGCAACGGTTATTTTTGAGCGTTATTTATGCCACTATTGCTTTTTTCTTAAGGTCGAATAAACAGTTATAGAAAGTTCTAGTTTTTCGGTCATACCAGCCATGGCCGCAAAATCCGCAAGTTCCTTTCTAGTGTCATTTGAATTAGTCTCAAGAAAAGCCGCAGCCAAATCACGAGCTGCATTATCAATTTGGTTTAGTTTATATCGTACAACTCCCCTATTTGTATATATATGACTTATATGAAGATCATTTGGAATTAATTTTTCATCATTGATCATTTTATACAAACCCATAATTTGCGTGTAATTATTTTCTGCTTCAATAAAATTTTTCGTATCCATGTTTATTTGAGCTATAGATGATACTGCTCTACTAATTTCAATTAAACATTTGTCATACGTAATAGGGTCTTTATCCTTGGATTTATCTAGAATACCTTTAATTTCTTCTATTGATCTCTCAAAATCTAATTTCGCTAAATCTTTCTTACCCAAATTATAGTAGGCAAATGCCCTATTAGAGTAGCCGCTACTTGATTTTTCTATTTTTAATACTTCTGTAAAACAATTGATAGCGTTCGGATAATCTCTTTGTTTAAGAGAGTCAAGCCCTTTTTGATAAAATACATCTGAGTTATATGCCATTTTTCTTTAATTGTATTCCAAATTTGAAGGGTTAATTTATTACGGCGCGATTTTGAAAGTAAGTTACCCAATCTGGCACGACTATGTCGCGATAACCAGCGCTGCTGTCTACTTACGATTATAAATATTAGTAAAACCCTTGAATTTCATTTCTATCGCTTTTATAATTGGCTTCATCTTTTCTAAAATCCAGCACGCCCTCCAAAGAACCGAGCCGAAATCTTACATTTACTTTTTCACCCCAAAGTTGGTCGGCGATTTCATTAACTTCCATTATTAATGGAAGCAGCATTTTCTCAAACTGTAAAAACTCGTCAAAATGTAAATCTTTTTCATAATTCAGATGGGCGATCCGTTGGTTTCTATACTCAACTTTTAGATAATTAAGATTTTTCCTATAAGTCTTTAGGGTCTCTTTGAGGTCATGAACCAATTTAGGATCTTTGCTAACTTTATTGAAGCTTTTGGCCGCTGCTCTGAACGAATACTGAGAATTATCGCTATCATCATCCAAGTTTGTCAAATGCAGAATAATTCCATTTTCCATGTATCGCAACGCAATTAGTTCTTCAAGTATATATTCACGTGTAGTTGTTCTCCATAAATGACAATATCGATTTATTTTCTTCAAAAAAAAATAAACCAATACATTTAGATCCATAATTTCAACTCGTAGGGAAGCAAATTCTTCTTTTTGATTAGCGCTCAGCATATCACATGTTATTTTTCAAAAGTAATTACTATTACGAGATATAGTTTCCCCTTTTTCAAACGCTAGATGCAGCGCAACCCAAAAGAGGTGGCGTACCTCGTGCTCCTGACAGGCCAACCTCAACAGTACAATTTTACAACCCCAACAACGCCACATCAGCCATCGGGAGGAACATTTTTCTACTGTCAGGCATCAGGATAAATCCGAATTTTTTGTAGAAGACCGCTGCGTCGTTATATAATGGGTCAACAACGACACCAATTAACTCAAACTTCCACCCGCAACCGAAAAAGTTCGTTTCAAAACATTGATTTATAGCGTTTGGCAGCATCGCGTCTTTGCGCCGTCTTAGTGCTCTCCGCGTTTAAATTTTTACGCTATTTCTTTCGGACTTCCGGACTTTACCGACTTTCGGACTTCCCCAAAAATATTTTTCATCCCGCTATTGCCTTTTTCACTTAAAAACCTGATATTTGCAAACTCTTTTCGGAAAAGGGAAAGAATAAAAAAGATTTGTCATGTCAAGAATTTGCGATCTAACAGGAAAAGGATCTTTGGTTGGTAATAACGTTTCGAACTCGAATGTTAAAACCAAGCGCAGGTTTCATCCCAATTTAAAGCTTAAGAAGTTTTATATTCCTGAAGAAGATAAATGGATCACCTTAAAGGTTTCCACTTCGGCGATAAAAACCATCAGCAAGAATGGTATCAGCGCCTGTATCAATAAATTTGTAAAAAAGGGATATATATAGTAGTTGATTGGGTGAGTTGTTGATTTGGTTGATTAGGTTGAAAAGCCGACACCAGTTAAATCGCCAGGTCGCAGAATTACTACCTCAAAAAATAAAAAAGAGATGGCTAAGAAAGGCAACAGGGTACAGGTAATATTAGAGTGCACCGAGCATAAAACAAGTGGTATGCCGGGTATGTCGCGTTATATTACCACCAAGAACAAAAAGAACACCACTGAAAGGCTTGAATTGAAGAAATTCAACCCGGTTTTACGCAAGGTGACTGTTCATAAGGAGATTAAATAATATAGTGAGTGGTGAGTGGTCAATGGTGAGTAGCTTACGTAAAGTGAAATCCAATCACTAATTCAAAACTCAATAAAAAAAAACTAAAAAGCGATGGCAAAGAAAGTAGTTGCAACACTGAAGACAAGCAAAGGCAAAGATTACTCGAAGGTGATTACCATGGTTAGGTCGCCACGCACAGGGGCTTACAGTTTCAAGGAGCAAATTGTGCCTAATGATAACATTAAGGATGCTATTTCCGGAAAATAACAGGGGTTATTTTCTTTCAAAAATATAAAGCCATCTTGTGTTTACGGGAAGGCTTTTTTGTTGATGGAAGGTTATGGTGTGCGAGGGTTCATGGTTCATGGCCGGATTTGGCTGAAAGCTGAAAGCAGAAAGACCAAAGCTGGAAAAGGTTCATGGTTCATAGCCGGATTTAGCTGAAAGCAGAAAGACCAAAGCTGAAAAAACTCATAGGTCATAGCATTTAAAAAAATGGGACTATTCGATTTTTTCAAAAAGAAGGAAAGCACGCCGCAGGAACAAGAGGCGCTGGATACCGGTTTGGAGAAAACCAAGGATAGTTTTTTCTCCAAGATCACAAAGGTTGTCGCCGGGAAATCGACCGTTGACGATGATGTGCTCGACGAACTGGAAGAAGTACTGGTGACCTCGGACGTGGGTGTAAAAACTACCCTCAAGATCATCGAACGCATACAGGCCCGCGTTGCCCGCGATAAATATGTGGGCACATCGGAATTGAATGGCCTGTTGAAGGATGAAATTCAGCAGCTATTGGCCGAAAATAACAGCAACGATTTTTCGAGCTTTGAATATGGCAGCCATAAACCCTATGTAATTATGGTGGTGGGCGTAAATGGCGTGGGCAAAACTACTACTATTGGCAAGCTTGCTTATAAATTAAAACAGGCGGGGAACAAAGTGGTGATTGGCGCGGCGGATACTTTTCGCGCAGCGGCGGTTGGCCAGATACAACTATGGGGTGAGCGCGTGGGTGTTAAAGTTGTGGCCCAGGCCATGGGGTCCGACCCGGCGTCTGTGGCTTATGATACCTTGCGATCTGCTGTGGCTAATGAGGATGACGTGGCGATCATCGATACGGCCGGGCGTTTGCATAACAAGGTTGGGCTGATGAATGAGCTCACCAAGATCAAAAACGTGATGCAAAAGGTGGTGCCCGGCGCGCCGCATGAAATATTGCTGGTGCTGGATGCTTCTACCGGGCAAAACGCGATTGAGCAATGCAAGCAATTTACCGAAGCAACGGCTGTAAATGCGCTGGCTTTGACGAAGCTTGACGGGACGGCGAAAGGTGGGGTGGTGATTGGTATTTCGGATCAGTTTAAGATACCGGTGAAGTATATTGGGGTTGGCGAGGGGAAGGATGATCTTCAGTTGTTTGATCGCCAGGCATTCGTAAACTCGCTCTTTAAACAGTAACGTCTACCAATACAAATTTGTCATTTCGATCGAGGTACGAGGGAGAAACTATCTCTTGAGCGAAGCGAAAAATCTTATACATTTGACAGTACCGCCCGCACGGTCCGCCGGTATGGCGTATAAGATCTCTCCTATCGTCGAGATGACAAAAAGGGGAAGGATGAAAAATTTATCATCAACCACCCGGAGTTTTCAAATTTTACTACGCTAAGAAAAGATGGAGAGATAATGAGGACAAAATCAGCAAATGAGCCGTTTGTAAAAAGTAAGCCGCGTATAAACGTAGTGACGCTGGGTTGCTCCAAAAATATTTACGACTCTGAGATATTAATGGGGCAGCTGAAGGGCAATCATTTTGATGTGGTGCATGAGACGGATAGGGTTGGCAGCGACGATATCATCGTGATCAATACCTGCGGTTTTATTGACAATGCGAAGCAGGAGTCTATCGACACCATTTTACAATACAGCGATCTGAAGGAACAGGGTAAGATCGGGAAACTGATTGTTACCGGCTGCCTGTCGGAACGCTATAAGCCGGAGCTTGAAGCAGAGATCAAAAACGTGGACGCCTACTTTGGCACGAATGATCTGCGGAACCTATTGCGGTCCGTTGGGGCTGATTACAAGCACGAACTGATCGGTGAGCGGTTATTAACCACGCCGACACACTTTGCCTATTTTAAGATTGCCGAGGGCTGTAACCGACCCTGCTCCTTTTGCGCCATTCCGCTGATGCGGGGTAAGCATTTGTCGCAACCGATTGAGAAACTGGTAAAGGATGCCGAAAAGCTTGCCAGGAACGGGACGAAGGAACTTATTCTGATAGCCCAGGACCTTACCTATTATGGGCTCGACCTATACGGAAAACGCAATTTGGATGAGTTGCTACGCCGGTTGTCTGACGTGGGGGGTATTGAATGGATCCGGCTGCAGTATGCCTATCCATCCGGGTTTCCGATGGAGATATTGCATGTAATGAATGAAAGGGCGAATATTTGCAAATACCTGGATATGCCTTTACAGCACATCAGCGATGATATGCTTAAATCGATGCGGCGAGGCATCACCAAACAAAAAACGATCGACCTGGTGAATGCCATTCGCGATAAAGTGCCGGGCATAACGATGCGAACTACGCTGATCACCGGCTATCCGGGCGAGACCGAGCAAGACTTTGAAGAAATGCAGGCCTGGGTTGAAGAAACCCGGTTTGATCGTTTGGGCTGCTTCACTTATTCGCATGAAGAAAAGACGCATGCCTTCGCATTGGTTGATGATGTGCCTGAAGCTATCAAGCAAGAACGTGCTGACGCTATAATGGAAGTGCAACAAGGTATTTCGTTTGAAAAAAACCAGGAAAAGATCGGCCATACCTATAAAGTTTTGATCGATAAAAAGGACGGCGGCTATTTTGTAGGCCGGACGGAGTTTGACTCGCCCGAGGTGGATAACGAGGTTTTGATAGATGCGAAAAAGGATTACGCCACCATCGGCAGTTTTGTTAACATAAAGATCGACAGCGCCGAAGACTTCGATCTTTATGGTCATATTGTAAAATAAAGAGGTTTTACCGGCACCCTTTTTCTTTTAGCAATTAAAAATCTAAATTCGGCCTCGTTGTAAACGTTCGGCGATTGATTTCTTCCTGCATTAGATAAATCCGAAACGGCGAAGCCTTCTTGAGCGCCGCCGAAAATAAATAATTGCGAAAAATCGAACATCCGAAATCCGAAATTCTCACATGGACGCAGCCTGTATAAACTACAAAGACACCGGTTATTTTTCGCAAACGGTTATCGATTACCTGGAAGATGCTCCTGAGATCCGTTCGTTTTATAGTCACCGGCCCGATTTGAAAGGTTTTGCCGAATTGCTTGAGCATAAAAAGGTAACGGGCGACCGGCAAATACTCGCTAACGTACTTAAGACGCAATACGAAAAAAACGGCCTCGAATCTGCCTATCATACCCAACTGGCAGTTGACAACATCGAACTGCTGCGATCAGAAAATACGTTCACTATCACTACTGGTCACCAGCTAAACATTTTTGCTGGCCCCTTATATTTTATTTTCAAGATCGTAACGGCTATCAAACTTTCGCGGCAGCTAAAGGAAGCATTTCCCGACAAAAACTTTGTGCCTGTTTACTGGATGGCTTCGGAAGACCATGATTTTGCTGAAATAAACTATACCAACATTGGCGGTAAGAAGGTGCATTGGTGGCACGAGGCGCAGGGGGCCACCGGGCGAATAGATCCGCATTCCATCCGCCAGGCGCTTAATCAATATAAAGGCGCCCTTGGCATTGAGCGCCACGCCGGCGAGCTTGCCGAAATTGTGGAGCATGCCTATGCCGGCTTTGATAAGTTAGCCGATGCTACACGGTACCTCGTAAACGCTCTTTTTGGTCAATATGGCTTAGTAGTGATCGATGCTGACGACCATCAATTTAAGCAACAGTTCGCCTCCATCATGGAACGCGATATTATTGAGCAACATAGTTTTAAGCATATCAGCGCTACCAATGAGAAACTGGAAACTTTGGGCGTTCACGTGCAGGTAAATCCGCGCGAGATCAATTTTTTTTATTTGCAGGAAGGACTGCGTGAGCGGATAGTTTTTGAAGGAGGACTTTATAAGGTATTGAACAGCGAGATCTTTTTTTCGGAAGAAGAACTTAAGACCGAGATACAGCAATACCCGGAACGGTTCAGCCCGAACGTGGTGATGCGGCCCCTTTACCAGGAAGTTCTCTTGCCGAATATTGCCTATATCGGGGGCGGGGCGGAGGTGGTTTACTGGCTGGAGCTGAAGTCGAACTTTGAATTCTACCATGTAGATTTTCCTATACTGATCCTTCGTAATTCCGGACTTATTGTCGACAAAGCAACCGCTGCAAAGGTTGCCAAAATGGAACTGGAGCCATGTCAATTATTTTTGAGTGTCGACGGCATTAAGAATGCCTGGGTTAAAAAACACAGCAAGCATTCTTTGAATCTTACGGAAGAATGGCGCGAGCTGAGCAGCGTTTTTGAAAAATTAAAATTGCGCGCGCATAAGATCGATCCTACCTTGTCGCCCTCCACCGAAGCCGTGCAAGCCCGGCTTAAAAAAGCGATAGACAGCCTGGAAAAGAAACTGGTAAAGGCTGAAAAAATCAATTACCACACCCGGCTTGAACAAGTGGAAGTGATAAAAAAAGCGCTTTTTCCGCATGGCAGCCTGCAGGAGCGGAGTGAAAACTTCGGGTTGTTCTATGTGAAATGGGGGCAGCCATTTATTGATGAGCTGATAAGAAATTTTGAGCCGCTGGATTTTAAGTTTACGGTGCTGACGGAATAGTTCAGCCCGATGGTGTATTGCATCCCTTACCCGCCAGAATTGATCCGTCAAAAAAGATGCTTAAAACAGCCGGGTTTTATTGATAATTAAAAAAGTTTCGTTATTTTTAACCGATGAAACCAAATAGCCTTATCCGCAGTACTTACCAAATATCGGTATTTCTGCTACTATCAGCATTATTTCAGAGCTGTTCAAAAAGCAGTTCGAATCCTAATCCGGCTAACACGGGTCCTTCGGTAACCATCACTTCGTTAAGCGTAACCTCTGGTGATTACACCACACCGGTCATGATAAAAGGCGCCGGCTTTAGTACGACCATCGCCGACGACAAGGTTTTTTTCAATGGCGTACAGGCTACTGTCGAAACTGCTTCATCTACAGTGATCTATACCACAGTACCGCTTGCAGCCGGTACGGGCAATGTAACCGTTACTGTAAATGGAGCTACTGCTACCGGTCCTGCATTCACCTACCAGGTAACAGAAGTAGCGACCTTGCTGGCAGGCGGTGGAGGTCCCGGTTCGTCCAACGGAACAGGTTCAGCCGCCTCCTTTTCTCAAACGATTGCTTTAGCGGCAGACGGATCAGGCAATGTCTACGTGGCGGATCAACTTAACGAGGTAATACGAAAAATTACGCCCGCCGGACTTGTAACAACCTTTGCCGGTAGCGGAACCGCCGGGTATGCGGACGGAACCGGCACAGCCGCCAGCTTCAGTTATCCTTCGGGCGTTGCTACGGATGCGGCCGGCAATGTTTATGTCGCTGATAAAAACAATGGTTACATCAGGAAAATTACCACCAATGGAACGGTTTCGACCCTTACTGTGGACGGCTCTGGGAATCCGTTAGCTTACGGCAATCCATACTACATAACGCTGGATGCAAGCGGAAACATTTTTTTCAGCGATAACCAGGGAAGCATAGTAAGGGAGTTATCGACAACCGGCCTGGTTACGACGGTATATAACGGAACCGCCACGAACCTTGCCATTTTTGGGCTGGCGGTGGATAAGTCGGACAACGTATTTATTGCAGACGGCATGCAGGTTGATAAAATTACTGCTGGTTCCATAGCTGAGTTTGCCGGCAGTGATAGTATGCTTGGCGGTGATATTAACGGAACCGGAGCCGCGGCCAGTTTTTACGGAATATGGGATATAGCGATAGATGGAAATAACAACCTTTATGTACTCGATACCGGCAACGAACAGATACGCATGATAACTCCCGCTGCAGTGGTAACCACTTTCGGGGGGCAGGACCCTGCTAATTTCACCGGCCCGGTGAACGAAGTGAGATTTGGCGCCTATCATAGCATAGCGGCAGACAATTCGGGGAATTTTTATGTGGGAGGAAACTATAGCATCTTAAAGATTTCAATGGAGTAATTGATGGACGTTATTTTGAAAAATTGCGATACCCTATTGCTTAAAACGATCCGGAATTTTGAACTGTTGGGGTTTAAGGTTACGGTCTGACGGAATAAACAAGATCATCTAACCATTGCAATTTAAAGACAATTATTCGACATGGCAATTGTGGAGTTTAAAAGCGACAGTGAATACCAGGATTGGATCAAGAATAATTCAAACTGTTTTGTTGTAAATACAACTAAGAAGCACCCGAGAAAATTTGTTTTACACACATCGATATGTCACCATATTACTTCATATATATCTTTGGCTCCGGGTGTTTTTACAGAGAGAAACCATGACAAATTTGGATCAAGCGATATTAATAAGCTAAAGGAATTTTTTAAAGAGAACGGGTTCCCGAAATTTGAAGGAGAGTTTACCATATGCAAGTCTTGCAATCCACATCAATAAAGGTTACCCAAAAACTTACGAAGTTTTGGAAACTTCGTAAGTTTGGCGGATGGTTGTTTCCGAATCTTCCCTTCGTTCCTTCACCCAAAATATTTTCCTGGCGATGGGCTGCAGCGAAGAACACGCTGCCCTTGCTGCCGATGTTTTGCTCCAGGCGGACCTGCGTGGCATTGATTCACATGGTGTGGCCCGTTTAGTGGGGTATGTGCGCCTATGGAAGAAAAGTCGCATCAACAGTAAACCAAATATCACCATTGTTCATGAAACACCAACTACGGCAACTGTAGACGGGGATGCAGGCCTGGGTTTGGTGGTTGCGCCATTTGCGATGAAGCTGGCTATTCAGAAAGCTGATCAATATGGATCAGGTTGGGTGTCGGTGCGAAACTCGAACCATTTCGGAATTGCGGGTTATCATGCATTGATGGCTGTTGAAAAGGATATGATCGGCTTTGCTATGACGAATGCCAGCCCGCTTGTTGCGCCTACTTTTTCAAACGAGCGTTTGTTGGGAACCAACCCCATGTGCTATGCCTTCCCTGCGGGAAAATATCCGCCGGTGGTGGTAGATATGGCTACATCAGCCGCTGCCAATGGCAAGCTGGAAATTGCGCAGCGTAAAGGCATACACGTGCCTGAAGGATGGATACAGGATGCAAACGGCAATTTTACTACCGATCCGCATGCCTTAAAAAACGGGGGTTCGTTATTGCCTTTGGGCGGCGACTGGGAACATGGCAGCCACAAGGGTTTTGGGCTTAGCGCCACGGTAGATATTTTGTCGGCTGTTTTATCCGGCGCAAATTATGGGCCGTGGGTGCCTCCTTTCGTGGCATTTTTGGAGCCGTCCGACGACCCGGTTGGTTTGGGGATTGGGCATTTTGTGGGCGCCATGCGCGTAGATGGCTTCCGACCGGTTGAGGAATTTAAAACGCATATGGATAATTGGATCCATCGTTTTAAATCGGCTTCGACGACGGATCCGGATCAAAAAGTGATCATTCCCGGCGAACCGGAGCTTGAAGCAGAGGCAGAGCGAAAAGAGAATGGCATACCGATCGTCGATGCGGTATTAGTCGATTTGAACGGGTTGGCGGAAAGATTTGGGATTGAGAAGCTTTGATTTAATGGGGTAGATGCGATGAAACGTTTGCGGCATCGCAGGCGAGTGTGCGGAACTTGATCAATCTCCAATTGGGTAGCCCGCTAGCTAGCGGGTATTATTGTATTTTTTGGTTTTTGCTACAAACGTTTTGTCCGCCAGCCGGCGGAGCAGATTGAATTGAAGCGATCGTTATATTACCTTTGGTCAATTTGATCAGCCTTCATTAGTGAATACCGTTCAGCAACCTGCTCCAGCGTATTTTTCCGAAGAAGGAGGCATTGTCGTCCCAGCTCATCCAGATGAACAGGGCCTTACCAACAATATGGTCCTCGGGCACAAAGCCCCAATAGCGCGAATCTTCCGAATCATGGCGGTTATCGCCCATCATCCAGTAGTAATTCATCTTGAAGGTGTAGGTATCGGTTTGTTTGCCGTTGATGAATATCTGGCCGCTCTTTACTTCCAGCTTGTTGTTTTCATAAACTTCAATTGCCCGTTCGTAGATCGGGAAGGTCAGGCTGTCGAGCTTGACTGTCCAGCCTTTTTTGGGTATGATGATGGGGCCGTAGTTATCTACGTTCCAATGGTAATCAGGCAAAGTTTTAGTTAACATTACGTGTATAGGGCTTACACCGCCGCGGGGGAAAACATCCTCCGAAACGCCCTTTGGGGTTTCGGCCGGCATAAAATTCTTTACATTTGAATAGCTCTTCATGGTGTTGGCAGATTCCTGGGTCATGGCAGGGTACTCGTGGCCTTCATAAGTAGTAACGTGCAGCTCATCCAAAATTTCAGGGTTTAAGCCTTCCCCGGTAGTTTGATAACTGTATTCCATTTCTTCGCCGGGCGGATTTGGCGCAGCCTTACCATTCACATAAACCTGGGCTTTTACTACGCTCAATGTATCGCCCGATATTCCCTGGCAGCGCTTGATATAGTTTTCGCGTTTATCAACCGGGCGATTATTGATCGTATCGGCAGGATAGTTGAACACCACCACATCGCCCCTTTTTATACTTTGCAGGCCGGGCAACCTGTAATAAGGCAGTTCCCAGCCATCCCAATAAGCTTTAGTACCGAAGAGCGGCATGGTATGATGGGCAAAGGGGAACGCTATGGGTGTCATGGGCGTGCGTGCGCCGTAGTTTATCTTGCTCACAAATAGAAAATCCCCGACGAGGAGCGAACGTTCCATCGAGGGGGTGGGGATGACATATGCTTCGATAAAAAAAGTACGTATCAATGTAGCTGCAATTACGGCAAAGACAATAGCATCGACCCATTCACGGGTTTTGCTTTTCTTTTTTTTAACTTTCTTTGGCGCGGCTTTTTTCTTGTTCCAGAATTTCCAATTCATTTTGCAATATTGCGAATAATAAAATTATTTAAGGCTAAAATCAAACATATCTTCCACGGAATGAAAGCCTTTTTTGTCCTTGATCCATTCCGCAGCCATCACCGCACCTAATGCAAAACCGTTGCGGTTGTGGGCGGTGTGTTTAAACTCAAGGCAGTCGACTTCCGAGTCGTATATCACAGTATGGGTGCCGGGCACATTATCCATACGGAATGATTCGATCAACAACTGCTCACCACTAAAATTTTCGCCGGGGGCTTCCGTGCCATCCACACTCAATACGTTTACCCAGCTATTTTTTGAGGAAAGGTTTTCGATGATCCCTTCGGCAATGGTAATAGCTGTGCCACTTGGCGAATCCAGCTTTTGGGTATGGTGAATTTCTTCTACCTGCACATCATAGTACGGGTATTTATCCATCAGTTCGGCCAGCAATTTGTTAACGTGGAAAAACACATTTACACCCACGCTAAAGTTTGAGGCAAACACCAGGGAATGATCACCGGCGTTGCATATTTGTTTTACCTGCGGAATTTTATCGTACCAACCCGTTGTACCCACAACCACAGGAACACCGGCTTCAAAACATCGTTCAATATTGCCGATGACAGTTCCTGGTGTGCTGAATTCTATTGCCACATCGGCGCGGCCCAGGTTTTCGGGCGTGAAATCATGTTGATTGTCCTGATCGATCTTCAGGATAATTTCGTGCTGGCGGTCGGTCGCGATCCGCTCAACGATCTTCCCCATTTTTCCGTAACCCAATAAAGCAATTTTCATTTTCAATACATTCTAACGAGGTAAATACCAGCAATTCCGGTAAAGGTTTTATCAAAATGCAAAGGTAATTTTTATCCCCGGAATATAGGTGGGTGCAGTATTTAATGCGAAGGAAGGTTGATTGAACAGACCTGGCGAAATCTTCATGGTAAAATTGGTATCGACGCTGTAACTGCGTATAAACTTGGCATCGATATAAGCGTCGAGAACGTTTATTCCCCAGGCGCCGACAAAACCCAAAATACACAAGTCCCTGTTGCGCCGATATGCTTCCTCGGCGTCGTAAATGGCCTGGTCGGGTTGGGTCTGATAAGCAATTGCCTGTGCATAATAGCTCTGACCCAGTACCGGCGTAATACCATACTCCCGGTACTTTGAAAGCTGCAGAAACTCACTGTAATATGTGTCATTAAATATGACAGCATCCACCAACAGACCTAAGCCGGCGTAAATAACAGGAACTTTCCACCAGCTGTGGTTATAGATCTGACCCCATCCGGGAACCATTAAGGAACGCATTATGGCTTTATGAGGATCGTGTGTACTATCCGGGTGATAAACCTTTTCCGGTTTTGGTTTCGGCTTAAATTTGCGGGCGTTCAGGCTGTCGTTTTTTGTGGAGACCAGCGTATCTTTGCTGCTTGCCTTTTTCGCCGCTTTGGAAGTTGTATCAGGTTGTTGGGCTAAAGCACTTAAGGCGGAAAGCACAATTATGCTGATGAAAAGCAGTTGTTTACACATGTTTTAATATACGCGCTTACCTTGCGGCAAGCAAATTTTACCAATCCATAATCTCGAGGATACGTCCCAGGTCGTCCTGCGACAGAAAAGGTATCTCGATACTTCCTTTCCCCTGGCTATTCACTTTTAGCTTAACCCTGGTACTAAATTTTGACGCCAGGTCATCCTGTATCTTTTGGACCTGGAATGAAACAGGGTCGGACGGCTTTTTGTTTTTCTGAACAGGCGCCTTCAACGACTCGCGTACCAGGTCTTCCGCCATACGAACGGATAAACCTTCGTTTATAATATGCTGGTGGTAAAATATTTGTTTGGCCGGGTCCCCGATGGTGAGCAGGGCTTTTGCATGACCCATGGTCAATTGCCCGTCGCGCACGGAAGCCTGTATAGATGGGGGCAATCTCAAAAGCCGGAGGTAATTGGTTACTGTTGACCGGTTTTTACTTACCCGATCGCCCAACTCCTCCTGTTTCAAATGGCATTCCTCAATCATCCGCTGGAAGCTCAGGGCCACCTCGATGGCATTGAGATTTTCGCGCTGGATATTTTCAATAAGCGCCATTTCCAGCATTTGCTGATCATTGGCGGTGCGTACGTACGCGGGTATTTGGGTTAACCCAGCCAACTTAGCGGCACGGAAACGCCGTTCGCCCGATATCAGCTGGTAGCTATGCGAACTTAGCCGCCTTACCGTAATGGGCTGAATGAGCCCCTGCAGCTTTATCGAATCGGCGAGCTCGGCCAAGGCCTGTTCATCAAAATCAGTACGGGGCTGAAAGGGGTTTGTTTCAATCTCGGCCAGCCTGATCTCATTTACCGAGCCCGGGCTGTCTAACCCGGACGTAGCTGGAACACTTGGTTTATTGTGGTTTACGGTTTCAGAATCATTCAGCAGTGCGCTTAATCCTCTTCCCAGTGCGTTTCTTTTTTCTGCGCTCATTTTAAACGGTTTCTATATCCACTTCCGGTTCGGTTTTAACCAAGCCGTTCTTTCTAATTACTTCGCGGGCGAGATTAAGATAGTTGATGGCCCCTTTACTGGTGGCGTCATGCATAATGACTGATATGCCAAAGCTTGGGGCTTCGCTAAGGCGGGTGTTGCGCTGGATGATCGTATCAAAAACCATGTCCTCAAAATGGGTGCGTACTTCTTCAACAACCTGGTTTGACAGGCGCAAGCGAACGTCGTACATAGTAAGCAATATGCCTTCTATCTCGAGGTTGGGATTCAGCCTGGACTGAACGATCTTTATGGTGTTTAGCAGCTTGCCCAATCCCTCCAATGCAAAATATTCGCACTGCACGGGGATAATCACCGAATCGGCGGCGGTTAAAGCGTTTATTGTAATAAGGCCTAATGACGGGGAGCAATCGATAATGATAAAATCATAGTCTTTCCTCACCATGTCAAGCACCGATCTCATTTTATACTCGCGGTCGTCAAGGTTGATCATTTCGATCTCGGCGCCTACCAGGTCGATGTGTGCGGGCAACAGGTCGAGATTTGGTGTTTCCGTCTTTTGAATAGCCTCGCGGGGATCGACATTGTTGATGATGCATTCGTAAATGCTGTTTTTTATGTTACGCGGATCAAACCCGATACCCGAAGTGGAGTTGGCTTGCGGGTCGGCATCCACCAGTAATGTCTTGTACTCCAGCACCGCTAAACTCGCAGCCAGGTTGATAGAAGATGTGGTTTTACCAACACCACCTTTATGGTTGGCCAAAGCAATAATTTTACTCATTTTATATAAAATAATTTATAAAAAGGTTTCCGGGGAAATCGAAAAACAGGATAAATAAACAAGTATTAGCCTTGTATTATGTCCGGTACAAAGATACATATTTAAAGCGGCCGAGAAATCCACACCTTTGCTTAATTTACAAACAAAATGGGCCGGGAGCGATGGCGGCTGTTAAATTATGGTGTTGCACATCGTATCTTCCAAATATTGATTTACTTTGCTGGAAGTGTAAAATAAGGGCCTGATGTTTCGACTAAAATAACTGTAAGAAAAGCAATTTAGTTTTAACCACAGAGACCGCAAAGAATGCACAGAGAACACAGAGAAAAAATGGACAAACTATTAACACTCCATGGCCTCTATGCCTCCTCCGTGCTCCGTGGTTAAACTTTTAGACTTTGGTTATGTAGAAGGTTGACCTTTAGGTGTCTTTTTTGCAAATGCACCTGAAATAGCTACGAACAATAATACGAATACCAAATGGTTACCATCATATCGTCGACTAACCGGCCGGGGAGCTGGACGCTGAAGCTTGCAAAATATTATCAGAAGAGGCTTGCTGAAAAAGGACTGGAAGCGGGCCTGCTTTCATTAGACCGGTTGCCCGCTACCCTGATTGAAAGTGATCTGTACGGCAAGCGGAGCGCAGAATTTGAACCCATACAAAAAATTGTTACGGATACTGATAAATTTCTGTTTGTTATCCCCGAGTATAATGGGAGCTATCCGGGCGTGCTGAAAGCCTTTATAGATGCATGCAGTTTCCCGGAAAGTTTTTATGATAAAAAGGCTGCGTTAACGGGCGTTTCTTCGGGAAAGTACGGCAACATCAGGGGCATCGATCATTTTACAGGTGTTTGCCATTATTTGAATTTACACGTAATGCCGCTGAAAATTCATATTGCATCTATAAAAGAAGAGATGGACGCAAACAATAACCTTTATAAAAAGGATACTGTCGAGTTTACAGATGAGCAGATGGATAAGTTTATTCTTTTTTGATTACACCGATTTTATTTTGATTACACCGATTTCGGATGTCGGATGTTCGATGTCGGATTTTGATTTACACGAATTTCAAGAATTAGATCGAATTCCACGAATTGATTAGGGCGAATTAAACTCCACTCGCCACTTTCTTCGTTTATAGCTATAGCAACGCGGTTGAAATATTGTTGCGGCGATTGAGAAAGGCTATAGCGGCCGATGGATTTTTTTTTGGTACTAAGGTTTATCTAAATCGGCGGTCTCGGGGTTAAGGATGTATTCGAAATGTTCGTATCCATTATGGAACAGAAATTTAAGCCGTTGTTTGGGTTGATCTATATCCAACGAGATCAGGCCAAGCGTTTGGGGTAAATTGTCGCGAATTAGCTTCAAGTCGGCGATATTCGGCATTTCGACATAAATATCTTCCTCCTCGGGTTTAATCTCCCATCCGGGAATATGGGCGTTTTGCAAGACTTCTATCCACTTTTGCTGGTAAGGATTCATGATTTTTTTTGTTTCTTAATAAACAATTGGCAATCGAAAGGTTTTATTTTTTTAACCCGACCCTTTATACGGTACGGGAATTATTCAATGCTCCCGTAGGTCGTTAATAAGCCAACAATTTGTCCATTGTCCCCGCTAAGCGGGCTTTTGCCAAAAACTGATCCTCCAGGGCTTTATTCATGGGTATTGCCGTGTCGAGGCTGGCGCAGCGCATTATGGGTGCATCAAGGAATTTGAAGCAATGCTCGGCTATGTGAGCGGCTATTTCGGCCCCGAATCCATTGGTCAGCGTGTCTTCGTGCAGTATCAATACCCGGCCCGTTTTGAAGACACTTTTTTCAACGGCTTCCTTATCCCAGGGCTGCAGGCTGCGCAGATCGATGATTTCGATAGTGAGATTTGGATTATTGGCTGCATATTCAAGCGCCCAGTGCACACCAAGGCCATAAGTGACGATGGTGGCAAGGTCACCTTCCGTGACAATATTTGCCTTGCCGATCTCCACGTAATATTCACCTTCGGGTACCTCGCCGCTGTTACTACGGTAGAGGTATTTATGTTCAAAATAAATAACCGGGTTCGGATCGTCAATTGCTGCCATCAGCAGGCCTTTGGCATCATCGGGAAATGCAGGGTAAACTACTTTTAACCCCGGGGTTTTTGTAAACCAGGCCTCATTGCTTTGCGAATGGAACGGACCGGCGCCGGTACCTGCGCCAGCGGGCATGCGTATTACTACGTCAACGGCTTGTTCCCAGCGGTAATAGGTTTTGGCTAGATTATTTACTACCTGGTTGAAACCGCAGGTCACAAAATCGGCAAATTGCATCTCCATCACGGCCTTATACCCGTTAAGGGCAAGCCCCATTGCTGCACCAACCACGCCCGATTCACATATCGGTGTGTTCCGCACCCTTTCTTTGCCAAACTCATCCACGAAACCCTGGGTGATCTTGAAGGCGCCGCCATACTCGGCAATATCCTGGCCCATGATGACCAGGTTTTCGTGTTTACGCATACTTTCGCGAAGGGCGTCGCTTATCGCGTCGATATAACGTTTAACAGTTTTGTTTTTTGCAGGAGTTGCCACGGGCGGAGTAAATGGTTTGTACACATCGGCCAGCTCCAGTCCGGTATCGGGAATAATGTCAGCCTCGCTGAATACTTTTTCAATATCGGCCTCCATTTGAGCGGTGAATTCAGCACGCATTTTCGGCAGCCATTCCTCCCGTAATATATGTTCCTCGAGCAGGTATTTTTCGTAATTGCTGAGTGGATCCTTTTCTTTCCAGAAGTCGAAAAGATATTGCGGCACATATTTGGTGCCCGACGCTTCCTCATGTCCACGCATCCTGAACGTCATGCACTCAACCAAAACAGGCTTAGGATTTTGGCGCATGGCGGCAGCCAGTTCATGGATGGTGTGGTAAACTTCCAAAACATTATTTCCGTCGATACGACGGCCTTCCATGCCGTAGCCAATGGCTTTGTCGACAAGGTAGCGCGCTTTATATTGCTCGTTCACCGGGGTGGAGAGGCCATATCCGTTGTTTTCCACCAGGAATATAACAGGCAGGTTCCAAACCGCGGCAATATTCAATGCTTCGTGAAAATCGCCTTCGCTGGTGGCCCCTTCGCCCGTAAATACCAATGTTGCTTTGTTGCGTTTGCTCAATACATCAGCTAAAGCAATCCCATCCGCCAGGGCCAACTGCGGTCCCAGGTGCGATATCATGCCTATTATTTTGTGTTCCTGCGTGCCGAAATGAAAGGAACGGTCGCGGCCTTTGGTAAATCCTGAAGCCTTGCCCTGCCATTGTCCCATCAGGCGGGCGAGGGGGATATCGCGGGCGGTGAACACCCCCAGGTTGCGGTGCATAGGCAGGATGTATTCGTCATTATTCATGGCCATTGTACTGCCGATTGCAATAGCTTCCTGGCCGATACCCGAGAACCACTTGCCAATACGGCCCTGCCGAAGGAGGATCAGCATTTTCTCCTCGATCATGCGGGGCCGCAGCAGTTTGGCGTAAAGGTCTATCAGCTGGTTATTGGTCAGGTTTTTCCTGTCGAAAATCATCCTCCAAAACTAAGAAGTTTTTTTATTGTTATCATTGGCATCGCATATTCCCGAAGAATAAACACATTGAAATGGCCTTGAATAACTTGTCAAAAAGCAGGCTTGACAGAGGAGGCTCCTAATGGAGCCCTAAGCTTTTAGTCTTCTGTTTCTATAAACAGGGGGCTCCGGAGGAGCCGGTTAAAGGCCCGGGAATTAACTGTTGCAGCTTTGCGATATATGTCATCGAAAAATTGATAATCGGTTACGCGGTTTGTTGCCGGGTAATAGTGTTTCGATTCGGCGCCAGGTAAAATAGATTTTCAGTAACAAAATGATGAAACTATCTTTGTTTTGAAATACTTTTATTAACCTTACCGTTTACAACGACGGTGGGTGAGCCAGCTGCGTAGTGTTACCCCTGGACTTAAAATACGATGACTGACAACATATGATGAAACGCATTTACCAAACCTTGCTCATATTACCCGCTGTTGTGCTGCTGGCAGCGGCAACACACGACTTTTTTATGTTACCTGAGGCTTTCTTTTTGCACAAAGGCGATAAGCTTAATCTGCATTTGCTGGAGGGCGACGTGTTTATTAAGCAGGACGAGATCGGCTACCCGGCGGCAAAGCTTAGTTCGTTTGTGCTTTACAATGGTAAAAAAAAGGTAGACCTAAGCGCTTTTGCAAAAGACAGCGCAAGCCTGCTGCAAAACTATCCTGTGGAACTGAGCGGACAGAATGTTGTGTCGGCGGTAACGGGCGTTGGCCACAGCAATTATTCGCGGGATACCTACGCTGATTTCCTGACGCAGCTTGGTTATGATAAACTGGCGGACAAGGTGAAAAACGGGAACCAATTCAGGGTAAAAGAAAAATATGTGCGATACCTGAAGACACTTTTTTCTGTTGATGACCATGATGGGAACGCCTATGAAAAGAAGATTGATGACGACTTTGAGATCGTTTTGAAGGACAACCCCTACAACAAGCGATTTGGCGAGGACATGGTAGCGTCGCTATGGTTTATGAAAAAGCCGGTGGCCGGGGCTGTTGTTTCAGTTTATATTAAATCGCTTAGTGGAAACGTATATACGCAGAACTACACGACAGATGCCAAGGGGGAGATGACATTAACGACGAGCCGCGAGGGCATTTATATGCTCCGCAGCGTTCGTGTTGAAGCAACAACCGATAAAGATGCCGATTATGCAAGCTGGTGGGCCACCTATACTTTTCCGTTCAGCAGTTCAGACGAATCATTGAACAGTTACAAGGAGTTTGGATTTGGGAACATTCATTAAGTCTAAAGTCCGGAGTCTCAAGTCTTAAGTCTGAAGCGGGATCGAAATAGCTTTGCGGCTTTCAATAAGTTTCACTTAGCGGAGGTACGCCTTTGTGTTCGGGTGTTTCTTCGTGTGGCTTTCCTTTAAAAAGACCTTTTGCTTTTTCCCATAAGTTTAGCACGCCATCTTCGGTGATAAAGCGCGACGCGCGCTGCGAAACTATGCTCACCAATGTTTTTACGAGGAAGCCTGAGTTGCGGAACACCGTTTTATTTAAAGTAAACGGCAACACGATCCGCGAAATAAGGCCAATGAGATCCTGATCAAATATGCTGCTGCCCTGGCTGCCTTCACCGCCCCTGGAATTAAAAAACAACGAACCTATTGTTGATAATACAGCTCCAGGGCTTTTGAAACGCTCGCCAATGGCAGCGCCCTGCCGTTGTTCAGCTTCTTTCAGCAGGACGATCTCGTTACGCAAGTCATCAATATTTCTTATAATCAAATCCATTTTTACTTTTTAAATATTTTTTGGATGAATGCGTTAACGATCGGTTTCTCCAGGGATTTCCGGTTGTATTTAATAATAAGGGCAATTATTAAATACAAAATCGCGACACAACCAAAACCCATCCAGATGGCGCCAAACAGGCCGCCGAGGTAATAGGCGAGCGTAATACTGGCGAAAATGAAAGCCATTGACAGGGTAATCACAATGACCACATCGGCGATGAGGCCGGCAGCAATAGAAGTGCCGGTGTCAATGGCCTGGTACTTAGCCAGTTTTATCCGCGTTTCGGCATACTCTTTTAATTGTTCAATAATCGATGGCGGCGTTGTATCGTTTTTTGGTTCCATTTTGTTAGGCTTAAGCCGTAAGTCTTAAGTCTCGAGCCGATCCTGATGAGGACTTGAGACCTAAGACCTTCAACTAATATTACGCATGTTCAAGATCATCCTGATACTCTTGTTCCACTCCACTGATCTTTGATTTAATGTTGTCGACCACTTTGTCTTTAATGGCTAACAGGTTTTCAATTTCCTTTGAGGCGGTCTCCTTTATAGAATCGCCGAGGTTTTTTAACGATTCAGAAAGTTTATCGCGGGTCTCGTTCCCCTTGTCGGGTGCAAACAATATGCCCAGTGCGGCGCCGGCTGCCAGCCCTACCAGCAAAGCAGCAACTACTTTTGTGTTATCACTCATAGATTTATTAATTTAATTATCGACTAATTGTTTTTAATATGATCAAATTTCCGCCTAAATGTTACGGTTTGGGCTGTTTGGTAAAGTTATTACACCCGTAGCCTGTAAACGCGGTTTGGTTTGTGTTTACAAAGATAATGATTTTTTGCCCTACGGCCCTGTTCGGATTCGCTCCAGCCTATCGGCCGCCATCCGGTTGGTTTCGTAAATTTCAAGCAATAATAAGAAATAAGAA
>JABDGE010000063.1:0-22373 GCA_013286235.1 Bacteroidota bacterium
AAGAATAAACACGCATCTATATGACTAAAGTGAAGAGCTAAATATCGCCATGACTTGGCGTTCGGGATGACAAAATTTTTTGAGTTGATATTCTATGATTTTCAAAACAAACTTTTTTGTTCAATAGCGCCGCTGCTTTCGTTTTGGTAATTGCGGACCAGCTGTAAGATATCAGGGCCGTAATGGGTGGTTTTTTCGGGGCCGACGCCTTTGACGGCGCTGAGCGCTTTTAACGATGCTGGCAGTTTTGCGGCTATTGAGGCCAGCGTTTGCTCACTGAAAAGCATGCTGGCCAACACGCACTCCTTTTGCGCGGCAGCGTCGCGCCAGGCGATCAATTGTTCTAACAGTGCTTCATTAGGCTTGGCGTTCAGCGCCTTTAGATAGAAATAGCTGCTTTGCTTTTTTGAACGCTGGATTTGGAGGTAAGCCTCGGTGGTAAAGGGTGCGGCGCTGAAAATTTCCAATAACTGCAGGCGGGCCATCACCCAGTTGAGCAGGTCGTCGGCTTTTCCGGCGAGATCCTTCGAGGTGCCGACAAAGGCCGTTAGCTGCAGGTGCAGGCGGCCTGCCATAGCTTCCAGCTTTTCTTTAAAATACGCAGCCGCTTTTTCGATGCGGTCATCCGAATAGTTACGGAGCTGTTTTTCCAGTTTGGCGGTGATATCAAGAATTTCAGACTGAAGGTCGGGCAGTAGTGTTTCGAACTTCTTTATTTTTTCTTCCAGCCCGTTAAAGTTAAACAACTCGCTGAGCAGGTACAACCGGTAGGAGTCCTGGTGTTTTATCAGCGTTTGTTCGTCGGGCGGGTTTTGCATGGCTTGCTGATTGAACCGGGCAACGGCCGGGTCGCCGATGAAATTTTGCGAAATGACCGGGCTACGGAGCACCAGCCCTTCGAGTGAGCGGCAGCGGCTAAGCGCGACATAGGCCTGCCCGTGCGTAAACGCTGCTGCTACGTCAATGACGGCTTTATCGAAGGTTAAGCCCTGGCTTTTGTGGATGGTGATGGCCCAGGCAGTTTTCAGGGGGATCTGGGTAAAGCTGCCTGCGTTGGTTTCGCTGATCTGTTCGCCCTCGGCCTGGTAGCGGACATTCGACCATTCCAGCGGCTCCACGGCAATCTCCCGGCCATCAGGGGTCGCCACATGAACGGTGTCCGGCTCCAGTTTCGTTACCGTGCCGATCTTGCCGTTATAAAAGCGCTTTTCCGGCGAGCTGTCGTTTTTGACGAACATCACCTGAGCGCCGGGCTTAAGCTTTAAGCTAACGTCAGTGGGATGAGCATCTCCGGGAAATTCGCCGCGAATGGTGGCGTTGTATATAGTTTCAGGCGTATCCAGCGCGTCAAGCCATTCCTGGTTGATGGCCTGCGCGGTGCGGTTATGCGTGGTGAGGGTAATGTAAGGATCGTCCGCGCTGGGCCGGAAGTCGGGCAAGTAACGGGCATTTAACCGGTCGATGCTTTGGGCCGACAATCCCTGTTCCCGCATCTCGTTCAGGATATGTATAAAACTTTCGTCGCTTTGACGGTACACCTTGTCGAGCTCGATACGGACATAGGGCGCCTGCTGCAGCACGAGGCTGCTGAAAAAATAAGGCGTTGCGTAGAAAGGGCGGAGCAGTGTCCATTCCTCCTCGCGGATGATCGGCGCCAGCTGTGCCAGGTCGCCGATAAGCAGGAGCTGTACGCCGCCGAAGGGATGCTGGTTTCCGCGTACGTTGCGCAGGATGAGATCGACCTGGTCGAGGACGTCGGGGCGCACCATGCTGATCTCGTCGATGATGAGCAGTTCCAGGCTTTGCAGCAGCGCACGTTTTTCGGCATTGTAGTGCAACTCAGGCCGCTCGGCTGTGTTAGGCAGTAAAGGCCCAAAAGGCAGCTGGAACAGCGAATGGATGGTCATCCCGCCTGCATTGATCGCCGCCACTCCTGTTGGGGCAACGATTGCCAGTTTCTTTTTGGAGGACTGGCGCACCTCGCGCAAAAAGGTGGTTTTACCGGTACCGGCCTTCCCGGTTAGGAAGATAAGGGTGTTGGTGGTATCCACGTAAGAGCGGGCGAGTTCGAGTGCAGCATTATCCATTAAGCGTAAAGATAGGTTTTTTAGGCTAAAGATATTAGCAAAATTGGGGTTTGAGAGGGATGTGGTGCTGAAATTGATGATTTATTCTGTCGCTGAAGGTGGGGTGTGGTTTGCAGGTGATGACGCCGGCAAAGGTGGAAAGTCATCGTGTTGAAAATCACCAGCGACGTCAGCGGGACGCTGACAGAGGTTTGGGTTCAAGCGACGCGCTTAAACCGGCAGTTTGTTTATGGCATATAGTGCACGTCAAAACGGCCGTTCGTTATTCTCACAGTGTCTCCACTTTTATCTACAGCGTTAAACTGAAAGGTTCCTGATACGATCAGGTTGATCGAATCCAAATGCGTAATTGTTAGCTGCCCGATTGCGTAAGCATTAGTGGTGTAAGATGATACACTCACCGAATTGCCGCCAGCATAGTCGGCGAAGGCCATGCCCGGGGTAAATGATTTGGTTAAGGGCAAAGTTTCTCCTTCGCTGATCGACAGGCTATCAGTTGATATTGCTACTGATGATATCGAGCCGTACTTGTCTTCACTGCCGCCGCCAATAGAAAATATATAACCGTGTTCGGAAAAACCATACTGGCACTTTATAGGGGGGCCTGAAAAAAGACCCCCGTTTTTCGGTACAAAAGCGTCCCCGTTTACTAAACATCCCAAAGTGTTAGCGCCGTTTTGCGTGGCCGGGGGTAAAAGTGACAACTGGTTTACCGGCTCCTTTTTGCAGGATGCTGCTAAAAGCGCAAATAATAGAAATGAGTAAAAGGCTTTCACGAAGTATGGTTGAAATTAGGTTTCTATAAAACTACGGTTACTTTATAACCGCGTTTGTCATTATTACGCTTGCCCGTGTGCCAACGCTACACGAAGGCGAACTTTTTAACCAAACAACCTTTACAACGGTCACGATCAATGGTTCCGGATCAATGCGCAGCGAAGCCAAAAGCATATTCACCATTGGGCAAAAGCTTTTTGCACCTAACTTGTCCGGATCAGTGTCGGCCGATCAAGATCGCTAACTTTCTAAAAGTTCCAAATTTGCCTCAAGCGACTTTAGCTTTTTAAAGAATTTACCTTTGTAATACCAATGGCCGCCTATCAATGATATAGCAGTTGCAAGTGCGCAGGTTATAAAAATAGCTTGTGGTGACGGATGCCAGTAAGGTATGAGTACTTTGATCACGGCATAATAGTATGCAGGATATAAAAAGAGGTAAATTAGGTTAACCAGCCAATAAAACCTTTTGAAGCCGGTAATAGTCTGTTTAAGGGTTGCTTTTACATCGCCACCATTGTTTATGGTAAATAGCTGTTCCTGCTTTTTATATACCCATACGGTAATACCACAATAGAGCACCAGTATAGCCAGGTAGCCAATAGGCGCCAGGACACCAGCCAGTCTATGCGTGTAAATACCTGTTATAAGTATGCTCAGGAAAACTACTGCCAGTACGCCAAGTAAAATCCGGATAGTAAGTTTGCTCAATGTTCTCCAATAAATGCTTTTTGCGTGCATTTGGCCTAATGTGTCTGTTGTGTTCATAATAATTTGCTCTAATTTTTCCGGTGAAATTTTCTGTTGTTGAAATTCTTTATCCTGGATTGTGTTCCAGTGCGCTTTAAAT
Organism: Bacteroidota bacterium; assembly: GCA_013286235.1. Taxonomy (GTDB): domain Bacteria; phylum Bacteroidota; class Bacteroidia; order Sphingobacteriales; family Sphingobacteriaceae; genus Mucilaginibacter. The sequence continues at coordinate 3,715 of JABDGE010000063.1, forward strand.
TCGTCCAGTTCCATATTATCCCTTGTTTACAATTATTCTCAGTTTGGCGCGTATTTTATTTAGGTGAAACCCAATGTGCGATTCGGAAAGACCCATCACCCCGCCGATCTCCCTGTAGCTATAATCGTCCATATACATCATGGTAATGGCCCGTTCCACCTCGGATAGTTTTTTTATAGCTTCATACATTTGGAGTACCTGTTCGTTTTCTTCTTTATTGTCGGTAGCGGCTATTTCAAAAGCATTATCGTCAAGTCCGGTGAATTTTTCGCGTTTGGTTTCTTTTCGAAGGCGGGTGATAGCGTTATTAAGCGCTATCTGGTAGATCCATGTTGAAACTTTTGAGTCGCCGTTAAATGAGCTGTAGGCGCGCCAAAGCTGTAGTACAATGTCCTGGAAAAGGTCCTCTTTATCTTCGCGACCATTGCAATACATATTGCAAACTTTGATGATCAGGCCCTGGTTATTGCTTATTAATAAAATGAACTGCTCTGTCAATTATTGAAATTTATACAATTAGTCGCATGGGATTGGGAAACCTTAGTGAATGCTAAAATTAATTTTTTGTAAGCAGTTATTTAAGTTCTGTAAAAGGAGCACATCCCTAATGGGCGGGGGTGATTTAGCGGTGATGTACGAAATCGTCTAATCCATCGGTCATGGCGGGGGCGGCTTATTTTACAAAATATCCAAATCCCGCGCTACATAATAGCTTGGCACCAATGGCCTGAAGCCGGTCATTTTCCGGAGTTTTGAAATGTCCATTATGCCTTCAAAGGGATCGTTCAGCGGCTCTTCTTCCGGGTCAAAGGCATCAGTTGCTTGCCCGACAGAATCAGCAAGTTCATACAGGGTAATAGGCGCATCATCGGCAATATTGAATATTTCTCCGTTTAACCCGTCGGTATGCAATAGTAAAGTTAAGGCCTGGCTAACGTCCAAATGGTGGACCATGTGCATCCTCGACCCGGAATGGCGTTTCATTTTTTTCAGAAAAGGTATGATCTCTTCAATATGCGGATCTTTATCGCCATACACAAAACCCGACCGCAGCACGCGTACGTCAAAGCCTGTGTTTTTATGAAGCGAAATGAGTTCCTGCTCCGCTGCAATTTTGCTGGAGGAGTATGGCCTGGGGTCGTTAATGTTAACCGGGTCATTTTCCTTCGCGGGATGCCGGTAGCCCGATCCATATACATTGCCCGTGCTCACAAAAATAAACCTTTTTACACCTGCCGCAATTGCTGCATTTGCCAGCGCTACAGTTCCGGCATGATTTGTCTTTATTATACCGTCATTATCCGTAAATGTCCGGAAAAGTGCAGCGAGGTGTATCACCGCGTCTATACCTTCCACCGCGGGCGGCAAAGCAGCTGTATTATATAAATCCCCGGTAACAACCCTGGCGCCGAGCTCCGCCAATGCCGATGCCTTCGCCGCATCACGCGCCAGGATTGTGACCTCATAACCCTTTGCCAACATCCTCGGAACAAACCTGCTGCCTACTTTTCCGGTAGCGCCCGTGATTAAAATTTTCATACTGTTATTATTTATATTGAGTCTATTAATGCGGGTCAAGAATCAAGAGCCAAGAATCAAGAGCCAAGAACTTTAACCAACTGCTACTGCCACTGCCACTGCCACTGCAATTCACCACTCACTGCCCACAAATCTCCGGTTAAAACCTGGACGCCGCTAACGATAATCAAACCAATAAGTATGATTTTCAAACCTTTTCTTTTCTAAGCGATTTGGGGTTGGTGCCGGTGACACGCTTGAAATAGTTGTTGAAGTAGGTTGGATACCCGAAACCGAGGGCATAGGCAATGTCGGCCACGCTCCAGTCGGTGTGCTGCAAAAGGGCTTTTGCTTCGGCGGTTATTCGCTCCGCGATGTGCATGGATGTAGGCTTGCCGGTAACTTCCTTTACAGAGCGGTTAAGATAGTTGACGTGTACAGAGAGGCCAAGGGCAAAGTCCTGCGCGGTTCGCAGCCGGAGGGGTTCGCCGGCACGCTCGATGGGGAATTGCCTTTCCAGCAGATCCATAAATAAACGGGTGATCCGGGTAGCTGCGTTTTTGAATTGCGCTCCGTTTTGCGATGGCTGTATCCGCAATGCTTCGTGAATGATGAGTTCTATGCAGCTCCTGATCAGCTCGCCCTTGTGTGGATAATCACCGCTGTGCACAGTTAGCATCTTTTGGAACAGAACGGTCATAAACGCAGCCTGATCGCTGTTGAGCGGAATTATGGGTGTGTCGCCGAAGTGGAATAAGGGGGAGTTTTTCAATATCCCGCTTTGTTCCCTGCTGGTGATAAAAGTTTCGGTAAAAAGGCAGGCATAACCGGTTGTGTTTTTTGAACGGCGAATAACGGAATGTGGTACCCTGGGATTAACAAAAAATAGTACGGTGCCATTTATTTCTAATAGCTTATCGCCATAATAAACCGTCATATCGCCGGTCACCACGCCCATCTTATAAAAATCGCGCCTCGCACGCGAAACCGGGATATCTACGGATGCAGGCAGTTGATGGACCTTAAAACCTTTCAGTTTCAGGTCTTCCATATTTACTCCCGGAATTTCGGATATTACGCTGACGGCCATGAGGCAAAATTAATAAAATCAAATTTTTAAAAGCAAGTGGATTTGGCAGAGGGTGGATTTGATCCGATATGTGGGTACACTAAAATAAGTCAGCGTGTGAACCGGTTCGAACCAATTCGAGCAGGTTTATTTGTTCATTTTCGTCCCAGATAAGCAGTAGGTCAGGTTTTACATGGCATTCCCAATAGCCTTTACATTCGCCGCTAAGTTTGTGTGGGCGATGCTTTTTTTCGAGTCCGTCGTGTCCTTTTTCGGCGAGAACTCCTATTAATTGCTGTAAGGTATGGAAATCGTTAACAGTGCGTTTCTTAAGTAATTTTAAATCTTTGAGGAATTTGGTTGAGGTAACTATTGCAAACATATCGGGGATCAGATGCTGCTGAAAAGTTCCTCAACATTTTTAAACTTTTTACCCTTGCCGGCTTTCAACTCATCCATGGCGGCAATCGTATCGGCATTTGGGATGTTTTTTTCTTTTTTTACTTTAACAGTAACACCCAACTCTTTTAAGAATTCCTTAACCTGCCGGGTTTTGTTTTCAGGCACCTTTATCTCAAGTGTTTGCATGCACAAAAATAATGAATAATTCATTGAATAGCCAATTATGTACGCCTACTATTAGTACACGCAGTACACCCCAGAAGCGGTAGTCAGAGTACGAGCACCACAATTCGTAGACACAGACGGACATCAAGGTTAGTAAACGAAGCCTACAAACAGCGGGAAGACATTGATTATTTCTTTTAGATTAAATAAATAAAATAAAAAACAATATTGTAAGGACTATGTTACATAATAACATATATAACTAACATACACCGTTATGAAAAAGATCAGTTTAATATTAATATTATTTGTTGCCGGCATGATTTGGACAACCCAAACTGCACAGGCTCAAACCCAGGACACTACAAAAAACAAAATCGAAGTTAAAAAGAAGATTAGAAAAGGCGCTCATGGGCGTACAATAACAAAAATTAAGGTGACAGGCACAGGAACTCCCGATGCTATTAATGGCGCAGCGGATGGGGCGGTGACGGGTCGATTAAAGCCGGCACCCGCGCCCGCACCTGTAGTGATAGTTACACCACCGCCGCCTGCACCCGAACCAGCTCCGCCAACAGTTGTTGTAGTGCATGATACTGTACGTACGCCGGCGCCTGCACCGGTGGTGGCGCCAGCTCCCGCACCGGCACCCCCAACAACCGAAGTAACTACCATTACCGAAACCAAACCGGTTGTTACCGCTAATGTAGTAACGCACCACTATACCCATACCGCATCAACCTATCATAAGCCGGTACACACTTACCACAAAACTATCCATAAAACAACGGATAGTACGCCGGCTACAAAAACAACTACTACCACTACAGTTAAGAAAACTGAATAAAGGCCCGGCCCGCGTAAGATCAATTACGCATTTGCCGGCCCATACAACGGGACTATCAATGATGATGGTCCCGTTTTTTTATGCCACTGCTACAGCCCCGATCTATCGGGTGGTCTTCGTTTAGGCAGCCAAACTGACGGGAGCCTGATTCAGCAAGGAAGGCGGGTAGCCGGTCATTAGGAATTTCAACCGGTAGTCGGAGAAACCAGCATAACAATCCGTTGACACCGTCTACCGGCATCCCGGGTATCCCCATAACTTATTTTTCGCCGCTGTAATGTTCTTTTAAAACGTAACGTATTGGTAATTATAACCATAACGCCAACGCTAAATTTATGAAAACACCTTACCAATTAATGATACCGCTCCTGGCTGTCTCGCTTATCCTGACCTACTCCTGCAAAAGGGCGCTAAACGAGCTGCCGACAAATCCCGCAAATAATAATGTACCTGCTAATAAATCCGGGGTTGATGCCTTATTAATGAAAACGTACGCGAGCCTTGACGGCTATACCAACATGCCCGACTCAGCCTATGGCTTGTGGCAATCAACCGCCGCCAACTGGATCTACGGCGGAATTGGCGCCGATGATGCTTATAAAGGTTCAATCACGGCTGACCAACAGCCCATGGAAGGGATAGAACAACACAGTGCCGATGCCACCAACGTTTATTTTGAGGCGAAGTGGGTCGCCCTTTACAATGGCGTTGCGGACGCCAATAATGTACTAAAGGAACTCCCCCTGGTTAAAGACGGTTCGGTTTCAACCGCTTATGCTGCCGAAGTAACTGCCGAGGCCCGGTTTTTACGCGGCGTTTATCATTTTGAAGCCGCCAAATTATGGCGGAACGTACCCTATATCAACGAAACGGCAAACAGCGCAAATGAGGGTAACCCCGGCCCGGTATGGACGCAGATAGAAGCCGACTTTGCTGCCGCGATGACGGCCTTGCCCAAAACGCAACCACAGGCAGGCCGCAGCAACTATTATGCTGCCGAGGCATTTTTAGCCAGGACATACCTTTGGGACCATCAATATGCCAAAGCTTTGCCGCTGCTAACCGACGTGATCACCAATGGCGAAACTACTACCGGGGTGAAATACGCCCTTGGGCCGTATGAGGATAACTTTAACCTCGCCAGGCGCGATAATCCCGAAAGCGTTTTCGCGATTCAGCTATCAGTTCACGGCGGACCCGACAATATTAACGGCGACCCAGGCGGTGCATCAAACTACCCTATTGGGACGTACACGTCCTGCTGCGGCTTCGATCAACCTTCGTACACACTGGCCAATGCCTTTAAAACCGATGCGAATGGCCTGCCGATGCTGGGGGCCACCACGGTTAGCGTAACAGATTACACCGGCAACGGCGGTACCATAACGGTATCGGCCACTTTGCCTAATTATAATTTAACCAATCTGCCTAATGATCACGGCATTTCTGCAGTGGACGCATTTATGCCGCCGGCTACCAACCTGGACCCACGGCTCGATTGGACAGTAGGCCGCCGCGGGATCCCCTACCTGGATTGGGGCGTTTGCCAGGGCGAATCCTGGTCGCGCGGGGACCAGGTTCCATATAACCCTATCAAAAACCTGTTTTATAATTCGCAGCAGACTGCATCCAGCGAGAATTTTGCCGGCTGGGTAACTAACCAGGACAACGCCAACAATTTTAATCTGATACGTTTTGCCGACGTATTGTTGTGGCGTGCGGAATGCGAAGTAGAACTGAACCAATTATCCGCCGCCCAGGCCGATGTAAACGTAGTGAGAGGCCGTATGGCATCGCACCCGGAATATTGGGTGCATACTTACCAGGATAACAATAATCCAGCAGCCGGGTTTACCTCAACGCCGGCGGCTAACTATGTCATCAGCCTTTACAGCGGACAATTTGCCGCCAACGGACAGGCCTATGCCCGCGAAGCGGTACATATGGAGCAACAACTGGAATTCGGTATGGAGGGCCACCGCTTTTTCGACCTGCAACGCTGGGACCCTATCTATGGCGGCCCCGAGCCGGCACGTTATATGGCCGGAATCGAAAATGCCCATATCCAGGCAGATACCCGTATTGATAACCCGGTATTGGACAATAGTACATTCACAGCAGGTAAAAACGAACTTTACCCTATTCCACAGCAGCAAATAGTTCAAAGTAACGGGAAGTTGAAGCAAAATCCGGGGTATTGAGGGCCGGCTACGGGCATTGTGAGTTTAAAGCGGAAGGCAGAAAGCTAAAAGCCAAAGAACGTCCCAGGAATTAAGGTGCGCCATAGTGTTTCTCACCTCCTTGCTACACCTCGTTGCTACTAAATGCGCTTCAAAATCACCATCTGTTTTTATTACTTTTACTTCAGGGTACAGGTTGCGATCCATGCAGAATTCAAATCCTTCTTCAATAAAACGCTGCTTTAATCGCTCTACTGTTTTGGTTGTAATTTGAGGTATTTGAGCTATTTGCTCATCGAATACTTTTTGACCATCAACCCCATCGTCACAATTGAGTAAAATACATGCATTGCGAAATTGAAGTGAACTGTGTTTGCCTTTTTTTTATTATGGCTTCTAACTGTTCCCGCTCCAGGGAGGTTAGCGTTACTTTATAACGTACGATGCTGTTTTTATGGTCAAGTTACAAGGTTACGCGATACAGACAAAAGTAATTTGACATGACATTAGTGATCCACTCAATGAATCGCTCACAATGTCATCCCAAAAAAATCCAAAATTTAACGATAGCTTAGCTGAATGTTGTCCTTATCGGAATGCCGGATGAAGTTTTTCATTGTTGTTTTTATTACAATTTTTGCCTGTTCGCTTTGCTCAGCCCAAACATACACCCTTGACCATTATCTTGATATTGCCAAAAATAACAGCCCCCTGTTGAAGGACCTGCGAAACCAGGTTGCATCCAATTCCATCGACAGCCTTCGACTGCTTGCAGGCTATAAACCCCAGGTAAACGCCAATAGCGGCGGCTTGTACGCACCGATCATTGGCGGCTATGGTTATTCGGAAGCGATAACCAATGAACATACCTTAAATGCATTGATGGCCGTCAGTAAGACGATAGTAACCAGGGGGAATTTAAATGCCCAGCTGCAAGCCATCACCCTGCAATCTCAATCGCTTGGCAATGCTTCTAAAATTTCGGAACAGGATCTTAAGAAGGCTATTACCACGCAATATATTACTGCGTACGGCGATCTGCTGCAGTACCGGTTTAACCGGGAAGTGGTAGATCTGCTTAGCAAAGAGGAGCAACTGCTGAAAAAACTAACCCGCTCAAATGTATATCGTCAAAGTGATTACCTAACCTTTTTGGTGACATTAAAACAGCAGCAGCTCACGCTTTTACAAACGCGCCTGCTTTATAAAAACGACTATACTACACTTAATTACCTGGCCGGAATTGCCGACACTTCGATGATAGAATTGGCCGACCCAGGGCTTCAGCAAGCACAGCTCCCCGATCCTGCAACCAGCGTATTTTTCAGACAATACCATCTGGACAGTCTAAAATTGGTAAACAACCGTGATTTGGTGGATTTTGCCTATAAGCCCAAAATAAATTTGAACGCCGATGGCGGCTATAATTCGGATTTTATGGGCCAGGCTTATAAAAACTTCGGCGTTAGCGCTGGCTTTAGTTTTACGATGCCTATTTACGACGGAGGCCAGCGCAAGATGCAATACCGTAAAATTTCGCTGGAAGAAGAGACCCGGGAGAACTACAAGGCCTTTTTTAATACGCAATACCGCCAGCAAATTGCGCAGCTGAATCAGCAGATCAACGAAAATGAAAACCTGTTAAACCAGATAGATGAGCAGATAAAATATTCCGAGAGCCTGATCAAAGTGGATACCGAACTTTTGCAGACCGGAGATGTGAAAATAGCCGACCTGATTTTGGCAGTGAACAACTACCTGACGATAAAAAACTTGCGAACAACGACGAACATCAATAAATTACAACTGATAAACCAGCTTAATTACTGGAACCGGTAACATGAAAACATTCACCCGAAAATATTTAGCCAGGACGTTGCTTTACGTTGCGCTGGCAGCCCCGGTGCTGCTGTCCTCCTGCGGCAGCAAGGATACCGGAGGCGGAGACGACGATGATGCAAAAGTTGCCTCGCAAACACCCGTAACAGTAACCAGCGTAGTTGACAGTACGCTTACGGATTATACCGATTTAAATGCCACCTCGACAACCCTTCAAAAAAACTATATTAAGTCCAATGCGAACGGGTATGTAAAAGAGGCATTTGTCGTTCCCGGACAAAACGTTAACAAAGGGCAACTGCTGTTCACCATAAAAACCAAGGAAGCGCAAACAATCGGCAACAGTATCAACGTTCTGGATACCAGCTTTAAGTTTTCGGGGGTTAATAAGATCGTTGCTTCAGCATCCGGTTATGTATCACAACTAAACCATCAAACCGGCGACTATGTGCAGGACGGTGAACAACTGGCCATTATCAGCGACCGTTCGAGCTTTGTGTTCCTGATGCAGCTCCCTTACGAGTTGAACCAATATGTAAAGCCCGGCCAAGCCATTAGCTTAACATTGCCCGGGGGCGAAAAATTGACAGGTACGGTAAAGTCGTTTATGCCCACGGTTGATACGGTTTCGCAAACACAGGGGGTTGTTTTGCAGGTAAGCCCGGGCAAGCAGATTCCTGAAAACCTGGTGGCAAAAGCAAGGATAGTGAAGTCGGCAAAGGTAAAAACTGTCTCGCTTCCAAAGGCTGCCATACTCTCTAACGAGACGCAGACGGAATTTTGGGTAATGAAGCTGATCAACCCGACGACCGCTGTAAAAGTGCCGGTTAAGGAAGGTATCCAGGCAGGCGACAGGGTGGAAATTTTATCGCCAACATTTACACCGCAGGATAAAATTGTGCTGACGGGCAATTACGGGCTAACGGATACAGCGAAAGTTAAAGTGATAACGCAATGACCCCGGTAAAAGATACTTTTATTACACACCGGAAGCCGATCACGCTGGTGCTGGCCATTATCATCATGGGCGGGGTTTTTACCTACTCCAAAATGCAAACGTCGCTTTTTCCAGAAATAACCTTCCCCAAAATAAAGGTGATTGCCGACGAGGGCTTGCAGCCGGTTAACAAAATGATGGTAACAGTTACCAAGCCGCTTGAAAATGCCATTAAAACTGTCCCCGACCTGCAAATGGTGCGGAGCACTACGAGCCGCGGCAGCTGTGAAATATCCGCCTTTATGGACTGGAGCGCCGACATTGATGTGAGTCTTCAAAAGGTGCAGGCCAGCATCGACGAGATAAAAAATGATCTGCCGGCAGATGTGAGCATTTCGGTTGAGAAGATGAACCCTTCCATATTGCCGGTTAGCGGCTATACGCTGGAGGGGCCAAACAGGTCGCCTATCGAGTTGCGGCAATTGGCAACCTACACGGTGAAGCCTTTTTTGTCGCAGGTTGACGGGGTATCTGAAATCAGGGTGATCGGCGGCAAAGCCAAAGAATACTGGCTTACCTTAAATAAGCAGAAAATGAGTGCGCTCGGCCTTACGCCGGACATCATCAGTACCGCATTAAGCAATACCAACTTTGTTAAGTCGGAAGGATACCTGTCCGACTATAAAATGCTTTACCTTACGGTGACGGACGCTACCATCAATGCGATGGATGAGCTCGGCAACCTGGTTATCAGCAACAACAAGAAACGGGTGATCAGGTTGAAAGACTTTTCGGACGTAGCTATCCAGGAGGGGATCGAGTACACCCGAATTAACGCAAACGGGCATGAAGGTGTGTTGATTGCCGTCATCAAGCAGCCCAATGCAAACCTGGTGTCGCTTTCGGCGGATATGGATGCCAAGGTGGCCGAATTACAAAAAATATTGCCGCGGGATGTAACCATTAAACCTTATTATGAGCAGGCCGACTTTGTTAACGACTCTATTAAGAGCGTGAGCGACAGCCTTTGGATAGGATTGCTGCTTGCTATCATTGTGGCCATCATCTTTCTGCGGTCATTGAAAGCCAGTGCAACTATTTTGATCACCATTCCGGTAACGCTTGGCCTGACGATCATCGTTTTGTATGCTATCGGCTATACCTTCAACATCATGACGCTTGGGGCCGTTGCCGCAGCGCTTGGGTTAATTATTGACGATGCGATCGTGGTGATGGAACAAATTCACCGTACGCACGAGGAACATCCGCGCGAACATCCGCTAAAGCTGGTAAAAACGGCCATTGACTACCTTTTCCCGGCCATGGTGGGTTCGTCGATAAGCACCATTGTGATCTTTATCCCTTTTTTGCTCATGACAGGTGTGGCCGGCGCTTACTTTAAGGTTCTTACCAATACGATGATCATCACCCTGGTGTGCTCATTTTTTGTGACCTGGATAGGGCTGCCGACGGTTTACATTTTCCTAAGCCGGCACAAACCAAACATCCCTGCCGAAGCGCCTGCCGAAGAGCACCACGTAAAAAAACAGCGCTGGGTGAGGTGGTTTATCGTGCGGCCGGTGATGAGTGTGATTTTAATTGCAGGAGCCGTATGCGTTATCGTTTTTGTGCCGCCGCTGTTGGAAACAGGCTTTTTGCCGGATATGGATGAAGGCAGCATTGTGCTGGATTATAATTCGCCGCCGGGTACCTCGCTGGATGAAACCAACCGGATGCTTCAGCAGGTTGAAAAGATCATTATTGCGCAACCTGAAGTAGAGGCTTACTCGCGGCGAACCGGGACGGAAATGGGCTTTTTTATTACCGAACCTAACCGTGGTGATTACCTGATCCAACTAAAGAAAAAGCGCGATAAGACGACCGAAGAAGTGATCAGTGATCTGCGCAAGAAAATTGAAATGAGTCAGCCGGTGCTAAGGATCGACTTTGGACAGGTTATAACCGATATGCTCGGTGACCTGACGACTTCGGTACAACCGATCGAGATAAAGATATTTGGCGATAATCCGCAGAAATTACAAAGCCTTTCGAAACAGGTAGCCGATGTAGTGCAAGGAGTTAAAGGCACGGCGGACGTTTTCGACGGTATAGTTATTGCGGGGCCATCGGTAAGCGTCGATCCGAACTATAGTAAACTCGCACAATATAATATTACGCCGGCAAGCCTGCAGTTCCAACTCCAGTCGGCATTGGAAGGAAATGTTATCGGTAATATACTCGAACGGGAACAGCTTTCACCCATCCGGATGGTTTACCCCGGTAACCGCAACCTTACCGTAAACGACATACAAAATCAAACCGTTTTTTTACCCGGCGGTAAACTCATTCCGATTACAGACCTGGCCACCGTTGAATTGAAGCAAGGCGAAGCGGAGGTGAACCGGGAGAACCTTCAATCTGTTGGTATAGTAAGCGCCCGGCTGGAAGGCAGCGACCTCGGTTCGGTGATACCGGCAATCCAAAAAAACGTCAGGCAAAAAGTTAGTTTGCCGCAAGGGTACCATGTTGAGTACGGCGGCGATTACGCGCAGCAGCAACAGTCCTTTAAGGAGTTGCTTATTATCCTGATCACCTCCAGCCTGTTGGTTTTCGCTGTAATTCTATTCCTGTACAGGCAGTTCAGGATAGCGGTGCTGATATTGGTTGTTGGGGTTTTAGGGATATCGGGAAGCTTGCTGGGGCTGTTTATCAGCAAAACACCGTTAAATGTTGGAAGCTATACAGGCTTGATCATGATTGTGGGTATCATCGGCGAAAACGCGATATTCACCTTTCTGCAATTTAAGCAGCGCGCCCTTCAAAACCTGGCTAATAACCTGGAGAACAGCATTGACGAGGCAATTATTTATTCGATCTCCACCCGTTTAAGGCCAAAACTGATGACTGCACTTGGAGCGATCATAGCCCTGATGCCGCTGGCGCTGGGAATCGGGGCGGGTGCACAACTCCATCAACCGTTGGCGATTGCCGTTATCGGCGGATTTTTATCGGCGTTGCCTTTACTGCTGATCGTACTGCCAAGCTTGATGCGGATATTTTACCGTTCGGGCAAATTTCCGGAGAATTCGGGAGCAATTACTTAGTGAGAACCTAGAATTAAGAGCCAAGAACCAAGAGATTAGTTGGCAGTAGGCAGTGCCAGTTTGCAGTTGAAGAAGTAAGAGTCAAGAACCAAGAGCCGAGTGGCAGTAGCATGAGGAGGCGGAAGAATCGCGAGCCAGGAAGAATAAGGATGGGATGGGCAAATTGTCGAAAGGAGATGGAATTGGGCCGTTTGGGTCTTTTGTTAGCTGCAATTGGCGGGAATTTACCTCGTTAGCCTGGTTCCTCATTCTTGTATTTTGACTCTTGATCGTATAAATGAAGGTGCGGCTTTTCTTTGGATGTGGACCGATATTGTTAAATTAAATGGGCGAAATTGTTTTTTAAATGCAGGAAAAAACCGTTCATTTGTTAAAATAACATGTGCCGGGGATGAAATTTTATTTTTGAGTTAATTTAATTAACCTTAATTTTATCGACAAAATTAATATTAGTCTAATAATTCTGTTACATATCACTATATTTATCCCGGTGCCCCTTAATTAATTCCATGACAAGAAGAAGCGACTTTGTTTACTCCGAGGCCTCCGAACCTCACCGTATCCGTACCAAACAAATGCTAAAAGAATTCCCCCACCTGCGGGACCTTATCGGAAAAAACCCTTACACGATGCTGGTGATCCTGGGCCTGGTAGGCTCAATGATCGGGTTAGCCTGGCTACTGCGCGACCAATCATGGTGGCTTATTTTTGCGGCGGCTTACCTCTATGGCGCTTTTGCCAACCACGCGTTATTTGTAATGATACATGAGTGCGTACACAATCTGCTTTTTAAAAGCCGTACGGCCAACCGTGTAGCGGGGTTTGTAGCTAACCTGCCGCACGTGATGCCGGGCTATGCTTCGTTTGAGAAATATCATATCAAGCATCATTCCTTCCAGGGTATTCACGAGCTGGACGCCGACCTGCCCAATAAATGGGAAGCCAAACTCATCAATAATTACTTTTTCGGTAAGGTACTCTGGCTGTTTTTCTTTCCTGTTTTCCAGGGTACGCGGGTATCGCGGATGAGGGAGATCGATCTTTTTGACGGCATGCTTATCACCAACATCATCATACAGGTGGTATTTAACGTTGCCATATGGTATTTTATGGGATGGCATTCCCTTGGCTTTTTGTTTATCAGCTTCTGGTTTTCGATCGGTTTACATCCGCTTGGCGCCCGGTGGGTACAGGAGCATTATTTAACGCATGACGTTGACCAGGAGACTTACAGCTACTATGGGCCGTTAAACACAGTTGCTTTTAATGTAGGCTTTCACAATGAGCACCACGATTTTCCGTCGATCCCGTGGAACAGGCTGCCGCAGTTAAAGAAAAGCGCCCCGGAATACTACGAAACATTGTATTACCATAAATCGTGGACAAAGCTTTTTTTCCGGTTCCTGTTTGATAAGGAAATATCATTATTTCATCGTATCCTTAGAAAAGAGCGCGGTAAAGTTGCTTTGACCGACGTGTCCAAACCGGATGAAGAGCTGGTTGAGGCTTAAAGCGGGTAAAAGGTTTGTGAAGATTTTAAAGGTTGGATAGGTTATCCAGCCTTTTTTGTTGAATAAAAGCGCAGGCCAGTCGAAATTCACCGTGAAAATCTCAAATATAAGTTCTGTTTTTCACGGTTGGCTTACTGATTGGTTAATCGCATTCAATAATTATTGGTATCAACAGTTCGGACCATTTCCCCGGTTTCTAACCTTCTCTCACACTAAAAACGCATTTTTACGTTTATTAAATCAATGAATTTAAAGCGGCTGATAGGATGAGCCCATCGAAAAAAATAAAGCTGATCGTACCCATCGTATTTGTTTTGTTTTTGTGCGCCTATGCGCGGCACCGGAAGATGGAAAAGGAGACTAATATCGTCGGCAGGCTGCAGCTCAAATCGATGGATGAAATATCGGGCATAGCTGCTTCGGGCATCGATCCAAACCTATACTATGTGCATAACGACAGCGGCGATACGAGCCGCTTTTTTGCCATTTATCCGTCGGGTGATGTTAAGTCGACCATCTATTTTAAGGGCGATCCGAAAGAACGGTACGGCGTACACGACTGTGAAGATATAGCTGTTGGACCCGGGCCGGCCAAAGGCAAAAGCTACGTTTATTTGGGGGATATTGGGGATAACTATTCCGTACGGAAATACCTGACCGTTTACCGGATGGAAGAGCAGATGACATGGGCAACAGGCAGCCTTACTCATACACCCGCCGCACCCATTCACCTTAAATACCCGGATGGACCGAAGGATGCCGAAACGCTGATGATAGACCCTATCGAGAAGCTCATCTACATCGTTTCAAAACGACAGGATACCGTAAGCGTTTATACCACACCGCTTTTATACAAAACCAATGATACGGTAATGCTGACGAGGCGCTGCCGGGTGTTTTTTCCGGGTTACAAGGTATTCAAATGGATAACGGCCGGCGATATCTCCAAAGACGGGCAGCAGGTGCTGATAAAAAGCTATACCAAAGTTTATTACTGGCAGCGGCAGCATAACGAACCGATATGGCAAACGGTGCAAAGGAAGCCGCAAATTTTACCGTATAAACAGGAACGGCAAGGAGAGGGCATTGGTTTTACCCCGGATGGGAAAGGGTATTATACATGTAGCGAGGGAGTGTATACGCCGATTTATTATTATAGGATTCCGGGGAAGTGATTTTATTAAGTAGCAGTAGCAGGTGGGATGAGTTCATGGTTCATGTCCGGAGTTGTGAGGAAATGGCAGTAGCAGCTGGCTTGTAGAAAGACTTACCTTCTTGAAGACTTCGTAAGTCTCGCCAATCAACTTGCGCTTTCTGCTTCGGCCGTAACGTTTTCGGCGCTGTGGCCGATCCGTTTCAGGGTGAAAAAGAAGCGGCTTCCTTCGCCTATTTCGCTTTCTACTCCGATTTTTCCGGCCTGGGCCTCGATAAAATCCTTGGCTATGGCAAGACCAAGCCCTGTGCCGGTTTGTTCGGTGGTGGCGCCGGGGACTTTGAAATACCGGTCGAATATCCGGGATAAATATTTTTGATCGATGCCCCTGCCGTGGTCCCGGACCGAGAATTCTATTTCGTCGGCCTTGTAAATTTTAACCACGAGGTCGACAGTTGAGCGTTCATGGCTGTATTTAATGGCGTTCGACAGAAGGTTGATCAAAACCCAGGTAGTTTTATCCAAGTCGGCCTGTACATCGGGAAGGTTTGCATCGCATTCTACTTTGATGGTGACCTGTTTTTGCTCGGCCGTTGTTTTCAAGGCTTTCACCGCGTAGCCGACGATGTTGCCGGGATGGGTGCTCCCGAAGTTAAGCTGCAGTTTGCCAGTCTCCACCTGCGCCATATCCAGCAGCTCACCGGTGATCTGCAGCAACCGCTTTGCATCGGCATCGATATTTTCAAGCAATTGCCTTTGTTCCGGGTTCACATCGCCTATACGGTCGTCTTCCAAAAGCTTCAGGCTCATTTTAATGGAGGAGATAGGCGTTTTTAATTCGTGCGATATCGTGGCTATAAAGTTAGTTTTGGCATCGTTGAGTTGTTGAAACTCTGTTATGTTTTTCAGGATGATCACCTTGCCTATCACTTTATCCTTGCTGGTGACGGCCAGCACATCTTTTGTATAATAGCTTTCGCGGGAATCGGCATAGATCTTCATTTTTTGCTGATCGTTTACCAACAGGCTCCGCATCAGGTCGTTTACCAAAGCAACGTCGGGCGCATATTTCCCGGTCAGCTCTTTTTCGGGCAAGCCAATGAGCGTGCAGGCAACTTCATTCGCAAATATGATCACGGATCGTTCATCTAACCCCACAATTGCATCGTGCATCGAATTGATGATGGTTTCGATCCGTTTCTTTTCAAATAAAATACTGGCAAGGTTACTGTTTTCGTATTCATTTAATTTCACCGTCATGATGTTGAACGCCAGCGCCAGCTCACCAAACTCATCGTTCGACTTGAAATCGAGCTGCTTTTCATAGTTGCGGTTTGATACCTCTTTGATGCTTTCGGTCAATGTTTTGATGGGGTTGGCTATGTATCCCGGGAAATTGATCACAAACGTAAAAGCTACGAGGAATAAAAATGTGGCTACAAATGACAGTATTTCGGTTGCCTCGCTGGCAGTGGCTTTGGCTGCCGCGTTTTTACGCTCAATGGCGCTCATGTTAAGCTGCATAATGCCGTATGAAACCTTCCGGATATCAAAATGAAGCTGATCGGCTTCGGACGAGGGTATCCTGATCTTTTTCAATGCCTCAAATTTCAGCCGCAGCAACGCAGCCATTTCACTTTCGCCCGGTTCGGTGATGTCGTGTTCTTCGCCGCAAATATTTTTTTCGATGGTGCTGGTTTGCGCGGAGTCAAGGGGCCCCTGCGACGAATCGATGGCCACGCAGATGTTCTTGGTAAACTGAACTGAAAGATAGTTATCCTTCAATATGTTTTTTTCGTCGCCCGAAAGGCGGTTTACGTAATAAATGGATAAGCCGCAGCAGATGATTGCCAGCAGGAATAAAAAACTTATGCCGATGCGGAGTTTGTTTTTAATGGTCATCACGATAGTATTACAAGGTCAATATGCGTTTTCGACATTTTATTTAGCAGCTGTGTAAAAACAGCGGTTTTAAGCACCAACTGGTAGAACTTAAAGTGCGGTTTCCCGAGGCAGATGGTGGTGATGTCGTATTTATCTGCCGTTTCCCAAATGGTGCGGGCAATGTTATTGCTTTTTATCTTTAGCACTTCCCCTCCCAATTGGGCCGCCAGCTTCATGTTGTTGATGAGGTGCCGCTGCGAGGCCAGGTTGATCTTATCGCTGCTTTCGTTGGAGGTTTGCACGTAGAGCACATACCATTTTGAATGGTAATAGGCGGCGAGCCGGGCGGTTTTGCGGATGATCACTTTTGCCGACTCTTCGTTGGTGCTGATGCAGGCCAGGAATAACTCGGCCCGCAATTTGATGTTTTTGGGCACTTCGGTGTATATCTTACGCTCCACCTGGTTAGCTACTTCGCGTAAAGCCAGTTCTCTTAATTGCAGGATCCGCTCCGTTTGGAAGAAATTGTTGAGTGCATTGGGTACTTTGGCTAATTCGTAAATCTTGCCCTCTTTTAAACGGTCTATCAGTTCATCGGCTGTCAGGTCAATATTCACCACTTCATCGGCCATTTGCAAAACATTATCGGGTATGCGTTCATTGATCGAGGTGCCGGTGATCTCCACAACTTCCTCGTTCAGGCTTTCGAGGTGCTGGATGTTTACCGCGCTGATGACGTTGATGCCCGAGTTTAAAATATCCACCACATCCTGCCAGCGTTTTTCGTTTTTACTGCCTTCGATATTGGTATGGGCCAATTCGTCAACCAATACGACTTCGGGGCGCAGGTTGATAATGGCATTGAGGTCCATTTCTTCCAGTTCTTTTCCCTTATAAAAAAGCTTTCGGCGTGGTATAAACGGCAACCCTTCCACCAGGGCCTCGGTTTCCTTTCGCTTATGGGTTTCGATATATCCAATTTTTACGTCGATGCCGTTCCGCAGGAGCGTTTGCGCCTCCAGTAGCATGCGATAGGTTTTACCCACGCCTGCGCTCATCCCGATATATATCTTGAATTTTCCCCGGCGCGACCGTTTGATCAGGTCGAGGAAGTGCTCTACGGATTGCTCTTTATTGTTCTCGTCGATCATGACAGTAATTTAAACGGAGATAGCAAGGTTAAAACAGACAACCTGTTTGTCTTTAACAATGAAAAATGTTCGGCGATGGGGCCGGCCATTAAAATAACAAATAAGGATAAAACGCACAATACGATGATCACTGCAAACAGAAAAGCGCCGAACGTATAGGAATCTGTTTGCAGCGTTCCTAATGACGAAGGTATGTACTTTCTTTCGCGCATGAAACCGATGATCAGTAAGCTCCCAATAATTGGGGCAAAACGGCCGGTGAGCATCGCCAGGCTTGTTGTTAAATTCCAAAACGGTGTGTTGTTGTTCAGCCCGGCGAAATTCGACCCATTGCCCGCCGCGGAGGTTATATACTCGTATAACATTGTTGTAAAACCATGCGGGCCCAAATTGGTTAACCAGCCCAGTTGATGGTTACCAACTTTCATGTAAATGAAACAAGCTATAGCGGCAAGACAAACCGGCACAAATAGCTGCAAGACATTTACGGTCACCGCGACCTGCATTTCGGGTATCCCGATCTTTTTTCCGAACAACTCGGGCGAACGGCCTATCATCAATGTGCCAATAAATACGGCGATAACAAGGAAGATAAACATGTTGATCCAGCCGGTGCCCAATCCCCCGTAAAAGGCATCCACCTGCATACCAACCAGCATGGCCAGATCCGATTGGGGCATAAAACTATCATGAACCGCGGCAACCGTACCGGCGGGTATCACTATATTTTCGGCACAATATAAGGCCGAGTAATTTACGCCAAACCGCACCTCTTTGCCCTCCATATTCCCGGCGGACTGGTTTATCCCTAATGCCGTTATGCGGGTGGATGCCTTTTACGGGGGATTGGGCACCGGCTGGATCAACATGTTTATCTTCCTTGTTATCGCCGTATTTAT
>JABDGE010000063.1:22383-23119 GCA_013286235.1 Bacteroidota bacterium
GCGGGGGTTGCCCGCCGATTCCTGTTTTACGATCGGGATGGCCAGCATAATAAACCCTGCTGTCATGACGCTGAAGATCATCCACGAGAACTTTTTATTGTTGAGGTAATACCCGATAAAAAACACAAATGCAAACGGAAGTAAAAAAACAATAATGAAGTGTACGATGAAGGCAGCAAAATTTGGATTTTCGAAAGGATGGGCGTCATTGGCCCCAAAAAAGCCCCCGCCATTTGACCCTAATTCCTTTATCGGGATCATCGACGCAACAGGGCCCCTCGCCACTTTGACCGTGTCGCCCTGCAGCGTAATAACTTTTGCCGATCCTTTAAAGGTCATGGGCATACCCAAAACCATAAAAATTATTGCAACTACTACCGACAAGGGCAGCAGGATACGGGTGCATGACTTTAAAAAATCGCTGAAGAAATTGCCAACGCCGGGATTGGAATCAGGTCTTAAGCCCCTGACGATTGCAACGCCTGCGGCCAGGCTTGTGGCTGCGCTGACAAATTGTAAAAAAGTAAATACGGCGGTTTGTGATAGATAGCTTGCGCCGCTTTCGCCGGAATAATGCTGAAGGTTTGTGCTGGTTAAAAAGCTGATGGCTGAATGGAGGGCAAGGGTCCACTCCATGCCGGGTATGGCGGATGGGTTCAAAAACAGTTTCCCCTGGAACAGGAGCATGAGGAATGCAAACACCAGCCAGAAAACTTGTATGGTCAACAGAGCGACC